>CAMPGW010000064.1 GCA_946885735.1 uncultured Gammaproteobacteria bacterium
CGGGCAGCACCCACGTCTACACGATCAAGGCCTACGACAAGGCCGGCAACGTGCGGACGTCCAACTCGATCACCTTCACCACCGGCAAGAGCGGCTCGTACTTCTCGGCGACCGTGCCTTCCTCGTCGTCCACCACCACCACCACGACCACCACCGGCACGAGCAGCTCGGCCGACACCACCGCGCCGACCGTCAACACCTCCCTGTCGGTCTACAGCAGCTCGATCACGATGAACGCCAACGCCACCGACAGCAGCGGCGTGAGCAAGGTCGAGTTCTACATCGACGGCCAGAAGAAGGGCCAGGACTACGCCCCGGGCTGGTCCATGAGCATGAGCACCGCGAGCTGGTGGCCGGGCAGCACCCACGTCTACACGATCAAGGCCTACGACAAGGCCGGCAACGTGCGCAGCTCCAACTCGATCACCTTCACCACCGGCAAGAGCGGTTCCTTCTCCTCGGCCACGGTGCCGTCCTCGACGAGCACCACCTCGTCCTCGTCCTCCGCCGACACGACGGCGCCGACGGTCAGCGCCTCGGTCGCGGTGTCCAGCGGCTCGATCACCATGAAGGCCAGCGCCAGCGACAACGTCGGCGTCGCCCGCGTGGACTTCTACATCGATGGCGTGAAGAAGGGCTACGACACCACGTCCGCCTACTCGCTGTACTGGAACACCAGCAGCTGGTGGCCGGGCAGCAGCCACACGCTCGTCGCCAAAGCCTACGACAAGGCCGGCAACGTGCGCAGTTCGTCGGGCGTGACCTTCAGGATCCCCTGACCGAAGCCGGGCCCGCGGCCAGGGGTCGCGGGCCCGCACCCTCGAGTGCCTCGCGCAGGCCACGGCCTGCGCTTTCCACGTCCAGCCCGCGGCGCGCGCACCAGTCGGCGTCGAACAGGGTCTGGTCGTAGCGTTCGCCCCGATCGCAAAGCAGGCTGACGATGCTGCCCACTTCGCCGCGCGCGTGCATCCCGGCGGCGATGCGCAGGCATGCCGCGAAGTTGGTCCCCGAGGAGCCACCGTAGCGCTGGCCGAGCAATGCCTCGAGTGCGCTTGCCGCGGCGATGGAGCAGGCATCGTCCACGCCGACGACCGCGTCCACCACTTCGAAGAGGAAACCGGGCTCCACCGAAGGCCGGCCGATGCCTTCGATCATCGTGGGTCGCGAGGCAATCGCGGCACGGTCGCGCGCGGCCCAGCCGACCGCGAACGCACTCCCTTCCGGCTCGGCCGCGCACAGGCGGCTGCGCAGGCCCTGGTAGCGCAGGTAGCGCCCGATCGTCGCCGAGGTTCCGCCGGTGCCGATGCCGCAGACCACCCAGGCCGGTTCCGGATGCGGCTCCCCGGCCATCTGCGCCAGGATCGACTCGGCGATGTTGTTGTTGCCGCGCCAGTCGGTGGCGCGCTCGGCCAGGCCGAACTGGTCCAGGTGGCAGGCGCCGCGCGCGGCATGCCAGCGCGCGCGCTCGTGCACCTGCGCCGGGTCGGCGACCAGGTCGCAGTGTCCGCCCAGCGCCTGCACATCGCGGATCTTCGCCGGCGCCGTGCATTCGGGCATCACCGCGATGAAGGGCAGCCCCAGCAGGCGTGCGAACCAGGCTTCGGAAATCGCCGTGCTGCCCGAGGACGCATCCACCACCGCCTGGCCCGCGTGCAGCCGCGCATTGCATAGCGCGTACAGGAACAGCGAGCGCGCCAACCGGTGCTTGAGGCTGCCGGTGGGGTGCGCCGCCTCGTCCTTGAGGTAGACGTCGATGCCGGGAAAGCGCGGTAGCTGCAGCCGCAGCAGGCGGGTATCGGCGCAGGCCGCCGCCTCCTCGCGCAGGCGGGCGACGGCCCGGCGCGCGAACTCGCGGTCCGACACCGGCCGGGCGGCGAGGGCGGGGGCATGAGCGGCGCTCACGCGACGGCCCTGCTCGCCGGCACGCGCAGCATCGCCTGCATCCGCCGGGCCAGGAATTCGAAGTAGCGATCGATGTAGCTGATGCCGTTCTCGCGGTCGACCAGGTAGGGATTCATCAGCGTGTGGCGCAGGATCAGCAACCCGTCGGCGTCCGCGCCGCCATCGTCCGCCAGCCCGAGCCGACCCAGGATGCGGTGCAACTCGGCTTCGCCAACCACCTCCGGCCGCAGCCGCGTCACCGATCCGAAGAACTCCTTCAGCTGCAGGGGCTGCGTGGGATCGCAGCGCAGCTCGTCGTGCAGGCGGGCGACGAAAGCGTTGGCCACCGCCGGATCGCGATTGCCGGCGGGATTGAGCGCGAGGCAGACCAGGTTGCTGTCGGGTTCGAACGGCACGATCGCATGGACGCAGGCAAGCTCCTCGGCGAAGCGCAGCGCGCGAGCGTGGAACGCCTCGGCCGAACGGATCGTCTGCGCCTGCAGGCGGCCGAAGTTGGCATGGTCCAGCGGCAGCACGCGGTGCGTGACGTAGGCCGCGGCGGCAGCGGCGCCGGGCTTGGACCCTTCCGGAATGAAGCGCCCGAGGTTGCGGTAGCGCGCCGGGTAGGACGCGGCGGAGGTGTCGTGGAAGACGTAGTCCGCGCGTTCGTCCAGCAGGGCCACCGCGCGATGGTCGCGACATACGAAGGCGCCAGCGCCGTAAGGCAGGTAGCCCAGCTTGTGCGGATCCACCGTCACCGAGTCCACGCCGGCCAGCGCGGCAAAGGCCGCGTGCACCGCCGGCAATGGGAAGTGCGCGAACTCGCCCTGCATCTCCGCCAGACCGCGCAGGCCGCCGTCGCCGCGCCGGAACAGGCTGGCCAGGTAGCCACCCCAGGCGGCGTCCACGTGCACCCCGAAGCCGAAACCGCGCGCCGCTGCGGCATCGCGCGCGGCCACGACCCGGTCGACCGGGTCGATGGTGCCGAACTCGGTGGTGCCCACTACCGCCACCACTGCCAGCACTGGCTGCCCCCGCGCTTCGCACGCCTGCAGCTGCGCTTCGAGGGCGTCGGCGTCCATCCGCATGCCGCGCCCCGGCACGGCCTGCAGCTGCGCGCGGCCGAGGCCGAGCAGCTTCATGCCCTTGCTCCACGAGTAGTGCGCCGACACCGGCGCCAGCACCGCGGGCACCCGCAACTGCGGATGCGCGGCCATGAAGTCCACCCATCCCAACTGCTCCAGCCGGTGCGCCCGCACGCGCGCATCCCAGCGCCGGCGATCGCGGGCGTCGAGCTGGCCGCGCCAGGTCTGCCACTCATCCACCAGCACGATGCCCTGCGCCGGCGCAAGGTTGAAGGCGGACCAGTCATCCTCCGGCAAGGCCAGCTCCGGCACGCCGGCCGCGCGCAGCGCCACCGGAAACGTCTTGAGGGCGAGCGCCAGTCGCAGCGCCTGGTAGTTGGCGACGGTACCGCCGGAGGTGAGGTGGCCGAAGGCGCAATCGCGCGTGTCCGGGTCGGCGTTGAAGCCGAGCATGCGCGCCAGCTGCAGGCCCACCTGCACCTCGAGGTCGGCGGTGACCGGCGCGGCGTCCTCGCTGACGTTGTTCGGGTTGTAGGGCAGGGTCAGGATCTGCGCCGCCAGGCCGGGAATCAGCAGGTCGGAGACCATGTGGCCGAGATAGCGCGGGCTGTGGAAGGGCACCGATTTCTTCAGCGCGGCCGAGAGCTGGTGCAACTCGCGGCGCAGTCGCGCCTCGAAGGCGCGATAGTCGGGATGCTGCGCGGCCGCCGTGGAGATCGCCGGTGGATCCTCGGGGTGGAAGTTGCGGCGCCAGTAGACATGGTCGCGCAGGAACTCGACGACCAGCTTTTCCAGCAGGCCGTCGTTCTCCGCGTAGGGGCCGAGGAAACAGGCGTCGAGCGCCCGTTCCGGTGTCGCGAGCTCTTCGTGCATGTCGACAGCCTAGGGCCGGCGCGTACTGGTGACCTTGATGCAGGTCAAAGCGCCCGGCGGCCGGGCGCGAGGAAAGCCAGGGCCAGCTTCTCGAGCTTGCGTGGATGGCCAAGGTCGCTGGCGGCGATGGAACGGGCCAGCCTGCCGTCGCGCCAGCCCTCGAACACCCGCGGGTGGATGTAGGAGGCGCGGCAGACCGCCGGCGTGTTGCCCAGTTGCGCAGCCACCTCGGCGATGGCCTGCTTCTGCGCCGCGGCCAGCGCGCGCTCGCCACCCTCGGTCGGCGGCGGCGAACGCACCAGCGCCGCGATCGCCGCGAGCGTGCCGCCCCAGGTGCGGAAGTCCTTGGCGCTGAAGTCCTCGCCGCAGGCAGACTGCAGGTACTCGTTGACATCGCCCGATCCGATCGGGTGCGGCAGGCCATCGTCGCCCAGGTACTGGAACAGGCGCTGTCCGGGCAGTTGCTGGCAGCGCCGCACCAGCCGCGCGAGGCGGGGGTCCTCGAGGCTCACGCGATGCTGCTTTCCACTTTTTCCACGGAACTCGAACAGCGCGCCACCGCGCGGGAAGCGCACGTGGCGATTGCGCAGCGTGGTCAGGCCGAAGCTGTTGTTCTCGCGGGCGTACTCGTGGTTGCCGACGCGGATGAGCGTTTCCGCCAGCAGGCTGACGACCGTCGCCAGCACTTTCTCGCGGGGCAGTCCGGGACGTTTCAGGTCGCGCGACAAACGACGCCGCAGCGCGGGCAGGCGTCGCCCGAAATCGGCGATGCGCTCGAACTTTCCGCCATCGCGGGTCTGTCGCCAGCGCGGGTGGTAGCGGTACTGCTTGCGTCCGCGCGCGTCACGGCCGGTGGCCTGCAGGTGGCCCTGCGCGTCCGCGCAGATCCAGACGTCGCGGTAGGCGGGCGGAATCGCGAGCCGGCGGATGCGCTCGAGCGTGGCCGCATCGGTGACGCGGGCGCCGTCGGCGGTGAAGTAGGCGAAGCCGCGGCCGCAGCGTCGGCGGCGCAGGCCGGGCGCGACGTCGCTGACGTAGTGCAGCCCGGCATCGCGGGCCGCGGCCTTCTGCAGCGGGTCGGGCGCGGGCGGGACGTCGCGGTCGCCGGCATCCATGCCGGACTCCTGGGCTGCGCCTTCGAAGCGGGAGCCCGAGACTACCCGCGGCCGGCTGAACCGTCCTCAGTCGCCCCAGCGGCGCAGCACCAGCGAGGCATTGGTGCCGCCGAAGCCGAAGCTGTTGGACATCACCGTGCGCAGGTCTGCCTCGCGGGTCGTGGTCACCAGCGGCAGTCCCGCCGCGGCGGGATCGGGCGTCTCGACGTTCGCGCTGCCGGCGATGAAGCCGCCCTGCAGCATCAGCAGGCAATAGATCGCCTCGTGCACGCCGGCCGCGCCGAGCGAGTGGCCCGACAGCGACTTGGTGGAGGAGAACGGCGGCACACCGCCGTACTTCGACCCGGTGCCGAACACCTCGCGCATGGCGCCGAGTTCGGCCACGTCGCCCACCGGCGTCGAGGTGCCGTGGGTGTTGAGGTAATCGATCGGTCCGTCCACGGTGGCGAGCGCCTGGCGCATGCAGCGCGCCGCGCCTTCGCCGGAGGGCGCCACCATGTCGGCGCCATCGGAGGTCGCGCCGTAGCCGACGATCTCGGCGAGGATGCGGGCGCCACGCGCCTGCGCATGCGAGAGCGACTCCACCACCACCATGCCGCCGCCGCCGGCGATGACGAAGCCGTCGCGGTCGGCGTCGTAGGCGCGCGAGGCGCGCTGCGGGGTGTCGTTGTACTTGCTGCTCAGCGCGCCCATGGCGTCGAACAGCATCGTCTGCGTCCAGTGCAGTTCCTCGCCGCCACCGGCGAACACCAGGTCCTGCTTGCCGAGCTGGATCTGCTCCATCGCCGCGCCGATGCAGTGCGCCGACGTCGCGCAGGCCGAGGAGATCGAGTAGTTGATGCCGCGGATGCGGAAGGCGGTGGCGAGGTTGGCCGACACCGTCGAGCACATCGTGCGCGTCACCATGTAGGGGCCGACGCGGCGCACGCCCTTGGCGCGCAGCAGGTCGGCGGCTTCCACCTGGTTGGCGCAGGAACCGCCGCCGCTGCCGGCGATCACGCCGATGCGCGGGTCGCTGACCGCGGCCGGGTCCAGGCCGGCATCGGCGATGGCGTCCAGCATGCCGACATGGGCAAACGCGGCGGCGTCGCCCATGAAGCGGCGCTGCTTGCGATCGATGCGCGCGTCCAGGTCGATGTCGGGCGCGCCGCCGACCTGGCTGCGGAAACCGAGTTCGGCGTATTCGGGAATGGCGCGGATGCCCGGACGGCTCTCGCGCAGGGAGGCCGCGACGCTGTCGCGGTCGTTGCCGAGGCAGGAGACGAGCCCGAGGCCGGTGATGACGACGCGTTCCATGGCCGGATCAGAGGTTGTCGGTGGAGGTGAACAGGCCGACCCGCAGGTCGGTCGCGGAGTAGATCTCGCGGCCGTCGACGAGCATGCGTGCGTCGGCGATGGCCAGGACCAGCTTACGTTCTACCACGCGCTTGATGTCCACTTCATAACGCACGAGTTTGGCGGTGGGCAGCACCTGGCCGGCGAACTTGACCTCACCCACGCCGAGCGCGCGGCCGCGGCCCGGGTTGCGCTTCCACACCAGGAAGAAGCCCACCAGCTGCCACATCGCGTCCAGGCCCAGGCAGCCGGGCATCACCGGGTCGCCGCGGAAGTGGCACTGGAAGAACCACAGGTCCGGGGTGATGTCGAGTTCGGCTTCGATGCGGCCCTTGCCGAAGGCGCCGCCCTCGTCGCTGATATGGGTGATGCGATCCATCATCAGCATGTCCGGCAGCGGCAGGCGGCCGTTGTCGGGGCCGAACATCTCGCCACGGCCGCAGGCCAGCAGCTGTTCGCGGGTGAAGGATTCGATCATCGGGGGGCGCGTCCATGGCGGCGCCCGGCGGGCGCGTGAAGCGCGCATTGTTCCGAATTCGCGCCGCGCACGCGAGCGCAGGCGCCCGATGCGCGGCTAATCGCTTGATTGGCTTCGACTATGCGCGGGCGTATGCAATGGCTCGCGCGCGCTGCGGGCTGCGCGATTGCGCAGCCCACGACGCTCAACTGAACAGCGCCAGCACCTCGTCGCGGGTCAGCTGGCGGTTGTCCGCCTCGCGGCGCGCGCGGTATTCGAAGCTGCCGGCCGCCAGGCCGCGCTCGGATACGACCACGCGATGCGGCAGGCCGATCAGTTCCAGGTCGGCGAACATCGCACCCGGCCGCAGGCCGCGGTCGTCCAGGCAGGCCTCGACGCCACGCGCCAGCAGGTCTTGGTAGAGCGCCTCGGCGGCGGCGGCGACGGCGGCGTCGCCGCGCGGGTTCAGCACGCACACGGCCACCCGCCAGGGCGCCATCGGCTCCGGCCAGGCGATGCCGTTGTCGTCGAAGTTCTGCTCGATGGCGGCGGCGACGATGCGGCTGACGCCGACGCCGTAGCAACCCATGTGCATCACCTGCGCCTTGCCCTCGGCGTCGAGCACGGTCGCGCCCATCGCCTCGGCATATTTCTGCCCGAGCTGGAACACGTGGCCGACCTCGATGCCGCGGCCGATGGTGAGCGTGCCGCGGCCATCGGGCGAAGCATCGCCGGCGACGACGTTGCGGATGTCGGCGACCTCGGGCTCGGGCAGGTCGCGGCCCCAGTTCACGCCGGCGAGGTGGAAGCCCTTTTCGTTGGCGCCGACCACGAAGTCGGCCATCGCCGCCACGCTGCGATCTGCAAGCACGCGAATCGGCTTGCGCGGAACGAGCGGCCCCAGGAAGCCTGGTTCGCTGCCCAGGTGCTCGAGGATCTCGGCCTCGGTGGCCAGCCGGTAATCGGCCAGGCCCGGCTGCTTGGCGAGCTTGATCTCGTTGACCATGTGGTCGCCGCGCACCAGCGCCAGCACGAAGCCGGGCTCGGTCATCACCGCCACCGACTTCACCGTGCGCTCCAGGCCGATGCCGAGCAGCTTGGCCACGTCCTCGCAGGTCCGCTGCCAGGGCGTCGACACTTTCTGCATCGCCTCCGCGGCCGGAGGCCGCGGCGCGCTCGGGGCCAGCGCCTCGGCCATCTCGATGTTCGCCGCGTAGTCGGAGGCATCGGAGAAGGCGATCGCGTCCTCGCCCGAGTCGGCCAGCACGTGGAACTCGTGCGAGGCGCTGCCGCCGATCGCGCCGGTGTCGGCGGCCACCGCGCGGAAGCGCAGCCCCAGGCGCTCGAAGATGCGCGTGTACGCGTCGTACATCGCCTGGTAGGTCTGCGCCATCGACTCGGCGCCGACGTGGAAGCTGTAGGCGTCCTTCATCAGGAACTCGCGCGCGCGCATCACGCCGAAGCGCGGCCGGATCTCGTCGCGGAACTTGGTCTGGATCTGGTAGAAGTTCACCGGCAGCTGCTTGTAGCTGCGCAGCTCGCTGCGGGCGAAGTCGGTGATCACTTCCTCGGCGGTGGGCGCGTAGCAGTACTCGGCTTCCTTGCGGTCCTTGATCTTCAGCAGCTGGCCGCCGAACTTCTCCCAGCGCCCGGTCTCCTCCCAGAGCTCGCGCGGCTGCACGGTCGGCATCAGCAGCTCGACCGCGCCGGCGCGATCCATCTCCTCGCGCACCACCTGCTCGACCTTGCGCATGACGCGCAGGCCCAGCGGCGACCAGGTGTAGAGCCCGGCGGCGTGCTTGCGGACCATGCCGGCGCGCAGCATCAGTCGATGGCTGGCGATCTCGGCGTCGCCGGGGGTTTCCTTGCTGGTGTGTAGGTGGAAGCGGGACAGGCGCATGCGGCGTCGGCAACGTGATCGGGAAAGGCGGCCATTGTAGCGGCCGCGACCGCTGCCCGCCCCGCGCCGCTACCGGACGGGCGCGGCTTCGGCGGCGGCCTCGCCGGATTCGGCGGGCGGCGACATCGGCACGACATTGACGTCCTCGCGCAGTTCGACCCGCTCGGACTTGCGGCCGGCCGGGGGCGGCGTGTCGGTGATCTGCAGCACGCCCTTGTCATCGCGCCAGCGGTACAGCCGCGGTTCGGCGGCCTTGGCCTCGGCCTCCATCCGCTGCAGCCGCTGCTCGCGCGTGGTGTAGCCGGGGTGCCCCATCCACCACCAGGCCAGGCCGCCGACCAGCAGCCCGGCCAGGACCGCGTGGATCGTCCGCATTCTTGCGCTCCCGTGGCCCGGAAACGGGCGTTCCGTCGCGTTCTACCGCGCAGGCGGGCGGCTGGCAACCCGGTCCGCAGCGGCTACACTGCCCGGATGAACCCCGCCGACCCTTCCGACGACGTCGCCGTCCCGCGCAACCGGCACATCTACCTGCTGCCGAACCTGCTGACGACCTGCGGGCTGTTCTCCGGCTTCTACGCCATCCTGGCGGCGGCGAGCGGCAACTTCGACCATGCCTGCGCGGCGATCTTCGTGGCCGGCATCTTCGACGGCGTGGACGGCCGGGTCGCGCGGCTCACCGGCACCAGCAGCGAGTTCGGCGTGCAGTACGACTCGCTCGCCGACCTGGTCAGCTTCGGGATGGCGCCGGCGCTGGTCATGTACCACTGGGCGCTGGCCAACATGCGCCTGGACGGCACCATGGCCGGCAAGCTGGGCTGGGCCGCGGCCTTCCTCTACGTCGCCTGCGCGGCGCTGCGGCTGGCGCGCTTCAACTCGCAGGTGGGCGTGGTGGACAAGCGCTGGTTCATCGGCTTGAACAGCCCGTCCTCGGCGGCGCTGATGACCGGCTTCGTCTGGACGCTCAGCGACTGGGGCTACAGCGGCGTCGAGTTCCGCTACGTCGCCACCGGGCTCACCGTCGTCTGCGGCCTGCTGATGGTCAGCCGGATGCGTTACACGAGCTTCAAGGGCGAGCGCAAGAACGAGCGCGTGCCGTTCTGGGTGATGCTGCTGATCGTCGGCATCCTGGTGGCCCTGCTGATCGACACGCCGCGGGTGCTGCTGGGCATGGCGATCCTGTACGCGGTGTCCGGCCCGCTGACCTGGTTGCTGCACAAGGTGCGCCCGCGCCCGGCCGCATGAACTGGAGCGCGGAACAACGCCGGTTGCTGGACGCGCTCGGGTACGAGGTGCTGGCACATGGGCGCGCGATGCCGGTGGCGGCGCGCGGCGCCGCGGCCGATGTCGCGCCCTCGCCGCGACCGACACGGCCGGCGCCGCCCGTTGCGCCTGGCGCTCCCGCCGCCGGCGCCTCGTCGCAGCGCCTGATGGAAGCGCTGCGCCGGGCCGCGAACGGCGCCGATCCGCGCACGCTGGTCGAAGACCTGGACGTCCTGCGCCGCGACCCCCTGCGCAAGCGCGCGCTCTGGCCGCGCCTGCGCGCCCTGCGACGGACGACGCCATGAGCGCGCTCGCCTCCGACGCCTCGCAGATCCGGGTGATGCGCCAGGCCGACCTGGACGCGGTCGCGGCGATCGAATTGCGCGCCTATGCCTTCCCGTGGACGGCCGGCATCTTCCGCGACTGCCTGCGGGTCGGGCATGAGTGCTGGGTGCTCGACTGTCGTGCCGGCATCATCGGCTACGGCGTGCTGAGCTGCGCGGCGGCCGAGGCGCACGTGCTCAACCTGTGCGTGGCGCCCGAGCACCAGGGCCACGGCCACGGTCGCCACCTGCTGCGCCGGCTGGTGGACATCGCCCGCTGGCACATGAGCGACCGGGTCTTCCTCGAAGTGCGGCCCAGCAATCCGGGCGCGATCGCGCTGTATCACAGCGAGGGCTTCAACGAGATCGGCCGCCGGCCGAACTATTACCCCGCCCCACGCGGGCGCGAGGACGCCATCGTCATGGCCCGCGAGTTGCTGCCGCCCGAGGCCTGAGGTCGGCCTGCGTTTCGATCCAGGCCGGCAAGGCCTCCTTCGCGGCCACGTAACCGGCCTCGACGACGCGGCCGAACTGCGAGACGTCCATCATGCTGAAGCGGCTCACCGCCGGCGCCAGCAGCAGGTCCGCGCGCAGGCTTTGTTCGCGAACCCGGGCGACGGTGCCGATCTCGGTGGACTTGAGGATCAGGGTGGCGAGGTTGGGGATGCGCAGGCGGCGTGACTTCGGCCCGAAGCGAGCACGCATCAGGCGCCACCCGGAGGGAATGCGGTCGTAGTCGAGTTGGTAGTCCTTGCGCGAGCTCAGGTCCACCGCGATCACCCGCGCCACCGGCATGGATTGCATCACGTCCACCGGCAGGCTGTTGAGCACGGAGCCGTCGATCGCCAGTTGCGCCGCATGCACGGTCGGCGGCAGCACGCCGGGCAGCGCCGCGCTGGCGGCAAGGGCCGTCCAGACCAGTCCGCGCGTGTGCAGGTTCACCTGCCCGCTGGCGAGGTTGCTCGACAGGCAGAAGAAGGGGATCGGCATGTCCTCGATGTGGCCGGGCAAGTGCTTGCGCAGCAGCCTGCGCATGCGCTTGCCGCTGAGCAGCGACACCAGCGGCACGGTGTAGTCGGCGAAGGGCTTGCCGCCCACGAAGGAAGCCTCCGCGACCGCCTGGCAACGCTCGGCCGGCCAGTCGAAGGCCATCGAGGCGCCCATGATCGCGCCGATGCTCGAGCCGCCGACCCAGTCGATCGGCACGCCGGCCTCGCGCAGCGCGCGATAGACGCCGAGATGGGCGAAGCCGCGTGCCGCTCCCGCGCCGAGCACGAGGCCGATGGCGCGGCCAGACACCACGCGCACCACGCGGGCCACGTCGTCGGGCCGGTCGGCGCGCACGTGCAGGTGGAAATCCAGTTCGCGCGGCCCCAGCCAGTCCATGGTGCCGGTGATCGGCTGCGCGGCATCCTCCTGTAGCAGCACCAGCGCCTGCCGCGAGCCGTCGCTGCTGCGCGCGTTCCAGGTGTCCAGCCGCGCTTCCCAGTCGCGCGGCGCGGCATGCGCGCCGGCCTCGGCGATGCGCAACACCAGGTCGGCCTGGCGCAGGCAGAACGAGGACCAGCGGGTGTCGCCCGCGTCGCAGCGAAGCACCAGCGGGCGGGCGCGGGTTTCCAGGTCGGCGAACCAGAGCTTGAGGTCGCCGTCGACGCGGTCTTCCGGACCGAGCGAAGTGCTCGGTGCGCCAAGGCTGCCCAGGGTATCGCGGTGGACTTCGATCACGCCGTCCTGCGCGGCGAGGCCGGCGACCAGTGCGCGGCAGAAGGCCGCCACGCGCGGCGAGTTGTCCAGGGGCAGGAGGGCGATGGTGCGCGGGGCATTCTTGCCGGCGGCGGTCGACTGCATGTTCTGCCGCAGGCGGTCGGCCACGCTGGCCGCCAGCTTCATCACCAAGGCGGGATTGCACGCGGCGAGGGTCTCGAAGGCATGCCGGTCCACGCGTACCAGCAGGCTGTCGCGGATCGCCCGCACGCCGGCGCTGCGCGGGTGGCCGGTTAGCAGGCCGACCTCGCCGACGCTTTCGCCTGGCGCGACCTCGCCGAGCAGCACGTCCTCCTCGCCCGACTCGTCGGGCAGGTCGCGCCACACCCGCAGGCGGCCGCGCACGAGCAGGTACAGGGCGTCGCCCGGCTCGTCCTGGCGGAACAGCCATTGGCCGCCGCCGATCTCGATGCCAACCAGCAACTCGCGCAAGGCGGGCTCGGCGCCGAGACCGACGCCGAAATAGGCTTCCAGCATCGACTGCGCCGCGGCATCGAGCGGCACCGGCCGCGCCGAACTGAGCGAGGCCACCGCGTTCACCCTTCGCGTTCCTTCAGCACCCGCCGACGGCCGACCTGCAGGCCCTCGAAGATGCGCGCGATCGAGGCCAGCAGCTCGGCCATGCGGCGCTCGTCGGCCTCGCTGAAGGCCTGGCCGTCGCGGCGATTGAGCAGTTGCGCGACCGCGAACACGTCGCCGCGGCGGTCGAACATCGGCAGGCAAAGAATGGAGCGCGTGTGGTAGCCGAACATCTTGTCCACGTCCGGGTTGAAGCGCGGATCCTGGTAGGCGTCGTCGATGCGCTCGGCCTTGCCGCTGGCGGCGACCGCGCCGGCGATGCCGCTGCCGATCGGGATGCGGATCTCCTGGCGCTCCGACAGGCCCTCGGTGATGCGCAGCAGCAGCGTCTGCGTCGGCCGGTCCACCAGGAACAGCGAACTGCGCTCGGCGTTGAGCAGCTGCGCCAGCTTGCGGGTGATGGCGAACAGCGACTGCTCGAGCATGGCCTGGAACACGCTGTCGTTGGCCAGCTGGGTGGCGTCGAGGAAGCGCACGGCCTCGTCGGTGATGTCCTGCAGGCGGGCGCGGAACGCCGCCTCGTCCATCGCGTCCACCTCCGCGCCGATGTCCTGCTTGCTGTGGCTGTCGGCGAGCAGGCGCATCATCTGCTGGTTGTTGGCCAGCACCGAATCGGTGAAGTTCGACAGCCTGCCGTCTTCCAGGTGCACGATGCGGTCGGCGACGTCGAGGATGCGGTTGTCGTGGGTCACCAGCAGGATGGTGCAGCCCTGTTCCTTGGCAAGGGCCTTCATCCGGTCCACCACCTCGCGGCCGGACTGCTTGTCGAGCGAGGCGGTCGGTTCGTCGGCCAGCAGCATCGCCGGCTCGCCGGCAAGGGCACGGGCGATCGCCACGCGCTGGCGCTGGCCGCCGGACAGGGCCTCGGCTTTGTAGTGGATGCGCTGGCCCAGGCCGACCGCCTCGAGCATGGCGATGGCGACCTTGCGGCGCTGCGAGGCGGGATAGCGGCCGGTGACGCGCAACCCGAGTTCCACGTTCTGCACCGCGGTCAGGGCGCCCAGCAGGTTGTGCTGCTGGAAGATGAAGCCGATCTGCCGGCGGACTTTTTCCAGCACCGAGCTCGAGGCGCCGCGCAGCTGCTCGCCGAGCACCTCCACCGAGCCTTCCTGCGCGCTGCGCAGCGCACCGACCAGGGTCAGCAGCGTGGTCTTGCCCGAGCCCGAGGGGCCGGTGACGATGACGATCTCGCCCTGCGGGATCTCCACGTCCACGTCGAACAGGATCTGCTTGCGCAGCTGGCCCTTGCCGTAGTGGTGGTTCAGGTGCTGGATGCGGATCGGCGCGCCGGCCATCAGAACACCTCCGCCGGATCCAGGCGCCGGACCTTGCGCACCGCCAGCAAGGCGGAGATCGCGCACATGCCCAGGGTCAGGGTGAACACCAGCAGGGCGCGTTCCCAGGTCACCTGCAGCGGCATGAAGGTGGCCGCGGCGGCGCGCGCATACAGCACTTGCGAGAGCAGCAGGCCCGGCACGAAGCCGAGCACGCCCAGGATGGTCGCCTGCTGCAGCACGATGCCCGAGACGAAGCCGTTGCCGTAGCCCATCGCGCGCAGCGTCGCGTATTCGTTGAGGTGTTCGGACACGTCGGCGAACAGGATCTGGTAGACGATGATCGCGCCGACCACGAAGCCCATGATCGCGCCGAAGGCGAACACGTAGCCGATCGGCGTGGCGCGGTCCCAGTAGGACTTCTCGCGGCCGACGAAGTCGGGCTTGCTCATCACCAGCACGTCCTTGGGCAGCGCGGCGCGAAGCCGGTCGCGCACGGCATCCACGTCGCTGCCGGGCTTGAGCTTGATCAGGCCGAGCTGGATGTTGTTGCGCGAGCGGTCGGGGAACAGGCGCAGCCAGTTGTCGTCACTGGTGACCAGGCTGCCGTCGATGCCGAACGAGGGGCCCATTTCAAACAGGCCCGCGGCTTGCACGCGGCGATTGTTGACCTCGGTGAACATCATGCCGCCGTCGCGCAGGGTCTGCGCGACGGGGCCGAATTCGGGGCGCGAGCGGGCGTCGAACAGCACCACGTCCTGGCGCTGCAGCTTGTGCCGCGCCTCCTCGAAGCCGGGAGCGTCGAGGATCGGATCGGCCGGGTTGAAGCCGACCAGGTTGATGGTGCGGCGCTGGTTGGTGACCGGGTTCTTCCACACGGCGGGGAAGATGTAGACCGGCGAGACCGATTCCACCGCCGGATCGCCCAGGGCCTGGTACAGGCGGCGGATCGAGAACTGCTCGGGCCGCACGATGAAGACGCTGTCCGGGCTGAACAGCGCGATGTCGTAGTTGAGTCGCTCCTGGTAGCGCACCGCGCTGTCGAACAGCGCCGCACGGAAGCCCAGCTGCATCATGATCAGCAGCACCGCAAAGGCGATGCCCAGCAGCGCCACCAGCAGGCGCAGCGGGCGATGCCGCAATTGCAGCCACCCGAGCGGTGCGTTCATCGGGCGGCGCGTCGGCCGATCACCACCTCGACCTGCAGGTTGGTCAGGCTGGCCGCCGCGGCGGCGTCAGCGAGCCGGACCTCGACCTCGACGATGCGAGCGTCCTTGCGGGCGGCCGGATCGGTGTCCATCTGGTCGAGCTTGCGCACCTGCTGGCGGATCCGCTCGACCGTGCCCGAGAGTGCGCGTCCCAGCGCCTTGCTGGTGACGGTGGCGGGCTGGCCAACCCGGACTCGACCGATGTCGGTCTCGTAGACCTCGGCGATGGCATACATGCGCTCGACGCGGCCGAGCTCCAGGATGCCGCGCGGCCCGACCATTTCGCCGGGCCGGGTGTGGATGTCGAGCACGCGACCGGCAACGGGGGCGCGGATGTAGGCGCGCTGCTGCACGGCCAGCGCGCGCTTCTGCGCGGCCTCCGCGACACTGACGGCGGCCTGGGCCGCGCCGGCGCTGGCGCGCGCCGACGTGCAGGCCGCACGGCCGGCGTCGGCCTCGCCCTGCGCGCGCTGCGCGTCCTCAGGCGAGGTCAGTTTGCGCGCCAGCAGGTCCTGCCGGCGCTTGGCGGCGGCCAGGGTGACGGTGGCGTCCACGCAGGCCGAAGTGGCTGCGCTGGCCGCCGCGGAGGCGAGGCGACGGCGATATTCGCGGTCGGCCTTGGCGTGGTCCACCTGTGCCTGCATCAGGTCGGCGGCTTCGGCAACGGCGAGCAATTGCCCGGCCTTCACGGTGTCGCCGCGCTCGACCAGCAGCTTGGAGATGACGGTTCCGCCGGTCGATTCCGGGGTGATCGGGGCGGTGATGCGCAGCGCACCCTGCCAGGGTTCGAGCCGTCCCAGGGCGGACACCTGCGCGGGCGCTTGCGCCGAAGCGGACAGTCCGTAGAACAGCAGCGCGGCAACCGCCGTGCAGGCAACGAAGGCCGAAGCCCGGCGTGGGTCGAGATGCATTGGCCCCCCCAATGGTGAATCCCCGAGCGCTGGAGCTTACCTGCTATGCGCGGTCGCGCACAAACTCCGCCGTATGGTCAGAGCTGTGCGCGCTGGGAGGCGAGTGCGGTGTGCTGCGTGTTCCAGTCCGCCAGGCGCTTGCGTTCCTGCTCGACGACCGCGGGCGGTGCGTTCGCCACGAAGGTCTCGCTGGCCAGCTTGGCCTGGCACTTGCCGATCTCGGCCTCGATGCGGCGCAGTTCCTTGTCCAGGCGCGCGCGTTCGGCGCCGAGGTCGACCAGGCCTTCCAGCGGCACCAGCAGGCGCAGGCCCCCGACCACGCCGGCGGCGCAGGGGCCGGCGTCCTTGCCGTCGAGCCACGCGACGGACTCGACGCGAGCCAGGAAGCGGATCGCCGCGGCGAAGCGCTCGACGCGTGCGCGATCCTCGCCATCGCCACCCTCCAGGCGCAGCGCCACCGTCCGCGAGGGCGCCACGTTGAGTTCGCCCCGGATGCGCCGCAGTTGCGAGACCACCTGCTTGAGCCACTCGACGTCGGCCTCGGCGGCCAGCGCATCGGCCGTGAGCTCCTGGTTCTCGGGATAGGCCTGCAGGCTGACGCTGTTGCCGGTGATACCCAGCCGCGGCGCGATGGATTGCCAGATCTCCTCGGTGACAAAGGGCACCAGCGGGTGCAGCAGGCGCAGCAGTTGCTCGAGCACGCGCAGCAGGGTGTGGCGGGTGCTGTCGGCGGCCTGGGCATCGTCGCCCTGCAGGGCCGGCTTGGCCAGTTCCAGGAACCAGTCGCAGTATTCGTTCCAGGTGAAGTCGTACAGGGCCTGGGCGGCAAGGTCGAAACGGTAGGCGGCGAACTGCGCGTGCACTTCCGCCACCGTGCGCGCCAGCCGCGCCTCGATCCAGCGTTCGGCGGCCGTGGCGACCGGCGCCGCGACTGCGGGGGCGTCGAAGCCCTCGCAGTTCATCAGCACGAAGCGCGCGGCGTTCCACAGCTTGTTGCAGAAGTTCTTGTAGCCCTCGGCGCGACCCAGGTCGAACTTGATGTCGCGGCCGTGGGTGGCCAGCGACGCAAAGGTGAAGCGCAACGCATCGGCGCCGAAGGCCGGGATGCCGTCGGGGAACTCCTTGCGCGTGGCCTTCTCGATCTTCGCGGCCATCTGCGGCTGCATCAATCCGGCGGTGCGCTTGGCGACCAGGGCGTCGAGCGAGATGCCGTCGATGATGTCGATCGGGTCGAGGATGTTGCCCTTGGACTTGGACATCTTCTGCCCGTCCTTGTCGCGCACCAGGCCGGTGATGTAGACGTCCTTGAAGGGCACCTGGCCGGTGAAATGGTCGGTCATCATGATCATCCGGGCGACCCAGAAGAAGATGATGTCGAAGCCGG
>CAMPGW010000065.1 GCA_946885735.1 uncultured Gammaproteobacteria bacterium
AATGGCTGGCGCACCAGACCATGGTGATCAACGAGAACCGGCTGTCGCCGCTGGACCCGAAACACCGCGCGCAGTTGGAGGCGGAGATGGAGAAATTCCTGTTCGGCGGCGGCACCGAAGCCCCGGCCGGCTACGTTCCGCCCGAGGCCTGAGCCCGAGCCGGCCTCGGCGCCTTGCCCCGCCCCCCGCCCGGCCGGTATCATTGCGCCCTCGCAACGGCCCGGCCGCGGCGAATCCCGCCTCAAAGGCCGAGTAGCTCAGTTGGTAGAGCAGGGGATTGAAAATCCCCGTGTCGGCGGTTCAATTCCGTCCTCGGCCACCATATGGATCAAGGGCTTGCAGAGATGCAGGCCCTTATGCTTCTTGGGTGAGGCCGGCATACGCCTGGCATCTCGTTCCCGCGGAACGACAAGCTGCGCGGCCGGTCCCCTTGCAGTCCGGCGTTCCCTGAACCATATAGTCAGTCTGGCACACCCTCAGGACTCCAATGGCCAATCAGCCCGAAACCCCAGCCGTCACCCTTCCGCAGTCCGTGCCTCACGTCTACTCGGCGGACTTCAAGGATGCGTATGCGACGGGTGCAGTCGTCTCTGGCCCGCTGCCAGACGGCACCTTTCAGATCCTCTTCGTCCAGGACGTGCTGCACTTCGATGACGTGAAGCTCGTCTTCGACAAGACCGATTACAAGGTCGGCGACAACGTGTCGGCCAGGCTGGACTACCCGGGATCGAGCGGCCAAGCGCGCCGCGAGGTGATGGTGCGCCTGCGACTCACGCCTGCCGTAATGCAAGAGGCCGCGACAGTCATGCTCGCCCAGTTGGCGCAGACCGGCACCCTCGCTCAGGGCGAGGGGCTGCAGGTGAAGATCGGCACGCGACCGACTCCTGCGGCACCGTCCGGTGGCTGAGGGTCTTCCCACCTTTTCCTTCACCATGTCGGCAGCGCCGATGACCGCGGCTGCCGGCATGTGGCCAGTCCGCGTTCAAGATAGCCAAGGTACGCGTGCTACATTCGATCGCGTGCCGAATGATGGAGGGCCGTCAGCAATGGACTACATCATCGCCGCACTTGAGAAGAAGGTTGACAAGAACGACAGCCGCATTGATGGCATGCAGACCACGATGAGTCGCATCGAAGGTGCTCTCGGGCGCATCGAAGCGACCATTCCTCATCTTGCGACCAGCGAGCGACTCACCGCGATTGAGGGCGCTGCGAAGCTGGCCGACCAGAAACAGCGCAACTGGATACTAGCCTCGGCAGTGACCGTCTTGGTTGCTGTGACCGGGTTCGGATGGGCCATCGTCGTACGGACCGCCCCTGCCGCAATGCGCGAAGCTGTCTCGGCCGCTGCAGCGCCTCAGCCTGCCCCAGTTCTGCAGGCTCCTCCGCAGCAATAAGCGACACCCGGCAGCGATGCCTTACAGATTCCATCCCATTGGCCGGGCCAAGCATTAACCCGCTTGTGTGTGCAGTCGGTTTGATCGTTTCCGAGCATTGCTGGTGCCGCATTCGGCACCTCCCTTCAGCGACAGCTGCTCGGTACCCAGTTCTCCTTCAGCACCACGCCGCCGGCGATCAGGAAGCGCTTACATTCCCACGAGACCGAGCCGGCATGTGCGGTGGGTTCGAACAGTAGCGCCGCGCCATCGATCCCGTCGTTCGCCCGTTGCGGGGCATTGCTGCTGAACACCGTCATGATGCTGCCCGCGCGCAGTGACGCCGCGCAGCCCTCGCCCGCCACCTGGACCTGGGAAACGTAGGAACCGCTGATCGAGGCCGGGCTGGCCAAGCCGATCGAGGCGTTGCCCCCTAGGCAAGCCCCACCCGGGAAGCGACCGTGCTTGGCGTGGAACTCGGAGACGGAGCTCTTCACGCCGTCCGCCAGCCCCATGCCCTCGGCGATCTGCGAGCGGATGACGTAGTCCTGGTACTGACTGAGGGCGATGGCGGCCAGGATGGCGATAATCGCGACGACGATCATCAGTTCGATCAGTGTAAAACCGCGTGCCCCACGCATGTCGCACTCCCAAGCCATGGATGGAAAGCCGGGCATCGGGGGCTGCTGGCACCCTACTATCGCATTTCTCCGGAGCGCTGCAAAACGGGCGGCGGCCCGCCGCGCGGGGGCAGGCACCGCCGTCAAGTGCCTTTGCACGCCTCGTAAACGATGTCGTTCCACCGCCGGATCATGTCGAAGTTCCGGTCGTTGCCGACGATACGATACGCCTCGTCGCGCTGTGCTTTGGCGGACTGGCACCGCATCGCATTGGTTTCGCCGCTACCGACGGCGGTTCGGTAGGTTGGGCTGGCGGTGCTGGACCCGAGCGCCGCCGCAAGATTCGCTTGCGCATCGCGTAGCCGCGCTTCGGACTGCAATCTCATCCATTCCTGCTGCCGCCTCGATTCCACTTCAGCGGGAATGGTGATGGCCTGTTGCTGATGCATGGGTCCCGACTGCGCGCATGGCGCGTCCTGGACGCTGACCTGTCCTTGCGCATCCTGGCATTGGTACAGCTGGCGCTGCGGCGGGTGGGCGCGCTGCGCGTGGACCGCCTGCATACGGATGGCTTGCGCGCGTCTCGCTTCGGCGTAGCGGGCTTCGTACCTTGCCTGTTCATCGGCGCGCGCCGCGGCGCTTGCCAGCGCTTCGGCGCGATTGCGCTTCACCATGCCAAAGATGCCTGCAGACAGGGCGACCACCAGAATGGCGGCCACGACCTTGACCAGCGTATCGGATGAATCGTTTCGCTCCGCCCTACGGCGGAAGACCAGAGGCGCCCTTTCCGGGCTGTCACCGGAGTCGCGCCACGGGCCACTCTTGTTCCGGCGGTAGGGCGGCGGACGCGACATCGAGGATCCTGGAAGGCACTTCACAGCGATTCTGGTCGCTAGCCTCGCGCTTTGCCATCCGTAAAAACTTCACACGCTTGCCGACCTGAGGCGCGACGGAAGCCATCACCTGACCGGCTATCGACTGACCAGCACGCCCGCCGCGTCGACGTAGTGCTCGGCGCCCGGAATCACCACGCCTTCGCCGCAGCACGGGCAGGTCAGGTCGACCCGGAGCGGCCCTTGCACGGTGGTGCCCTTCGGGAAGGAAAGCGCCAGCCGCCCCTGCGTGCCGCGCGAGCAGGCGTAGTCGCGATAGGCATCCACGTACCCTTCTCCGGCGCGGGCCGATCCCCGGTCATCGAACTGGTCGCTCACGGCAATCCCCTTGGAGATCCTGCGCGAGCAGGCTGCTTCGGAGCCGGATGGGGCGTCAATAAGCGCCCTGCACTATCCGGTCGAAAGCTTGCCGCCGTTCACGTTCGGGACGTTCCGGCTGTCGCGTGTCTGCGATTGAACCGATCCGCAATCGTGGAATGTCGCTGCGTCAGCGACGGCGAACCCACCCGATAGCATCGACCCATGCCGATCCGATACAAAAGCTCGGGCTGCCTGCTGAGCATCGTCATCTCGGTGCTGTTGACCGTGGCACTGAACGCGCTGCTCTGGAGCTGCTCGCGCTAGCCGCGGGTAATGGCAGGCGACGGTTCAGCCGCCGCGCAGGACCATCCGTGCGTACCGCTGCCGCGGTGTCACGGAAGATCTGCCATGGCCAGGAAAGCCAAACCTTCGCCCCCCGGCTTCTTTCGCCGGAACGGCCTCACCGTCGTGCTGATGAGCTTCGCGCTGGTCAGTATCCTGGGCCAGGCCTACTTCGGCTACGCCGTCGAGCGCAACCAACAGCGGCAACACGGCGAGCCTCCGCCGACCGCCTCCGAATACCTCGGCAGCGGCCCGTTCCTGTCGGCCGTGTTCGAGAACTGGGAGAGCGAATTCCTGCAGATGGGCCTGTTCGTGTTGCTGACGGTGTCGCTACGCCAGCAGGGCTCGTCGGAATCGCGGCCGCTCGATCCCGCCAAGGAGTCTCCGGAGCCCAAGGTACCGAAGGCCGAGCAGCCCTGGCCGATGCGCGTCGGCGGAATCTGGGAGAAGCTTTACGCGCACTCCTTGTCGAGCGCCCTTCTCATCCTGTTTTGCCTGAGTTTCGCGCTGCACTGGTATTACAGCTGGCAATCGCACGTGGCCGAGCAGCTTGAGCACGGCGGACGGGCGACGACGGCCTTCGACCACCTGACCCAGGCGCAGTTCTGGTTCGAGTCCTTCCAGAACTGGCAGAGCGAATTCCTGTCGGTGGCGGTGCTGTGCGTGCTTTCGATCTGGCTGCGCGAGAAGGATTCCCCGCAGTCCAAGAAGCTGCGCGCCCGCTACACCGATACCGGCGCCGACTAGGCCCAGCCCTTGTCGAGGTAGGCCATCAGGTCGTTCGAACGCACCGGCGGGCGGCGGCGGAAGTTGGCGAGTTTCTCGTGGACCATCTGGAAATTGGCCGGGGCCGGCGAGAAGTTGCGCGCGCGCAGGTAGCCGGCCACGAAGTCGTCGATGCCGACCGACTCGGTTTCGGAGAGGTAAACGCGGTCGATGGGCCGGGGGGCCGAAAACGCGGTCCAGAACATGCAGGCCTCGGGGGGTAGGCTGGGATGCAGGCCGAAATTATCACCCAAGCGGGAGGCAAACTGGAAGCGCCGTCACAAGCCGGGCAACCGGCGGGTCCCATCCTGGCCCGGTACGGGCTCGTTCAGCGGACCCTGGACCGCTCCTTGCGCGGCTTGCGCAGGGACGTCGGCGCCTTCACGGTCGTCGGCGCCAGCGCCGGCGCGACCGTCGCCCCGTCATCATTGCCTATGCTTCCGACCGCCGCCCCATCGGCCACGGTCGCGCCGGAAACGTTCGACACGCTGACGTTGAAGGTCTCGTTCGGTTCGACATTGCCGTCGCCAATGATCGCCACCTCAAAGGCCTGGGTGGTGCGGCCGGCGTCGATGAACCGCCCGGCCAGCTGGCGCGCGACGAAGTCGCTGCCGCCTAGCGCGCTGCCGTTACCTGTACCGATGTCGTAGTAGACCGGACTGGGCATCGGCGCCGACAGTCGCAGCACGAAGGTCGCCGTGCTGGTCGTCCCCGCGGCGCCCTCGACGATCGCGACGTCGGCGATGGACAGCGTCGCCAGGTCGTCGTTGTTGATTCGGCCCAGCGCCTGTCCGTCGGCAATCGTCGCGTTGGCGGCGTTCGACAGGTGCACGCTGAAGCCCTCGTTGCCCTCGACCTGGTTGTCGCCGTGCACCGGCACCTGGAAGTTCGCGCTCGCCTGCCCCGCCGGAATCGTGAACCCGGCCGTCGCCTTTGCCGTGAAGTCGCCACCCGGCGCCGCGGTACCCGGCACCGTCGCCACGTCCACGGTCACCGCCGTGGCCGAGACGTGCGAGAGACTGAGCGTGAAGTTGGCCTGGGTCGTGCCGGCCTGCCCCTCGGTCATTGCCACGTCGGCGATCGAAAGCGCGGGCAGCACCGGATCCGCCGGCGCGTACTGGCCCAGCAAGGACACGCCGCTGATCGCCGTGTACGCATGCACCATCACGTACCAGGTGCCGGCCTGCGGATTCTGGATGGTGCAGTTCTCGGTCGTGGCGGGGCCACCGGAGATGCAGCCGTACTGGGTCAGGCTGGGCACCGCGCCCAAGCGCACGTACAGGTCGGCGTCCGCACTGCCGCCGTAGGTATTGAAGGTGAGGCTGGTCTTGCCGGGCGGGACCTGCAGCGAATACACCAGGCCCGCGTCCTTGGCGGCGGAAATGGGCGTGACCACCACGCCGCTGGTCAGCGCCGTCGGCAGCACCACCGATATTTCCGCTTTCGCCACGGCCGTCTTGCCGGCGTCGTTCTGCGCGGTGGCATCCACCGGCACCGAGTAGAAGCCCGGCGTCGCGCCCGCGCCGACCGTGATGCCGACCTGCACCTGCGCGGAAGCGCCCGGGGCCAGGGCCGAGGTGGCGCCGCCGTTGCCGCTCCAGCCGGAAGGCAGCGTGGGCGTGACGTTGAAGGTCGTCGCCGGGCAGCCGCAGCTGTCGGTGTTGACCACGGTGGCCGTGTAACTCGCCGCCTCGCCCGGCACGCGCCAGGCGGTGCCGGCGGGTCCCAGCTTGACCTCCGGCTTGTTCGCGCACGAGGCCGCCGCGTAGCTGACGTTGACGTTGGCGTAGCCGGCGCCGACCGCCACGGGCTGGATCACCAGCCCGGTCACCGGGTCGGTGTAGCTGGCGCCGTTGACCAGGCCGATGTCATGCCAGGTCGAGGTGGCCGGGCTCATGTCGAGCAGGTAACTGCTGTCGGGGTCGCCCTCGTTCACGCGGCGGATCACCACGCTGTTGGGGATGGTGGTGGCGTAGTTGCCGATGAAGGCGTCGTAGCCCACCGCCTCGCGCTTCTCCACGTAGTACCACTGGCTGGGCGCGATGTTGCAGCTGTTGCGGGTGTTACCGATCTTCAGCGCACGCGGGGTGCTGCTGCGGGCGGCCTCGATGTTGCCGATGCTGTACTGGCCGGCGCCGGCCTGGATGGTGGTCAGCGGTGGCGAGACGCCCGCGCCCAGCCAGCCCAGGTATTCCTTCTGGAATGCGTTGAAATGCGCGGCCGCGTTGTTGGGCGAGCCACCCATCACGTCGAGCACGTCGCCGTATTCGGTGGAGGTGCAGCCGGCATCGTCCTGGGTGACGACGTTGGTGCCGCAGTCGAGCGAATGCGAGTGGTAGAGACCGAAGTTGTGCCCCAACTCGTGCGCGACCACCGACAGCGTGAAGCCGTACTTGGTGTTGATCCACGAGCGCGAAGGATTGCCGCCGATCGTTCCAAGCCCCCACCACGGGCAGCTGTTGGGCGGGAACACGTAGACCTTGCGACGGTAGTTCGACAGCACGTGGCCGGCGGCAGTGGCGGCGGCATCGGCCTTCGACGAGATCGCCTGGTAATCGCAGGCCGTGCTCGCCTCGGTGATGGTGAACCAGTTGGTCACCACGCCCGAGAGCGAGGTCTGCTGGTAGGAGTTCTCCCAATCCCAGGCGCTGGTGTCGCCGAGCACGACCTGCTGGATCTGCGCCTTGGTGTAAGGCGGCGTCGCCGGGCCATCGCTGAAATTCACCGGGATGACCAGCGTGGTCTGCACGCCCAAGGTGTTCGGCAGCGCCGCCGCCAGCGTGGTCACGCTGCCACTGCCACCGGACGCCAGCACGATGTCGGCGTCCAGGCCGATGCCTTTCACCCGGATGCGCGAATCGGTGAGCAGGCGCGTCGGTCGTTTGGCGAAGTGCAGCGGCCGCGTGCCCTGGGCGGTCTTGAGGAAGTACCAGTAGTGGTCCACTTCCTTGCCGGGCATGTCCACGTGGATGACCTGGAGCACGCCCTCGGCCTCGACCTCGCGTTCGATCACCCGTTGCGCCTCGACCGGAAAGGCGGCGCGGATACCGGCCGGCACCGCCAGCCGCAGGATGGAGTTCGGGTCGGTGTCGAGCAGCAGGCGCAGCAGTTCGCGGCGCTCGCGCGCGATGGACAGCACGTCGGCGCGGCGGCGGGGCTGCTGCGCACGCGGTGAGGTGGCCTGCAGGTTGCGGGTGTCGAGCAGCTCGCGCGTCAGGTCCTCGGCCAGGCGTACCGATTGTGGCCGCGCCTGGCGGATGTCGGCGCGGTCGCCGCCGTGCGCCGTTGCGGTGGCGACCAGCAGGCAGGCCAGCAAGCCGGCGAGGCAACGGGACAGAAGGGGCATGGACGTTGCCGCACGGGGGGAGTCAGCAGCCACGATGCGGCGCAGTCCGCGGGCTGTCAAACCGCAAAACGGCCATCCGTGACGGCGGTCCCGGGGCCGCGGCCCGGGCCGCGTTCAGCCCCATCCCACGACACTGCCGGCATGGCGCGACAGGCCCCGAATCGCATCGGAACCGCCGGTTGGCAGGTTCCCTCCGCCCATCGCGGCCTGGTCGGCGCCGAGGGCAGCGTCCTGCAACGCTATGCGGCGCGCTTCGACTGCGTGGAGGTCAACACGTCTTTCTATCGCCCGCATCGCGCGCAGACCTGGGAAGGCTGGGCCGCGCAGGTGCCCGCGCGCTTCCGCTTCAGCGCCAAGCTGCCGCGCGACATCAGCCACGAGGCGCGGCTGCAGCGCTGCGGGCCATTGCTCGACCGATTCCGCGATGAAGTATCGGGCCTGGGCCGCAAGCTCGGCGGCCTGCTGTTGCAGTTGCCGCCCAGCCTGGCCTTCGATGCGCGCGTGGCGGAAACCTTCCTGGCGATGCTGCGGCGCCGCTTCGACGTGGCCCTGGCCTGCGAGCCGCGACATGCAAGCTGGTTCGGCGCCGAGGCCGATCGACTGTGGGCGCGACACGGCGTGGCGCGCGTGGCCGCCGACCCCGCACTCGGGCCTGAGGCGGCGCGTCCCGGCGGCAGCACGAAGCAGTGGCGCTACTGGCGCCTGCACGGCGCGCCGCGCATGTACTACAGCCCTTACGAGAATGCCTGGCTGCAGGCCTTGGCTCCGCAACTTCGCGCGGGCGACTGGGTGGTGTTCGACAACACCGCGCACGGGCACGCGCTCGGCGATGCGGCGCGGCTGCAGGCGCTGCGCGGACTTCGCTAGGCGGCGCTGCCGTCCGGGGCCGGCGCCAGGCTGCCCTCGAGCCGGTCGGCGATGGTGTGCAGCGCCTGGTCGAAGGCCGACTCGGAGTGGCGCGGGCGAATGCGTCCTTCCACCTCCATCTCCGCCAGTTCCTCGGGCGAGGCCACCAGCATGCGCTGGCCGCGGCGGTTGCTCAGGATGCGGCGTCCGCTGATCGGGCTGGTCCAGCTGATGCGCGCCGAGGTCACGCGTCCGTCCTCGGCGACGAAGTCGAGCCAGGTGCCGATCGGGTACTCGCGATAGCGCGCGACCAGATCGACGGGAAGCTCCGCCAGCACGACATCCGACACCACGACGTAGCTGTCGTCCTCCGGCTCGTGGGTGCGCGGGGTGCGCTGCAGGATGACCTGCGGCGTGGCGACCAGCACGCGTTCGGCCGCCGAAGGCAAGGCCGGCGGCGAATCGAAATCGGCGGGCGGCATCGGCCCGAAATCCTCGTCGCCGCCAGCGCCGGGCGCCAGCTCCGGCGCACCGCGAATGGCGAGCGCGAGCGAGAGTTCCACCAGCAGTTCGTCCGCCGCACTGCCGGGCTGGCCGGAACTGGCCAACACCTCGACCACGACCGGCCGCAGCGCCGACGGTTCTTCCAGCGCGCCGGCGTCGTTGCTGCGCAGCAGCGCCTCCAGCAGGCCGCGGCTGAGCTGCACGCCCTCGCCCTCCTCGCCCTCGCGCAACAGCACGACGGTATGGTGGTGCTGCCAGGGCCCCGCCAGGAAATCCAGCAACACCGACGGCAGCGTCTTGCCGAGGATCGCCGTGCCCAGGTAGCTGCTCACGCTGTCGCGCGCGACCTGCCGCCGTTCCTTGCCGCTCTGCGCGTCGGCGGCGCGTTTCTCCGACAGCTCCGCGCGCCGGCGGCAAACTTCCAGTTCGGTGGCGAGCGCGTCTTCGAGTTTCTCGAACAGGCGCACGTCGTCATTGAATTCGTTGCTGATGCGCTCGACGATGCCGAAGGCCTGCTCGCGCAGGCTGCGGTAGTTGCCGACCTCCGGCGAGGCCATCTCGAAGGCCTCCACCAGCAGGTTGAGCACGCGCCGCGCCGGATGGCTGGACTGCATGAACATGCGCCGGTCCAGCATCGCCACGCGCACGTAGGGAATGATCAGCCGGGCGAGCGCGGCGCGCGCCTTTTCATCCAGGCGCCGGCCGTCGAGCAAGGCCTCGAACAGCATGCTCACCAGTTCGAGCATGTCCTGCGCCTGCTCGGGCATGGCGCCGACGCCGCCGACCAGGCCGATCTGCCCGGCGGTGGCGCCGATCGCCTCGTGCAACTGGCCCATCACCGAGTCGCCGCGGCCGTAGGACGCCGAATAGTTGCCCTGCAACAGCGAGAGCACCGAGAACAGGTCGGCCTGGCTCCAGGGCGCGGGCGCCGGCATGCCGCCGCCGTACGTCTCGCCGCCGGCAAATCCAGTCATGCCTGGCATGCCCGTCGGCGTCCCGCCGTAACCCGCGCCCGCGTAACCGGGGCTCGCGAAGCCGGGCGCAGCGCCGGCGCCGGGCGGCCAGCCGGCCGTGCCGCCGCGACGCGCGCTCAGCAGGCCGAACAAGCGATCGAGCACCTCGCCGCCCTCGGTCGGCACGCCCGACTCGAACGCACCATGCCCACCGAAGCCCGCGGCGCCGCCTCCGCCACCTCCCACCGTCGGCATGCCCGGCACCAGCGGGGCAACCAAGTCCGGGTTGAAGCCACCCGCGCCACCGCCTCCACCGCCCAACGCGCCGGCCGCGGCCCGACCGCCGGGCGATCGTCCGCCGTAGCCGCCGTAGCCCGCGCCCGTCAGCTGCGTGGTCAGGCTCGAATAGAACGAGGTGATGCGCGAGATCAGCAGCGGCACCAGCCGCGCCAGCAACCAGTCGCGTTCCTCCGGGCTGCAGTTGATCTGCCGCATGCCGCCGCGCAGGCCTTCCACCCAGGCCAGCGGACCGAGCGGATTCGGCGATGCCTCGTCGTACTCTCGGCCGGCGATCGCCGCCAGTTGTCGGTCGAGTTCGTCGAGCGAGTTGCGGCCCTGGTAGCTGACTTCGTTGATGAAGTGCTCGCTCAGCAACTGCGCCTGTTCTTCCTCGGGCGGCAACAGGTCCAGCAACTGGCGCGGCTTCTCGCGCCGTTCCATGCCGGCCTCGAAGCGCTGCTTCCAGCCCTCGGCCAGGCGCTGCTCGGTCTGCGCGATCAGCTTGTCCCAGTTGGCCTTGCTCTTGAAGGCATCCGGTACTTCCTCGTCCTGCACCGCCGACGCCAATACCTCGGACAGCAGCGTCCGCAGCTCCTTGAAGGCCTGCAGCCGCGTGCGTTCCATGGCGGACGCTGACGGGGGGAGGGAGTTCGTGCTCACGACGCTGGCTAGAGTAGCAACAGTTCAGCCGGTTCAGGGTCGTGGCGCGCACCGCAGGGTCCGCTGCTATGCTCGCCATCATCGTCACAGACACGAGACGGCCATGACTCCCCGCATCAAAACTGTGTTCGCCATCGCGGTTCTCTGCCTGCTGTCCGCCTGCGCCTCCGGGCCGAAGAAAATCGTCAACCCGCCCAAGGCCAGCATCCAGGAACTGGCCGTGCAGCCGGACGGCAGCTGGCGCCTGACCCTGCGCTTGCAGAACTTCAGCAACGTGTCCACGGCCTTCGCCCAACTCGACGCCAAACTCTACGTGGGCGGGCAGGACGCCGGCACGCTGGCGGTTAGGCCGGCGATCACGGTCGGGCCGGAATCGGCGGACGTGGTGTCGGCCACGCTGACGCCCGCACTCGGCGCCAAGCTCGTGGTGGCCTCCGCCCTCGCCTCGCGACGTTCCGCCACCTACACCCTCACCGGCAGCATCCGCACCAGCGAGCCCAAGGGCAGCTACCCCTTCACCCACGACAGCACGCTCGATCCCGCGCCGGGATTGACGGGCGTGATGCGCTAGGAGCCACTGATGAATTCCTACCAGGCGCCGCTGGCCGACCTGCGCTTCGCGCTGTTCGACGTGCTCGAGGCCGAGGCGGTGTACGCCCGGCTCGGCATGCCGCATGCGCAGCGCGACGTGATGGACGCCGTGCTCGAGGAAGGCGCGCGCTTCACCTCGCAGGTGCTGGCCCCGCTGCACGCGATCGGCGACCAGGTCGGGTGCGTGCACGACCCGGCCACCGGCACGGTCGCCACGCCGCCGGGCTTTCGCCAGGCCTATGCGCAGTTCGTCGAAGGCGGCTGGACCGGCCTGACCGCGCCCGAGGCGATGGGCGGGCAGGATCTGCCGGAAAGCCTGGGCGCGGCGATCAAGGAAATGCTCGACGCCTCCAACCTGGCCTGGAGCAACTATCCGCTGCTCTCGCACGGCGCCATCGAGGCGCTCAAGCATCACGGCGAGGACTGGCAGAAGGAGGTCTTCCTCAAGCCGATCATCGAGGGCCGCTGGACCGGCACCATGTGCCTGACCGAGTCGCATGCCGGCTCCGACCTGGGCCTGCTCAAGACCCGCGCCGAGCCCGCCGACGACGGCAGCTATCGCATCACCGGCACCAAGATCTTCATCACCGGCGGCGAGCACGACTTCACCGACAACATCGTGCACCTGGTGCTGGCGCGACTGCCGGATGCGCCCGCGGGCACCAAGGGCATCTCGCTCTTCATCGTGCCGAAGCTCAAGGTCGCCCGCGACGGCACCGTCGGCGAGCGCAACGAGCTGCGCTGCGGTTCGATCGAACACAAGATGGGCATCCACGGCTCGTCCACCTGCGTGATGAACTTCGACGGCGCGCAGGGCTACCTGATCGGCCAGGCCAACAAGGGCCTCGCGGCGATGTTCACCATGATGAATACCGCGCGCCTCGCCGTCGGCCTGCAGGGTTTGGGCCTGATGGACCGCGCGCTGCAAGGAGCAACCGCCTACGCGAACGAGCGCCTGCAGGGCCGCGCGATGTCGGGCGCCAAATTCCCCGACAAGCCCGCCGACCCGCTGACGGTGCATCCGGACATCCGCCGCATGCTGCTGACCTGCCGCGCATTGTCGGAAGGCGGCCGCCTGCTCGCCCTGCACGCGGTGTCGCTGGTGGACGTGATGGAGCGCAGCAAGGACGAGGCCGAACGCCGCAATGCGGAAGAGCTGCTCAGCTTCCTGACGCCGATCGTCAAGGGCATGCTCACCGAGTGGTCGGTCGAGTGCACCTACCATGCGCTGCAGGTCTTCGGCGGCCACGGCTACATCCGCGAGAACGGCATGGAGCAGCTGGCCCGCGACGCGCGCATCACCACCCTGTACGAGGGCACCACGCAGATCCAGGCGCTCGACCTGCTCGGCCGCAAGATCATCCAGCTGCAGGGCGTGGGCCTGCGCCACTTCCTGTCCATGGTGCAGAAGTTCTGCGAACTGCACATGACCAACGCCGAGATGATCGAGTTCGTGCTGCCCCTGGCCGAGGTGACCAAGCAGTGGGGCGAGCTGACCCTCGAGCTCGGCCGCAAGGCCGTGGAAAACCCGGAAGAGATCGGCGCCGCGTCGGTGGACTACCTGTTCTATTCCGGCTACGCCACCCTCGCCTACTGGTGGGCGCAGTCGGTCGCCATTGCCGACGTCGGCAGCCAGTCGGCCGAGTTCAAGCGGCAGAAGCTGGAGACGGCGCGCTTCTTCTTCGCCCGCCTGCTGCCGCGGGTGAATGGGCATGCGGCGGGGATTCGGGCTGGGGTGGCGACACTGGGGCGCGCTCCGGCCTAGGCCCGGTACGCCGCAGCCGCGGTCCTAGTAGTGCTCGACGCAGATCGGTTCGTCGTTGGGACCCGGCGCCGGACAGAGAGTCGTGCACTGCACGGGATCCAGGTCCCAAGACTTCGCCAGCGCCTCGCACGCCGCCAGGGTGGCATCTAGGTCGGGCATCGCGACGAATCCGCACTCGGGAAGCGTCCTGCCCGCGACGGAAGCGACGCCGAATTCCTGCAGCCGTTCGTCGCCGGCGAACAGGCCAACCCGCTGGCCTCCGGCCGCGTCGTAGAACGCCCGCTGGGCGTCGGGCTCGAGGCATCGCAGTTGCAGGGCGAACCGCGAGTCCTTGGTCCCGAGCACGTGGACGAAGCGGTCTTGGAAGCCGAGGCTCGAAGGCGTGCAAGGCTGCGGAGCGGCGCCCGCCGCCGGTGCATCACAGACGACCGACAGCCGGACGGTGGAAACGACCGCGGCCGTCGCCTCGCCGACGGGCGGGACCGTCGGCTGGCAGGCTGCCAGGAGCGAGAGCCACAGTGGCAGAGTCATCGATCTGGCGAGTCTCATCATCCGCAATGGTGCCCCCGATAATTGGCGCGCTGGCGCGCAAGGATACTGACGATTCCATCCACCCTCGGGCGTCCTGTGGGCGGCAAGGCTTATCTTCCTGGCAATGAGTTCTTTGCGCAGCCCCACCCATTCAAAACCGATAGCACCTGCTTGTCCAAACGCTCGATTTCCAACGGTGCTTTCTGACGCGCTGAAAATGTGTAGGCGACGTAGAAACTATCAGACTGAACAGTTCGATTGCATTTTATTGTTGCTGCTCTGCCGATTGCCGCGCTTGCGACTTTCCGCCTGCACACTGCGATCAGCTCCGCATCAGGAGACAGCTGTCCGGTGGCGGATTTCCAAAGCAACCATCTGTCGGAACTGTCTGGCTCTGGCACGATCGTGAGCCGAGAAGCAGGGTCAACAGAGGCGTTTGCGCGCTGCTGAACGGCCAGTTCGGCGTGAAAAGCCCCAGCAGGCATATCCCTGAGGAACTTCGCGGGGGCGACGCGCCAAGAAACCGCGCCCCCGGATACCTCAGCGGGAAACGGGCAACTTCCGACCTGCGCCTCCGCATGGCAGCCACGAAACGCGACACCCTCGTTGGTAATGTCTGCCGATTCCTGGACCCATGGCGGTGCCTGGACTCTGTACTGGTCGGGGATGCACGGTACGCCCTGCACTATCGCGGCCCGCGGTGGTCCATCCTCTTGCCGCTGGCAACCGGTGGCAAGCAGCAAGCAACACACGGACATTACTCTGATCATTGACTGAAACTCGGTTCAGGACACTAGTTTTACGGATCTACCAGTTTGCTGTTCGCCCATGTCCCCATTGCGTTGTCGCCAAGCACACTGGTCCCGAGATTATCGTAGGTCGTCCCGCCGAGACATTCGAATCCGCCCCATTACTGTGGAGATAGCACGCAGCTGTCCCGGAGCATGATCGCCGAGGGCATCGAAACCGAGCGGCAGGCAGCCACGCTCGCCGCCTGGGAGGTACAGATGGGGCATTGGCTGTTCGCCCGGCCGATGGGACCCGAAGCGCTGCTGGAGGGGCTTGCCTTGGCGCGGGCGGACGCCGCGCAGGCGGCCGGCGACGCGGTTCCGCCGGCCTTCACGCCGCAGCCGGCCTAGCCCAACCCGCCCATTGGAGCGTGGCAGTGTCGCTGATAGGATCGGCCGATACGGGTTCCACTTCGGGAGGGGCGGATGCCGCAGGGTTCCGGTTTGCCGATCGACCGTCTGCGCAGTTCCCTGGCGGACTCGTACACCATCGACCGCGAGCTCGGCCGCGGCGGCATGTCCTCGGTGTTCCTGGCGCAGGACTGCAAGCACCGGCGCTCGGTGGCGATCAAGGTGCTGCACCCCGAGCTCGCCGCCAGCATGGGCGCCGAGCGCTTCCTGCAGGAGATCGAGGTCGCGGCGCGGCTGAGCCACCCGCACATCCTGCCGCTGTTCGACTCCGGCAGCGTGGACGACCTGCTGTACTACGTCATGCCCTATGTGGAGGGCGAATCGCTGCGCGAGCGCCTCGACCGCGAGCAGCAACTGTCCGTGGAAGAGGCCGTGCACCACGCCCGCTCCATCGCCTCGGCGATCGACTACGCCAGCCGCCAGGGCATCGTGCACCGCGACATCAAGCCCGAGAACATCATGCTCTACGAGGGCGAGGCGATGGTGATGGACTTCGGCATTGCCAAGGCCGCCAGCGCCGTGTCCACCGCCACCCTCACCCAGACCGGCATGGTGGTCGGCACGCCCGCCTACGTCAGCCCCGAGCAGGCCGCCGGCGAGGTGAACCTGGACGGCCGCAGCGACCAGTACTCGCTGGCCTGCGTGCTGTACGAGATGCTGACCGGCGAGCGGCCGTTCACGGCGCCGACCGCGCAGGGCGTGATGTCCAAGCGCTTCACCGAAACCGCGCGACCGCTGCGCAACGTGCGCGCCGCCGTGCCCGAGAACGTCGAGCGCGCCGTGGCCCGCGCCATGGCGCTCGAGCCCGGCGACCGCTACCCCACGGCCGGGCAGTTCGCCCTGGCCCTGGTGTCCACCAGCACCAACACGCCCAGCCAGACCGTGGCGATTCCACAGGTCGTGTCGGCGGCCAAGTCGGTGGCCGTGCTGCCCTTCGCCAACATGAGCACCGACGCCGACAGCGAGTACTTCACCGACGGCATGGCCGAGGAAGTGATCAACGCCCTGTCGAAGATCCAGGCCCTGCGCGTGGCCTCGCGCACCTCCTCCTTCGCCTTCAAGGGCCGGAACGAAGACATCGGCGAGATCGGCCGCAAGCTCAAGGTGTCCACCGTGCTGGAAGGCAGCGTGCGCAAGATGGGCAACCGCCTGCGCATCACCGCCCAGCTGATCAACGTCGCCGACGGCTACCAGCTGTGGTCGGAGCGTTACGACCGCGAGATGGAGGACATCTTCGAGATCCAGGACGACATCTCGCAAGCGATCGTCAAGGCGCTGCGGGTGATCCTGAGCGACGACGAGAAGAAGCAGATCGAACTGCCGCGCGCCGCAAGCGTGGAGGCCTACGACTTCTACCTGCGCGGGCGCCAGCACTTCCACCAGCTCCGACGGTCCAGCCTCGAGCAGGCGCGGCTGATGTTCAACAAGGCCATCGAGGTGGACCCGACCTATGCGCGTGCGCATGCCGGCGTGGCCGACTGCTATTCGCTGATCTACACCTACTTCGACGCCCGCGAGTTCAACCTGAGGCAGGCCGAATCGGCCAGCGCCAGGGCGGTGGAACTGCAGCCGGGCCTGGCCGAGGCGCATCTGTCGCGTGGCCTGGCGGTATCGCTGAGCAAGCGCTTCGAGGAGGCCGAGGCCGAGTTCGAGCAGGCCATCGCGCTCGGGCCGCAGCTGTTCGACGCCTTCTACTGGTACGGGCAGGCCAAGCTGTCGCAGGGCAAGTTCGCCGAGGCCTTGAAACTCTTCGACCGTGCCGCCGTACTAGGGCCGGAGCATTACCAGGTGCCGATGTTCGCCAGCCTGTGCCTGAAGTCGCTCA
>CAMPGW010000066.1 GCA_946885735.1 uncultured Gammaproteobacteria bacterium
TTCTTCATCCTCGACGACCCGATCTTCAACGGCCTGGCGATCGCGCTGATCTTCGGCATCTTCGTCTCCACCGCGTTGACGCTGGTGGTGATTCCGCTGCTGTACTACTCGTTGCTGCGGTGGCGACCGTCCGCGGTGCTCAGGGAATCGCCAACGCCGCATTGAGGGTGGCCGCCAGCCGGTCGCCGGCCTGGCGCAGGCGCTGTTCGGCCAGCGGTCGATGCGCACGCACGTAGCCGTCGTCGATCTTGTGCCCGGTGGGATAGATCGCGCCGTCGGCGACGATGCGGCAGGACTCCTGCGCCCACGCGCGCGCCGGATGCTTGGCGCCGCGGGTCGGGTCCGGGTCGAGGGCCGGGCGCGCCGCAAGCTGCCCGGCGTGTGCCTGCGCGGACACGCCGGTGGAGGGAAGGATGTCGTAGTCCCAGACCAGGTGCAGGTTGGTGCCGCGGCCCTCGAGATTGACCTGGAAATCGCCGCCGCCCTTGTCGGCGCGCGGCGTTGAGTGCAAGGGCTGGTGCACGTCGCCGATGAAGTGGACCAGGTACTTGAGCGCGTCGCGCCGTTCGGCGTCGGTGCGGCTGCGGTCCGACAGCACGGCGAGCTGGCGTTCGATGGCGCCGACGACACAGGCGCCGTCGGGGCAGTCGCGGGCCGGCAGGTAATCGCATCCGCCATCGCGGAAATTCACGTAATGCCAGCGCGACCGCGGATCCTTCGGGTCGGCCTTGCGGATATCGTCGGCCCAACTCGCCACGCCGGGCAGGTTCGGCTCCGGTTCGCCGGCCAGCAGCCTCGATACCTCGGCGCGCGCGGCGGGCGTGAGCTGGCGCTGCGCCAGTTCGGCGGCGATCGCATGCGCGTCACGGCCCCAGCCGAGGGCGGGGGGCGTGGCGAGGCAGAGCAGCAGCAGCAGCGGAAGGCGGGTCATGGTCCCGCCGGAGCTTATCCGGCGGGCCAAGAGCGCGCCAGCCTCAGAAGCGCCAGAAGTAGGCCACACCGTAGACGAGTGGGTCGATGTTCACGGTGCCGACGTCGGTGCCGTCCACCGACACGTCGGTGTCGATGTCGATCCAGCGCACGTCCACGCGCAGCGTGCCCTTGTCGCCCAGCCTGAAGTCCAGGCCGGCATGCGCCGCCAGGCCCCAGGAATTGGACAGGTCCAGGTCGGTGCCGGCCAGCGGACCGGTGGTTTCCTGGTCGAAGAACAGCGTGTAGTTCACGCCCGCGCCGATGAAGGGCGACACCGTGTCGCCGTCGAAGTGGTACTGCAGGGTGAAGGTCGGCGGCAGGTGCTTGGTGGAGCCGGACTTGACGCCGTTGAGCGAAACCTCGTGCTCGAAGGGCAGCGAGGCCAGCACTTCCAGGCCGAGGTTGGGAGTGAAGAAGTATTCGGCGGTGACGGTCGGGCGCCAGTCGCTGCCGACATCGGCGTCGAACGCGCCCGCGGCCAGGCTGCCGTTGTCGGACTTCGGGTCGACGACGTGCGCGCCGAGCGAGACGGTCCAGCTGCCGGGCTCCGCGGCGAAGGCGGGCGTCGCGAGTCCGGCCGCGAGGGCCAGGGCGAGGAGGGAACGGGTGGCAAGTTTCATGGATCGACTCCAGGGTGGGAAAGGGGCGCCGCGAGGCTGGCGGCAGTTTCCCGCGGGCGCGGCCGGGACCGTTTGAGGGAGGTCAAATCCCGATCGTTTGGCTCACGGACGAATGCCGGCGCCGGGGACTTGCTAAAATCGCCGCTTCCCGTCCGCCGCGACGCCCTGCCCTTCGAGGAGTTCCGCATGCCCATCAAGATCGCCATCAACGGCTACGGCCGCATCGGCCGCAACGTCCTGCGCGCCATCTACGAATCCGGTCGCCAGGGCGAATTCCAGGTTGTGGCGATCAACGACCTGGGCGATGCGGGCACCAATGCGCACCTCACCCAGTACGACACCGCCCACGGCAAGTTCCCCGGCACGGTGACGGCGGAGGACGGCTTCCTGGTCGTCAACGGCGATCGCATCAAGGTGCATGCCGTGCGCAACCCGGCCGAGATCCCGTGGGGCGAGTCGGGCGTGGACGTGGTGCTCGAGTGCACCGGCCTGTTCACCTCCAAGGCCAAGGCCAGCGCGCACCTGGCCGGCGGCGCGAAGAAGGTCATCATCTCCGCACCGGGCGACAAGGACGTGGACGGAACCTTCGTGTTCGGCGTCAACCACGACCAGCTCAAGGCCTCGCACACGGTCATCTCCAATGCCTCGTGCACCACCAACTGCCTGGCGCCGCTGGCCAAGGTGCTGCACGCGAAGATCGGCATCGTCCATGGCCTGATGACCACCATCCACGCCTACACCAACGATCAGGTCCTGACGGATGTGTTCCACTCCGACCTGCGACGCGCCCGCAGCGCGACCATGTCGCAGATCCCGACCAAGACCGGCGCCGCCGCCGCGGTCGGGCTGGTGCTGCCGGAACTCAACGGCAAGCTCGACGGCTTCGCGATGCGGGTGCCGACCATCAACGTGTCGGTGGTGGACCTGTGCTTCGTGGCCGCGCGCGACACGACCAAGGAAGAAATCGACGCCGCCGTGCTCGAAGCCAGCCAGGGCGAGCTCAAGGGCATCCTCGGCTTCAACAAGGCGCCGCTGGTGTCGATCGATTTCAACCACGACCCGCGCAGCTCGGTCTACGACAGCACGCTCACCAAGGTCACCGGCGGCACGCTGGTGAAGGTGCTGGCCTGGTACGACAACGAGTGGGGCTTCTCCAACCGCATGCTGGACATGACCGCCGCGTTGATGGCGGCCAAGTAAACCGGCGACACCGCCGCGGCCACGCCGCGGCGCGTGTCAGGTGCCGTCCTCGGTCTCGGCCGGGGCGGCGCCGGCGGCGGAGCGGCGCAGGCGATCATGGATCGCCTCCCAGCCCGCATCCCCGGGCGGGGTCTCGACCAGCAACAGGTTCACGTCTTCCGCGTCCAGCGCACGCAGCGCCGCGTACAGGCCGTGCGCGTAATCGGCTGGCCGCGCCGGCAGGGCCTGGCCCTTCCACGGCGGCGGCAAGCTCTCCACCGCCAGCAGGCGCACGCGCTTGCCGAGCGCCTGTTGTCGCGTCGCTTCCTCGACCAGCGCGCGGCGCGGCATCATCAGCAACGAGGTGCTCGGCGCATAGTGCGCTTCGAGGGTGCCAGACGCACGCGGGCTAGCCGCCGTCGGTCCCGTCTCCACCGGCCCGATGACGTCCGCCAGTTGCGCGGCGCCGATGCGGCCCGGTCGCAGGATGCGGGGCGTGGCGCCACACAGGTCGACGATCGTGCTCTCGATGCCGACTTCGCAATCGCCGCCGTCGAGCACGATCGCCACGCCCTCGGGGAATTCCTCGCGCACGTGCGCGGCCGTGGTGGGACTGACTCGGCCGAATCGGTTGGCCGAGGGCGCCGCCACGCCGCCGCCGAAGCTGCGCAGCAACGCCAGCGCGATCGGGTGGTCGGGGCAGCGCAGTCCGACGGTGTCCTGGCCGCCGGTGACCTCGTCCGGCACGTGCGGGGCGCGCGGCAGGATCATCGTCAGCGGCCCGGGCCAGAACGCGGCGGCGAGCGCCTCCGCGCGCGGATCCCGGTCGCGCGTCCAATGCGCGAGCGCGGCCGCGTCGGCGACGTGCACGATCAGTGGGTGGTTCGCGGGCCGGCCCTTGAGCGCGAAGATCCGGCGCACCGCCTCGGGATTGGCGGCATCGGCGGCCAGGCCGTAGACCGTCTCGGTGGGCATGCCGACCAGTTCGCCGCGCCGAAGCGCAGCGACGGCGCGCTCGATCGGGTCGCGGGCGGCATCGTCCATGCCGGCATTCTCACACAGCCGCCGCGGCCGGCGTGCGGGCCGCCGTTACAATGGGGGTCCCCATCCCGAGGAGCACGCCGATGTCCATCCAGCGCATGACCGATCTCGACCTGGCCGGGCGCCGCGTGCTCATCCGCGAGGACCTCAACGTCCCGGTCAAGGGCGGTCGCATCACCTCCGAACAGCGCATCGTGGCGGCCCTGCCGACCCTGCGTCACGCGCTGGAGAAAGGCGCCGCGGTGATGGTGATGTCGCACCTGGGCCGCCCGAAGGAAGGCCAGTGGAGCGCCGAGGACTCGCTGGCACCGGTCGCCGCGCGCCTGTCGGAACTGCTCGGCCGCCCGGTGCCGCTACGACGCGATTGGGTGGATGGCGTGGAGGTCGCTCCCGGCGAGATCGTCCTGCTCGAGAACTGCCGCATGAACGTCGGCGAGGGCAAGGACGACGAGGCGCTGGCCCGCAAGTACGCGGCCCTGTGCGACGTGTTCGTGATGGATGCCTTCGGCACCGCGCATCGCGCGCAGGCCTCCACCCATGGCGTGATCCGCTTCGCCGCCCAGGCCTGCGGCGGACCGTTGCTGATGGCTGAGCTCGATGCGCTGGCGCGCGCCCTGCACGCGCCGGCGCGTCCCTTGGTGGCGATCGTCGCCGGCTCCAAGGTATCGACCAAACTCGAACTGCTCGGCAGCCTGGTGGAGAGGGTCGACCAGCTGATCGTCGGCGGCGGCATAGCCAATACCTTCATCGCCGCGATGGGCCACGGCGTGGGCGCATCGCTATGCGAGCATGACCTGGTGGAAACCGCGCGGCGAATCCTGGCGCAGGCAAGCGCGCGTGGCGCGGCGATCCCGCTGCCGGTCGACGTGGTCGTGGCGCCGCGCTTTGCCGCCGATGCGCCAGCCACGGTCAAGTCCGTGGATGCGATCGCCGCCGACGACATGGTCCTGGACATCGGGCCGCAGACGGCCGCTGCCTATGCGGCCACCATCGCCGCGGCCGGCACCGTGATCTGGAACGGACCGGTCGGCGTTTTCGAGTTCGACGCTTTCGGCAAGGGCACGGAAGCGCTCGCGCATGCAATCGCCGATTCGACCGCGTTCTCCATCGCCGGCGGCGGCGACACCCTGGCGGCGGTGGACAAATACGGCGTGGCGGCGGGCATTGACTACATCTCCACCGGTGGCGGAGCCTTCCTCGAATTCTGCGAAGGGAAGGTGCTGCCGGCCGTCGCCGCGCTGGAGGCGCGCGCGGCCACCTGAGGCAGCGTCCCCTGGCGCACGCGTTCTGCGTTTTGCCGGGTGAAGCACGCGATGCAACGTTCGAGCGTGTTAGCGTGCGTGCAAACCCCGGGGGCCTTCATCGATGATGCAGCGTTTGCGTGGCCGGCTTGCCGGCCTGGTCGGAGTGTCCTTCCTCCTTTGCGCCCAAGCCCTCCTCGCCGCCGCACCGGCCGGCCCGGACGAATCCACGGCAACGCCGGGCGCGGCGAAAACCCACGAACGCGGCGAGTTCCGCTTCTCCACAGCCCCCGCGCCGGAATGGGTGAACGTGCACGATGTCGCGGCGCAATGGCCGGCGAAGGCCAGCGGCGACCTCAACTCGACCCGGTGGCGCAACTGGCTGCTCGATAGCCAGTTCGACCGCCGCGGCGGGCGCCGGGTGAGCTACTTCGACCAGGCGTACCAGCCGTTGACCAACGAACTGGTGGCGTCCTCGGCCAAATACAGCATCGAGTTCAATCCGCTCTACCAGACGCTGACCCTCCATCGGGCAGAGGTCAGGCGCGACGGCGTGTGGACGAATCGGCTGGATCCCAACCGCATCTCACTTGCGCGACGCGAAGAGCGCTTCGAGCGCGACATGGCCGACGGCAACGTGACGGCGCTGGTGCTGTTGCCGGACGTCCGGGTTGGCGACGTGGTCCGCTTGGCCTACTCGATCGAAGGCAGCAACCCCATCCTTGCCGGCAGCATCAATGACACCGTGCGCCTGGGCTGGATCGATCCGCTGCTCGAGCGCCACGTGCGAGCGCTGTTCGATCGCTCCGACGAGGTCGAGTACCGCCGGTTCAACACCGAGGCCCCGGTGCGCCTACGGACCGTCGGTGACCACGAGGAACTTTCGGTGGATGCGCGGCTGGTACCCGCCAGCCGCGACGAGGGCTCCTATCCGGCCTGGTTCGATCGCTTTCCCACGGTGCAGTTCGGCCGCAGGCGCAATTGGGCGGAGGTGGTCGCCTGGGCGCTGCCTCTCTATCCCGAGGCGAGCCTTCCCGCCGACCTCGAGGAGCGGATTACGGCATGGAAGGCGATCGCCGACCCGCAAGCACGTGCCTTCGCGATCCTGCGCACGGTGCAGCGGGAGGTGCGCTATTTCGGTGCGGAAATGGGCGACAACACCCATCGCCCGGCGCCGCCGGCCGAAACATGGCAGCGACGCTATGGCGATTGCAAGGACAAGGCGTACCTGGTGACCGCCCTGCTGCGCAGCGCGGGCATCGAGGCCGAACCTGCGCTGGTTTCGATGGGCGACGGCAAGTCGCTGTTCCAGCGGCTGCCGGCGGCGTCGGCCTTCGACCACGTCATCGTGCGTGCCAGGATCGAAGGCCGCGACTACTGGCTCGACGCCACGCTTGCCGAGCAACACGGCGACCTGCGCACGCTGGACGTGCGCGAGTACGGCGCGGCGCTGCCGGTACGCGAAGGTGAAACCGCGCTGGTTCCGGTCAGCGCCCCGGGCAAGACCAACAACGCCGTGAGCGTGGACGAGCGCTTCACGCCGACGGAGGACGGCGGCCTCGAGCTTGCCATTCGCACCGTCTATACCGGACGCCGCGCGGAGACCATGCGCTGGCGCGTCAACTCCGAAGGCGTGGCGGAGATGTCGCGCCAGTTCGCCGACTACTACCGCAAGCGCTACAGCAGCCTGGACGTAGTCAAGCCGATCGTCGTCGTGGATCCCGCCGATGCCGACGAGCTCGTGCTGACCGAGCACTACCGGCTCAGGGAGCCATGGGCCGCCAACACCGGCGGCATGCGGCAGATCGAGCTGTACGCCGAGGCGCTGTCCGGCGACGCGCAGCTTCCATCGTCGATGGAGCGCAAGGGCCCGCTGGGCCTGAACCGACCCGCCACGCTGGAGCACGCCATCACCTTCGTGTTGCCCAAGGGCTGGAGCCTGGTCGAGCCGCCCGAAACGGCCGACATCGATGCCGGCGCGATCCGCTACCAACGTAGCGCCACCAGCGCGGCCGGCCGTTTCGAGCTCAAGCACCGGTTCGACCTGCGCCAAGACGAGGTCGCGCCGGCGCAGGTGCCGGAATTCCTCCGCCAGCTTCGCCAGGTCCGTGAAAACCTGGGCAGTCGCATCTCCTTCCAGGTCGCTGGCGCCGAGGCCGATGCCGAGCGCCGCGAACGCCTGCGCAAACTGCTGCGCGAGACACTGGACGACAAGCCCGACGCCGAGGAGGCAAAGCCATGAGCAAGCCACGCTGGTCCACCCTTGCCTTCGCCTCGCTGGCTTTCCTGGCCACGACCCAGGCCGCCGCAGCGATGCCCACTGCACCTGCCGGCCAGGCAACGCCGGCCACGGCCATGCCAGCGCTCCCGCAGCCCGACGCCGACTGGGCCCGGCTGCGTGGGGAGGGCACCCTGGCGATGCTCAATTCCGCGCATCAGGCCCTGCTGGCGATGTATGCCGATGGCGAACTGGCCCCCGATTGCGCGGATCGCTTTCCCGCGGTGGACGCGGCCCTGCGCCAGGTGCCGGTGGCGGTCGCGCTATGGCAGGTTGGGGCCGACTGCGCGCGGCGTGGCGGCGACGCCGCGCGCATGGAGCACTTCGACGAAGCCGTGACGCTCCTGGCGGCGCATGCCCTGGCCCGCGACAGCATGGCTCCCGGTGCGTCGCCCATCCCCGTGCTCAACGCCGACGACATCACCGCCATCGTCGACGCCACGGGCATGCAACAGCGCTACCGCTACGTGGACTGGACCCGTTTCGGTCATTACTACCCGGTGGTCGTCGCGGTCTGGGACGAGGAGCGCAAGCTCGAGCGTCACCTGGCCTTCGACTTCCTCGGCATCCTCGCGTCGGTGGACACCGGAGAGGACTGGGGCAGGTACCCCGGCTATCGGGCGCAGTTGCGGGAGTCCCTCATCGACTCCCAGTTCCAGCAGGGCAACCTCGTAGCGCGCGACATCAAGGCCCTGCGGGCGGCCGCCGGCGAGACCGGCGAGCCCGCGTTGGCGGCCCTGCGGGGCGTGGCCGTGGACGGCGGCCTGACCGCGATCGGCCGCTGGCTGGAGCTTTGCGACGGGCAACCCAAGGGCTGCGGCCAGGGAGCTGTCGACGCCTTGTTGTCGTATGCCGAACGCGACCTGGCCCTGCATCGGGCTAGCCTGGCGATCGCGCAGGCTCGTGGCATCGGCACCGAGCGCGACCTCGCCGGCGCAATGGTGATGCTCGACGCCGCTGAAAAGCGCCTGCCCGGCCGCGCCGTCGCCCACTTCGCCGATCTGTGGAATGAGATCGACAGCAGCCACGATTTGCCCAAGCCGGCCCTCGAGCGACTGCAGCGCGCGGCCACCGCCGGCAATCGCCAGGCCCAGGCCTCGCTGTTTCGCATCGCCCTGCGCGCCCGCGCCGAAGACGAGCAGAAGCTCACGCCGGAGGCGCTGGCGCTCGCCGAAGGGCTGGCTGGCGCCGGCAGCGGCGACGCTGCCTTCATGCTCTACCTGCACTACGACGCCGTCGGGAACGGCGCTCGCGCCAACGAGTGGCTGCGCCGCGGTGCGGAGGGAGGCCATGCCAACGACATGCTGGCCTGGGGCTACCGGCTGATCGAGGGCAAGGACGTCACGCGCGATGTCGGCGCCGGCGTCGAGTGGCTTCGGCGCGCCGCGTTGGCCGGCAGCACGATGGCGATGGAGTTCGCCGGTCATCGCGCCGAGCGGGGCGAACACTGGCTCGAGGCGGAGCACTGGTTCGACAGTTGCATCCTCTACAACGACGAGGATTGCCTGCTCGCATCGGCCGAGCTGCACGCCGTCCCCCGCCCGGGCATCGAGTTCGTGGCTGACAAGACGCCCAAGCTCTACGACATCCTCCACAAGCACTACGACACGCCTGCGGTGCGGCGCGCGCACGCGGCGTACCTGTTGAAGGGCGCCACACCCGACGCAGCGCGCGCCCGGGCCCTGCTCGAGGTGGACGCCAAGGCGGGCGACGCACAATCGCAGGTATTGCTGGCCACCTACCTGATGCGCGGCAAGCTGGGGCCCGTCGACCAGAAGGCGGGCGAGGAGTGGATGAAGAAGGCCATGGCCGCCGACAAGGATGCCGGCGACGCATTTGCCCACTATCTCTATTACCGCGTACGCACGCCGCAAGCCCGGGCGAGGGCGGTGGCGATCGAGCAGGACATGATGGCCCAGGGTAGCAAGCCAGCGGCCAACAACGTCGCCTGGTGGCTGTGCGTCAATCCGGAGGACGCGCAACGCAAACCGCGCGAGGGCATGGCGGCGACGACCGGCTTCGATCCACCCGAGAAATTGGACTGGCCGCAACTGGACACCCTGGCGGCCTGCCATGCGGCGAACGGTGAGTTCGAGCGTGCCGCCGAACTCCAGGGGCGCGTCGTCCGCGAGGCAGGCGAGTTCGTCGTGGACGCGGCATCGAGCAAGCGGCTGCAGGCCCGGCTGGACGCCTACCGCCGCCGCCAGCCGTACCTCGAACTGGCGGCTGACGAGGACCCCGAAGAATAGACCGCGGTGTGCTAGCGTGATGGGCTTGCGAATGACTCCTTCGGCCTGAATGAACGACCTGCGTCGCACCAAGATCCTCGCCACCCTCGGCCCGGCCACCGACGGCCCCGGCGTACTCGACGACCTGGTACGGGCCGGCGTCAACGTGGTGCGGCTCAATTTCTCGCACGGCAAACCCGCCGACCACGCGGCACGCATCCAGGCCGTGCGCGAGGCCGCCGAGCGGCAGGGACGCGAAGTCGGCATCCTCGCCGACCTGCAGGGGCCAAAGATCCGTATCGAGCGATTTGCGGCCGGCAAGGTATCGCTGGCCGTGGGCGACGCCTTCGACCTGGTATGTCGCGCCGATACGCCCCCCGGCGATCGCCACGGCGTGGGCGTGAGCTACCTGGGCCTGGTGAACGACGTGCGCGCGGGCGATGTGCTGCTGCTCGACGATGGCCTGATGGCCTTGCGGGTGGACGGCATCGAGGGCGACGTGGTGCATACGCGCGTGCTCACCGACGGGACGCTGTCCGATCGCAAGGGCCTGAACCGCCTCGGCGGCGGGCTTTCGCTCGGCGCGCTGACCGACCAGGACAAGGAACACATCCGCATCGCCGCCGACCTGGGCGTGGACTTCCTCGCCGTTTCCTTCTGCCGTTCCGCCGCCGACCTGCACGAGGCGCGGTCGCTGGTCGAGGCGGCCGGCGGTCGCCACGTCGCCATCGTCGCCAAGATCGAGCGCGCCGAGGCCATCGACAACCTGGTCGAGATCACCATCGCCTCCGACGCGGTGATGGTCGCGCGCGGCGACCTGGGCGTGGAGATCGGCGACGCCGAATTGCCCGGCCTGCAGAAGAAGATCATTCGCACCGCGCTCGAGCACAACCGCGTCGTCATCACCGCCACGCAGATGTTGCAGTCCATGGTGGACAACCCGATCCCGACCCGCGCCGAAGTGCTGGACGTGGCCAATGCGGTGATCGACGGCACCGACGCGGTGATGCTCTCGGCCGAGACCGCCTCGGGAAACCACCCGGTGAAGGCGGTGGAGGCGATGGTGCGCATCTGCCTGGGCGCCGAGCGCCAGTTCGACCGCATGGACGATTTCTCCAAGGCGCCGCGCAACCTGCAGCGCGCCGACCAGGCCATCGCGATGGCCAGCATGTTCCTGGCCGAGCACGTGGACGTGCGCGCGATCATCGCGCTGACCGAATCCGGCGGCACCGCGCGCTTCCTCTCCCGCTTTCGCTCCGAGTCGCCGATCTTCGCCCTGTCGCGGCATGCGGGCGCGCGCCGGCGCATGGCGCTGATGCGCGACGTCTATCCGATCGCCTTCGACAGCCGCGGCCTGGCCACGCGCGAGGCCGCGCGCACCGCCATCCGCCAGCTGTTCCAGCTGCAGCTGCTCTCGGAGGGCGACCGCGTGCTGATCACCGGTGGCGACCACATGGAAAAGCACGGCACCACCAATACCCTGCGCCTGTTGCAGGTGGGTCCGGAAGGCGTTGCCCAGGGCCTTGGCGAACTGTAAGGGCCAGGCTCCGCCTGCAATTGCGGGTCCCTGGAAGGCGTGATAGAAATCGCGCAGATCCCGTCCCTGGAACCCCCATGGCTCGTCGCTCCGGTATTTGCGCCACGCTCCTGATCGCCGCCCTGCTGGCCTCCGCCAGTGCCCGCGCGGCTGACCGCAGGCTGACCATCGTCACCGAAGGCGAGGCCTTGGGCGCGTGGCGTCCGGTCGCCGAAACGATCGCCCTCCCGGCCTACCCCGGCATCGTCGCGGACAAATCCGAAGACGCCTGCGTCAGCATCGGCTACCTGATCAAGGCGGACGGCAGCACCTCCGACTTCGCCGTGCTCGCCGCCTGGAGCAGCAAGGCGGACGGCCTCACGCCGACCGACCCCCGCTTCCTGCCTTTCTCCCGGAACGCCTTGGCGGCCGTGCAGCGCTGGCGCTTCGAGACGGACGGCGGGGCGGGCGCTCGCGGGCGCCAGGTCTTCAGCGCGGCCACCTTCGCGTTCAGCACCACGGGTGCCGACATGGGCGCGCTCAAGGACCGTTGCCGCATCGCCGACCTGAAGGAATTCATCTCCAAGCTGCGCGCCGATGCCAGCAAGCGCCACATTGACCGCGGGCGCCAGGAAGTGAACGCACCCAAAGCCCCTCCGAAGAGCAACTGAGGCGGGCCACCCCGGGCCCGGTGGGCGGGGCTCGAAGGTTATAATCGGTGCTTTCCCAGCACCGGAGCCCGTCCATGAGCATCGATCAACTCGCCGAGACCGCGCAGGCCATGGTGGCCGCCGGCAAGGGCATCATCGCCATCGATGAGTCCAACAACACCATCAAGAAGCGTTTCGACGGCGTCGGCATCGAGTGCACCGAGGAAAACCGCCGCGCCTACCGCGAGCTGCTGCTGACCACCCCGAACCTGTCGCAGTACATCTCCGGCGCGATCCTCTACGACGAGACCCTGCGCCAGAAGACCCGTGACGGCGTGCCCTTCACCAAGGTGATGATGGACGCCGGCATCCTGCCGGGCATCAAGGTGGACAAGGGCCCGGTGCCGCTGGCCGGCTTCCCGGGCGAGGTGGTGACCGAGGGCCTGGACGGCCTGCGTGACCGCCTGCGCGAGTACGCCCAGCTCGGCGCGCGCTTCGCCAAGTGGCGCGCGGTGATCAACATCGGCGACGACACGCCGTCCGGCACCTGCATCGACGCCAACAGCCACGCGCTGGCGCGCTATGCCGCGCTGTGCCAGGAAGCGGGCATCGTGCCGATGGTCGAGCCCGAGGTGCTGATGGACGGCGACCACGACATCGAGCTGTGCTACGAGGTCACCGAGGTCACGCTGCGCTCGTTGTTCGCGGCGCTGTACGAGCACAACGTCATGCTCGAGGGCACCATCCTGAAGGCCAGCATGGTCGTCTCCGGCAAGAGCTGCCCGGAGCAGGCGAGCGTGGATGAAGTGGCCGAGCTGACCGTGCGTTGCCTCAAGTCCACCGTGCCGGCGACGCTGCCGGGCATCGTGTTCCTGTCGGGCGGCCAGTCCGACGAGGACGCCACCGCCCACCTCAACGCCATGAACCAGATGGGCCCGCTGCCCTGGCCGCTGAGCTTCAGCTATGGCCGCGCGATGCAGTCGGCCGCGCTCAAGCTCTGGTCCGCCGACCTGACCGGCAAGGTCGCAGAAGCGCAGCAGACCGTGTTCGCCCGCGCGCGCGACAACGGACTCGCCGCCCTCGGCCAGTGGCGGCCCGCCGCCTGAGCCTTCGCGTCCGCGCCGCCGGCTTCACCGGCGCGCGGATTCGCTGAACCTTCGCGGCCTGCACACGGCCGCGACCGGGGGCCGGGCTACACTCCGGCCTTCCCGCCACCGATCCGTTCGACGGAGCTGCTGATGCCATCCTCCCCGCGCCGCGGCCCGCGTGCCGCCCGCACCCTGTTCCTGTGCTCACTGGTCCTGGGCCTGGCAGCCTGTGGCAAGGACGAGCAAGGCCGCGGGCCGGGTGGCGGTCCACCGGCGGTCGTCACCACGACGGTGCTGGCGCCGGCGCCGTGGAGCGACTCGCTCGAGGCGATCGGCACGGCGAGCGCGCGCGAGTCGGTGGCGCTCACCGCCAAGGTCAGCGAAACCGTCACCGACGTGCGCTTCGACAGTGGGCAGCTGGTGAAGAAGGGCCAGGTCCTGGTCGTGCTGTCGCGGCAGGCGCAAGCCGCCGGCCTGGACGAAGCCGCCGCGACCTACCGCGAGGCCCAGGCACTGTTCGAACGCCAGCAGGCATTGGCGGCCCGCCAGCTGGTATCCGCCAGCCAGCTCGACGCACAGCGCGCCGCCCGCGACGCCGCCCGCGGCCGCCTCGAACTGCTGCGCGCGCAGTCCGGCGATCGCGTCATCAGCGCGCCCTTCGACGGCGTGCTCGGCCTGCGCCAGGTCAGCCCCGGTTCGCTGGTCACGCCCGGCACGGTGATCACCACGGTCGATGACGTATCGCTGATCAAGCTCGACTTCTCGGTTCCCGAGAGCCAGCTCTCGGCACTCGCCGTCGGCCAGGCGGTGGAGGCCCGCAGCGACGCCTTCCCCGACCAGGTCTTCGCCGGCACGGTGGCGGCGGTCGGATCGCGGGTCGACCCGATGTCGCGTTCGCTGTCGGCGCGCGCGGAAATCCCGAATCCGGACGGCAGGCTCCGTCCCGGCATGATGCTGCGCGTGCGCCTGGCGCTGCCCGCGCGCACCGCCTTGCAGGTTCCCGAGCTGTCGCTGCAGCAGGTCGGCCAGCAGGCCTTCGTGTTCCGCGTCAAGGGCGACGAGGTCGAGCAGGTGCCGGTGAAGATCGGCGCGCGTCGCCCGGGCTGGGTGGAAATCCTGGAAGGCCTGCGCGCCGGCGACAAGGTGGTCGTCGAGGGCATCGTCAAGCTCAAGCCGGGCGCGCGCATCGTCGAGGCCAAGGCCGCCGGCGCGGGCGGCCAGCGCAGCGGCGGCTGACGCGTGATCATCTCCGACCTCTCCATTCGCCGCCCGGTGCTGGCCACCGTGGCCAGCCTGCTGCTGATCGTGCTCGGCCTGTTCGCGTTCACCCAGCTGCCCTTGCGCGAATTGCCCGACATCGACCCGCCGGTCGTCTCGATCGACACCAGCTACGTCGGCGCGTCCGCCGCGGTGGTGGAAACGCGCATCACCCAGGTGCTCGAGGACGCGGTCAGCGGCATCGAGGGCGTTGAACTGCTCACGTCGTCGAGCCGCAACGGCCGCTCGGACATCAACATCGAGTTCAGCGCCCGCCGCGACATCGAGAGCGCCACCAACGACGTGCGCGATGCCGTCAGCCGCGCCATCGACGAGCTGCCCGAGGACGTCGAGACGCCGCAGGTACGCAAATCCGACGCCGACGCGCAGGTCATCCTCTGGGCCTACCTCAGCAGCCCGAGCATGGACACGCTGGCACTCACCGACTATGCCGAGCGCTACGTGGCCGACCGGCTGTCGAGCATCGACGGCGTGTCGCGGATCAACTTCGGCGGCGAGCAGGCCTACGCCATGCGCGTGTGGCCGAACCCGGCCGCGCTCGCCGCACGCGGGCTGACCGTCGCCGACGTGCAGGCGGCCTTGCGCCGCGAGAACATCGAACTGCCCGGCGGCGCCATCGAATCCACCGATCGCGACTTCACCGTGCGGGTGGAGCGCAGCTACCGGACCGCGGAACACTTCCGCCAGCTCGCGCTCACGCGCGGCGAGGACGGCCATGTGGTCCGGCTCGGCGAGGTCGCCCGGGTCGCGCTCGCCTCGGCCGAGCCGCGCGCCTATTTTCGCGGCAACGGCGCGCCGATGCTGGGCGTGGGCATCGTCAAGACCTCCACCTCCAACAGCCTGGAGGTGGCGAGCCTGGTCAAGGAGGAAATCGCGCGCATCAACGAGTCCCTGCCCGAATCCATGGAGATGGGCGTCAGCTTCGATTCCACCGAGTACATCGACGTGGCCGTGCGCGAGGTCTACAAGACCCTGGCCGAGGCGGTGATCCTGGTGCTGCTGGTGATCTGGCTGTTCCTCGGCAGCGCCCGCGCGGCGTTGATCCCGGCGGTGACGGTGCCGGTGTGCGTGATCGCCGCCTTCATGGCGCTGTGGGCCTTTGGCTTCTCGATCAACCTGCTGACGCTGCTGGCGCTGGTGCTGTCGATCGGGCTGGTGGTGGACGATGCGATCGTGGTGCTGGAGAACGCCCAGCGCCGCGCCGACCTTGGCGAGCCGCCGCCGCTGGCCGCGCTTCGCGGCACCCGCCAGGTCGCGTTCGCGGTGATCGCGACCACGGCGGTGCTGATCGCCGTGTTCGTGCCGATGGCCTTCCAGGAAGGCAACAACGGGCGCCTGTTTCGCGAGCTGGCGGTGGCCCTGGCGGGCGCCGTGGCGATCTCGGCCTTCGTCGCGCTCACGCTCACGCCGATGATGTGCTCGCTGCTGATCCGCCCGCACAAGCGCGAGGCGCGCGGGCTGGGCGCATGGATCGATCGCCGGCTCGCCGCGCTCGCCGATTTCTACCGCCGCCAGCTCGGCAGGCACGTCGGCAAGCCGTGGTTGTTCCTGGCGGTGATGGCCGGCGCGCTGGTGGCCAGCGTCGCATTGTTCATGGCCGTGCCGCGCGAGCTGGCGCCGACCGAGGACCGCGGCGCCTTCTTCGTGTCGGCGAACGGCCCGGAGGGCGGCGGCTTCGACTACACGGTCCGGCAGACGGCCCAGGTCGAGGAGGTGTTGATGCGCCACGTCGGCGAGGGCAAGCCGATCAGCCGCATCAACGCGCGCGTGCCGGGCGGCTTCGGCGGCGGCGGCGACATGCAGAACGGCCAGGCAATCGTATTGCTCAAACCCTGGGACGAGCGCGAGCAGACCACCGACGACGTGGTCGACGCGGTCTCCGCCGAGCTGGCGAAGATCCCCGGCGTGCGCGCCGTGCCGACCGTGCGCCAGGGCCTGGTGCGCGGCGGCGGCCAGCCGCTGCAGGTGGTGCTGGGCGGGCCGGACTACGCGCAGCTGGTGGAATGGCGCGACCGCCTGCAGGCACGCCTGGAGGCCAACCCGGGCCTGAGCAGCGTGGACTCCAACTACAAGGAAACCCGCCCGCAGGTACGCGTGCTGATCGACCGCGACCGCGCCGCCGACCTAGGCGTGGCGGTCGCCGACATCGGCAACACGCTGCAGGCCATGCTCGGTTCCAGCCGCGCGACCACCTACGTCAGCGAAGGCAAGGAATACGACGTCGTGGTCCAGGCCGAGCGCGCCGACCGCTCCAGCATCCAGGACCTGCAGAACCTGTACGTGCGCGCCCGCGGCGGCGCGCTGGTGCCGCTGTCGAGCGTGGTGACGGTCAGCGAGATCGCCGAACCCGGCACGCTCAACCGCTTCAACCGCCTGCGTTCCATCACCGTCTCCGCGCGGCTGGAGCAAGGCTATCCGCTGGGCGAGGCCATCGCCTTCGCGCGGCAGGCCGCGGCCGAGGAACTGCCCGACACCGCGCAGATCGATTTCGGCGGCCAGTCGCGCGAGTACCTGCAGGCCGGCGGCGCGGCGCTGTTCACCTTCGGGATGGCGCTGCTGATCGTTTTCCTGGTGCTGGCC
>CAMPGW010000067.1 GCA_946885735.1 uncultured Gammaproteobacteria bacterium
GCACTACCTTGACATGGTAGGGGTCACAGGTTCGAACCCTGTACCGCCCACCACGTAGCCCGAGCCGGGTCGCGTGGCAACACTGACAAGAGGTGGCCTGCGCAAAACGCCGGCCGAGCGTGCGACATGGACACTACGAGCGCCCACCGCTGAGTCCGCCCGAGGCATCCGCATCCCGCAGGCGCCCTCGTGGCGCTTTTTTGTTGCCCGGTCGCGCCCAGGTGCGCTCCTTCCCTCGAGCCAGGTTTCCATGATCGCCATCACCCTACCGGAGGGCTCGCGCCGCGAATTCGAGCATCCCGTCTCCGTCGCCGAGGTTGCCGCCTCGATCGGCCCCGGCCTGGCCAAGGCCGCGCTCGCCGGCAAGGTGGACGGCAAGCTGGTCGACACCAGCTACCGCATCGACCACGACGTCGCGCTGGAGATCGTCACCGACAAGCATCCGGATGCACTCGACGTGCTGCGCCATTCCACCGCCCACCTGCTCGCGCAGGCGGTGCAGCGGCTGTATCCCGGCGCGCAGGTGACCATCGGCCCGGTGATCGACAACGGCTTCTACTACGACTTCGCCTACGAGCGGCCGTTCACGCCCGAGGACCTGCCGAAGATCGAGGAGGAGATGCTGAAGATCGTCAAGGAAGCGCACCCCGTATCGCGCAGCGTGAAGTCGCGCGACGAGGCGATAGCTTTCTTCAAGGGCATGGGCGAGCACTTCAAGGCCGAGATCATCCAGTCAATCCCGGCGAACGAAGACCTGTCGCTGTATTCGCAGGGCGAGTTCACCGACCTGTGCCGCGGCCCGCATGTGCCCGGCACCGACAAGCTGCGCGCCTTCAAGCTGATGAAGGTCGCCGGCGCCTACTGGCGCGGCGATTCCAACAACCAGATGCTCAGCCGCATCTACGGCACCTCGTGGCTGAACGACAAGGACCTGAAGGCCTACCTGTTCCAGATCGAGGAGGCCGAGAAGCGCGACCACCGCAAGATCGGCAAGGCGCTCGACCTGTTCCACCAGCAGGAAGAGTCGCCGGGCATGGTGTTCTGGCACCCGAAGGGCTGGGCGCTGTGGCAGGTGGTCGAGCAGTACATGCGCCAGGTCTACAAGGATTCCGGCTACCAGGAAGTACGCTGCCCGCAGATCCTCGACGTGTCGCTGTGGAAGAAGTCCGGCCACTGGGACAACTACCAGGAGAACATGTTCTTCACCGAGTCGGAGAAGCGCACCTACGCGCTCAAGCCGATGAACTGCCCGGGCCACGTGCAGGTGTTCAACCACGGCCTGCACAGCTACCGCGACCTGCCGATCCGCTACGGCGAGTTCGGCAGCTGCCATCGCAACGAGCCCTCCGGCGCGCTGCACGGCATCATGCGCGTGCGCAGTTTCACCCAGGACGACGGCCACATCTTCTGCACCGAAGGCCAGGTCGAATCCGAGGTCACCGCCTTCCACAAGCAGGCGATGGCGGTGTACACGCGCTTCGGCTTCAGCGACATCTCGCTGAAGATCGCGCTGCGCCCGGACAAGCGCCTGGGCAGCGACGAGGCCTGGGACAAGGCCGAGGCGGCGCTGCGCAACGCGCTGGCCGCCTGCGGCGTCGAGTGGGAGGAGTTGCCGGGCGAGGGCGCCTTCTACGGCCCGAAGATCGAGTACCACATGAAGGATTCGATCGGCCGCGGCTGGCAGGTCGGCACCATGCAGGTGGACTTCATGATGCCCGAGCGCCTGGGCGCCGAGTACGTGGACGAGCACTCGCACAAGCGCCATCCGGTGATGCTGCACCGCGCGATCGTGGGGTCGATGGAGCGCTTTCTGGGCATCCTGATCGAATCCCATGCCGGGTCGCTGCCGGCCTGGCTGGCCCCCGTTCAGGCGGTGGTGATGAACATCACCGACGCCCAGGGCGAGTACGCCCGTTCGGTCCAAAAATCCCTTGCGAATCAAGGCTTCCGGGTCGTTTCCGATTTGCGGAACGAGAAGATCGGCTATAAGATTCGCGAGCACACCCTGCAGCGGGTCCCCTACCTGCTGGTTGCCGGCGACCGGGAAAAAGAGCAGGGCCTGGTGGCCGTGCGCTCCCGCAGTGGCGAAGATTTGGGCACAATGGCGCCCGAGGCCTTCGCCGAGCGCCTGCGGGCAGAGTCTGCCGCCGGGGCCTGATCGCCCGAATTCGCTACACGCCACCCAGAGGAACTTCGAATCAATACGCCAGCCACCGAAAAAGGTAACCGCAAGAACAATGAGATCCGTGTCCCGCGCGTTCGCGTGATCGGGGCCGACGGAGAGATGGTTGGCGTGTTGTCGCGCGACGAGGCGATCGCCCTCGCGGAAGAGTCCGGCATGGACCTGGTCGAGATCCAGCCCACCGCGGATCCGCCGGTGTGCCGGATCATGGACTACGGCAAGTTCAAGTTCGAGGCGCAGAAGAAGGCCAATGCGGCCAAGAAGAAGCAGAAGATCGTCGAGATCAAGGAACTCAAGTTCCGCCCGACCACCGACGACGGCGACTACAACATCAAGCTGCGCAACCTGCGTCGGTTCCTGGAAGAGGGCGACAAGGTCAAGGTCAACATCCGCTTCAAGGGTCGCGAGATGGCCCACCAGGAGCTGGGCATGCAGATGGCCGCGCGGATCGAGAAGGATCTTGCCGACGAGGTCGTCATCGAGCAGCGCCCGCGCCTGGAAGGCCGGCAGATGATCATGATGGTGGCGCCGAAGCGCAAGTAAGCCGCCGCCGCTACCCAAGTGGCTGGTTTTACTGCATAATTCGCGGTTCTCGGGTTCGCCCGGGAACCAAGAAGCATGGGTTCCGTAAAGGAATCAATGACTTATAAGCAGGTCAAGGGCAGAAGAAGCGTGGCGCGAGCCACCGCCCCGGCCGGTAACTGAAGAAGACGAAGGAATCCAACGATGCCCAAGATCAAGACCAACCGGGCGGCTGCGAAGCGTTTCCGCAAGACCGCGTCGGGCAAGTACAAGTGCGGCCACGCCAACCGCAGCCACATCCTCACGAAGAAGTCGACCACGCGCAAGCGCAACCTCCGCCAGGGCAACCATGTCCGCGCCGAGGATGCAGGCCGCCTGGATCGCATGCTTCCCTACCTCTGAGGAGACTGACCCATGGCACGAGTCAAGCGTGGCGTCCGGGCGCATGCCCGGCACAAGAAGGTTCTCGACCTGGCGAAGGGCTATTACGGCGCCCGTCGCAAGGTTTTCCGCGTCGCCAAGCAGGCGGTCACCAAGGCGGCCCAGTACGCCTACATCGGCCGCAAGCAGCGCAAGCGCCAGTTCCGTTCCCTGTGGATCGTGCGCATCAACGCCGCGGCCCGCATGTACGGCATGAGCTACAGCCGCTTCATGAATGGCCTGCTGAAGGCGAACATCAAGCTCGACCGCAAGGCGCTGGCGGACATCGCGGTGCATGACATCGCGGCGTTTGGCAAGATCGCCGAGCAGGCCAAGGCCGCGCTCGCCGCGTAAGCCGCCCGGCCACGGTTACACACACGATGGGGAAGGGCGAGAGTCCTTCCCCATTTTGTTTTGCGACAATGCACGGACGTCCAGAAGGGGTTCCGGACCGGACCATGAGCGACATCGAACAGCTGACTTCCGCCGGCCTGGCGGACATCGCCGCCGCCGGCGACCACGATCGCCTGGAGGCGCTGCGCGTCGGCCTGCTGGGCAAGTCCGGCAGCGTCACCGGCCTGCTCAAGCAGCTCGGCACCCTGCCGCCGGACCAGCGCAAGGCCTTCGGCGAACAGGTCAATCGCGCCAAGGACACGCTGGCTACCGCGCTCGCCGAGCGCAAGCAGGTCATCGACGAACTCGCGCTCGCCACCCGCCTGGCTACCGAAACGATCGACGTGACCTTGCCCGGCCGTGGCGATGGCCTCGGCACGCTGCACCCGGTGTCGCGCACGCTCGAGCGCATTGCCGACATCTTCGCGCGCCTTGGCTACCAGATGGCCGACGGCCCGGAGATCGAGGACGACGAGCACAACTTCGAGGCGCTGAACTTCCCGCCGCACCATCCGGCGCGGGCCATGCACGACACCTTCTACTTCGGCGACGGCCGCCTGCTGCGCACGCACACCTCGGGCGTGCAGGTGCGCTTCATGCGCGGGCATCAGCCGCCGCTGCGGATGATCGCGGCCGGCAAGGTCTACCGCTCCGACAGCGACCAGACCCATACGCCGATGTTCCATCAGGTTGAGGGCCTGCTGGTGGACGAGACTTCGAGCTTCGCCGACCTCAAGGGCACGCTGACCGAGTTCGTGCGCGCCTTCTTCGAGCGCGATTTCGAGATGCGCTTCCGCCCGAGCTACTTCCCCTTCACCGAACCTTCCGCCGAGGTGGATATCGCCTGGCAGCAGGCCGACGGCAGCACGCGTTGGCTCGAGGTGCTCGGCTGCGGCATGGTGCATCCGAACGTGCTGCGCAACTGCGGCATCGATCCGGAGCGCTACACCGGCTTCGCCTTCGGCCTGGGCGTGGAGCGCTTCGCCATGCTGCGTTACGACGTCAATGACCTGCGCAGCTTCTTCGAGAACGACGCGCGCTTCCTCCGCCAGTTCGACGTGATCTGACACGGTGACCCCGACATGAAATTCCCGGAAAGCTGGCTGCGCCAACACGTGAAGGTCGAGGCCTCGAGCGAGGACCTCGCCGCGCGCCTGACCGCGATCGGCCTCGAGGTCGAGGACGCGCAGCCGATCGGCGCCGCACTCGAGGGCGTGGTGGTGGCGGAGATCCTGTCCTGCGCGCGCCACCCGGATGCCGAGCGCCTGCAGGTGTGCCAGGTGTCGGTCGGCGGCGCCGAACCGCTGCAGATCGTCTGCGGCGCGCCGAACGCGCGCGCCGGCTTGAAGGCGCCGCTGGCGACCGTCGGCGCGACCATTCCCGGCGGCATGCAGATCAAGCCCGCCAAGCTGCGCGGCGTGGATTCCAACGGCATGCTCTGCTCGGCCAAGGAACTGGAAATCGATCCGGATGCCTCCGGCCTGCTCGAACTGCCGGCCGACGCGCCGGTGGGCACGCCGCTCGCAGGCTATCTCGGCCTGCCGGACCGCGCCTTCGAACTCAAGCTCACGCCCAATCGCGCCGACTGCTTCTCGGTGCGCGGCGTCGCCTTCGACGTCGCCGCCGCCTTCGGCGCGCAGGTCGAGGCGCTGCAGATTCCGGTAGCGCGCGTCGGCATCCAGGACGAGCTCAGCATCGAGTTGAACGCCGGCGCCGATTGCCCGCGCTACTGCGGCCGCCTGGTGGAAGGTCTGGACGCGACGGCCCGTTCGCCGCTGTGGCTCACCGAGAAGCTAAAGCGCGCCGGCATCCGCCCGGTCAGCCCGCTGGTGGACATCACCCAGTTCGTGATGCTCGAGCTCGGCCAGCCGATGCATGCCTTCGACGCCGACACCCTGCGCGGGCCGGTCGGCGTGCGGCGCGCACGCGAGGGCGAGTCGGTGAAGACGCTCGACGAGCGCGAGTGCGCGCTGACGCCCGAGTTCCTGGTCATCACCGACGCCGATCGTCCGATCGCGCTGGCCGGCGTGATGGGCGGCTGGGACACGCGTGTCACCGACGCCACGACGCGGGTGTTCCTGGAAAGCGCGCATTTCGCGCCGTCGGCAATCATTGGCCGTTCGCGCAAACTGGGCCTGCACACCGACGCCTCGCACCGTTTCGAGCGCGGCGTGGACCCGGAGCTGCCGCGCTACGCGCTGGAGCGCGCGACCGCGCTCGTGCAGCAGATCATGGGCGGCACCGCCGGCCCGATCACCGAGGCCGTGCGCACGAATGACTTGCCGCGTCCCGCGCCGGTGCGCCTGCGCCGCGACCGACTGGCGCGCGTGCTCGGCATCCGCGTGGACGACGCCGAGGTCGAGCGCATCCTGCGCGCGCTCGGCATGCAGGTGGCGGGCGAGGGCGAAGGCTGGCAGGTGACGCCGCCGACCCGGCGCTTCGACATCGCCATCGAGGAAGACCTGATCGAAGAGATCGCCCGCATCCACGGCTACGAGGCCATCCCCGTGCGCACGCCGGCCGGCGAAATGCGCCTGGCGGCACCGAGCGAGACGCGGGTGGGTGAGGGCGTGCTGCGCCGGCAGCTGGCCGCGCAGGATTTCGTCGAGGCGATCAACTACGCCTTCGTGGACGGCGCACTGCTCGAGACCTGGCAAGTGGCTGACGGCGCCGTGGCGCTGGCCAATCCGCTGAGCTCCGAACTCGGCGTGATGCGTACCAGCCTCTTGCCGGGCCTGGTGTCGGCGCTGGCGCGCAACCGCGCGCGACAACTCGGCCGCGTGCGCCTGTTCGAGCTCGGCCGCGTGTTCCATCGCAGCGAGGCCGCGCCGCGCGAAACACCGCGCATCGCCGCCGTCGCCTGCGGCCCCGCGCATGCCGAGCAGTGGAGCCTGCCGCAGGCCGAGGTGGACTTCCACGACCTCAAGGCCGAGGTCGAGCGGCTGGTGGCGCTGTCGGGCCGCCGCGCCAGCTTCCGCGCCCACGCCGAGCCGTACGCACACCCCGGCCGCAGCGCCGAGGTGTCGGTGGACGGGGTGCGCCTGGGCTGGATCGGCCACCTGCATCCCAAGCTGCTCGCCGGCCTGGACATCGAGGGCGAGGTCGTCGCCTTCGAGCTCGACCTCGAGCCCCTGGTGACGCGCAGCGTCACTCGCGTGGGCGAGGTGTCGCGCTTCCCCTCGCTGCGCCGCGACCTCGCCGTGGTCGTGCCGGAGGCCACGCCTTGGGACGCGTTGCTCACTTCCCTGAAGACGACCCTGAAAGGCCTACTACAGGACGTAGTACTGTTCGACCAGTACCGTGGTACTACCTTAGAAGTTGGGACCAAAAGTCTCGCTATGGGCTTGATCTTGCAGGATGTTTCCCGCACCCTGACGGACGTGGATGCAGACCGGGCCGTCCAGGACGCCTTGTCCGCCTTGGCCCGCGATTGCGGCGCCACGCTCAGGAAATAAGGCCGGTTCACGCAAGTGAAATGTGGCCGAACGGGGAAAGGACGATGGCGTTGACCAAGGCCGAGATGGCCGAACGGCTGTTCGAGGAAGTGGGTCTGAACAAGCGCGAGGCGAAGGAATTCGTCGACGCCTTCTTCGACGCGCTGCGAGAGTCGCTCGAGCGCGGCCAGGGCATCAAGCTGTCGGGCTTCGGCAACTTCGACCTGCGCGAGAAGAACCAGCGCCCCGGCCGCAACCCCAAGACCGGCGAGGAGATCCCGATCTCCGCCCGCACCGTGGTGACCTTCCGCCCCGGCCAGAAACTGAAGGAGCGCGTGGAGGCCTATGCTGGATCCGGGCAGTAACCGCGAGCTTCCGCCGATCCCGGCCAAGCGCTACTTCACCATCGGTGAGGTCAGCGAGCTGTGCGACGTCAAGCCGCACGTGCTGCGCTATTGGGAAACCGAGTTCGAGTCGCTCAGCCCGGTCAAGCGCCGCGGCAACCGGCGTTACTACCAGCGCCACGACGTGCTGATGATCCGCCAAATTCGTGGATTGCTATACGAAGAGGGCTACACGATTTCCGGCGCGCGCCAGCGGCTGGAGGGGCAGGGCGCCAAGAGCGAAACCAGCATGAGCGCCCAGATCATCCGCCAGGTGCGGCAGGAACTGGAAGAAGTGCTGATCCTGCTGCGGCGCTGAACCCGCCGGGACGGGCCCGGCCGATTTCCGTATAATCACGCCATGTCGGGGCGTAGCGCAGCCTGGTAGCGCATTTGCCTGGGGGGCAAAGGGTCGTGGGTTCGAATCCCGCCGTCCCGACCAAAGAGTTGAGAAGCTTTCACGAGAAGGCCCGCGCAAGCGGGCCTTTTCACGTCCGGAACTGCGCGGCGGCCGATTCGGTTAATCGTTAAACGCTTTAGACGCTCCACCAATCCCCACCCCCTCCGCCCACGTCTCCTGACAGCGGCACGACCCCGGTTCCAGCAGCCTCTCCCAAAGCAAGTGCGCAGTCCGCGCGCACCACTCAAGGGATGACGGAATGGAACTTCGAAGCGTATGCCTGGGCACCGTACTGCTGCTGGCGGCGGCTTCATCGGCATCGGCCCAGGTCACGGTGCCCGAGGAGTACGGCAAGCAGATCCAGCACCGCAGCGAGGTCGGCACGCTGGGCGATGCGCTGGCGGGAGACCAGATCGACCTGAGCACAGGGCGCCTGACCATCGTCCAGACCGACATCGACCTGCCGGGCAACAATGCGCTGCAGGTGCGCGTCACCCGACGCTTCCAGCCGGCCGATGTCTACGCGACCGGGCACTTCGGCATCTGGACCATGGACCTGCCCAACATCCGTGGCACGTTCGCTGGCCTGTTGGGCTCGCACTGGGCGGTGCAGACGGGGCCCGGCGCCACGTCATACAACCGCTGCACGAATTTCCTGCCGCCTCCGTTCGTGGTCTACCAGAACGCGGAGTGGGGCCCGAACGAGTATTGGCACGGCAATACCCTGCAATTGCCCGGCGGCCGCGGGGGCGAACTGCTGTTGAATGGCGGCCACGCGCCGACCGATGGCAAGGTTTACCCGGTCGGCACCAAGGAAGGGGATGCGGTTCGCTGCGTGCCCTTGGCCTCCACGAGCACCGACGGCGCGAAAGGCGAGGGGTTCGAGGTCGTCACCACCGACGGGGTGATCTACACCCTCAATCACATGGTGACGAGCAACCAGTCGTCACTGAAGAAGTCGATCTACGCGCCAAGCTCCCTCACGGCGACGGCATCCAACGCGACGGACCCCACCAACCCCACGCCGGAGGCGGCGGCCAGCCCGACGCTCCCGCGCGAGGACGTGATCCTGTTCCCGACCCAGGTGGCGGACCGGTTCGGCAACACCGTCACCTACCACTGGAGCACGACCGTTCCCTGGCAGCTGCTGACGATCGTGGCCAACGATGGTCGCCGGCTGGACTTCAGCTACGAATCGTCGACCAGCAGCAGGGTCACCGCCGTCACCGACGGCCGCCGCACATGGACATACGCCTACGGTACCGACACCGATACGCTGACCCAGCCCGATGGCGGCGTCTGGAGCTTCCGGCTCCGGAGCCTTCATGCACTGAGCCTCAAAACCGCCCAGGCGGCGGGCCAGGGCCAATGCGGCACCGTCGACGCAAGTACCGGACGCACGACCTACACCAGCGGCACTGGCGCCTACACCGGCAGCATCACGGCTCCGTCCGGTGCAACGGTGACGCTGGCCATGGACAGGGTGTTGATGGGGCGTTCCTTTGCCGTCTACGAATGCCTCACCGATGGCGAGGACCCTGCCGGCGCGTATGCGCGCAACCCGTATCTCTTCCTGAGCGCAGCGGTCGTGCGCAAATCGATCACCGGTCCGGGACTGCCAGCGGCGGGATTGACCTGGACCTATGCCTACGGCCCCACGAACAACTGCTGGAACGGGCCGTCGTGGGCGCAAGGCGTGCTGTGCACACCCGCATCGCCCACCGTCCGCCTGGTCAATGTGACCGATCCCGAGGGCGACGTAACGCGACACACCTTCGGCAACAAGTACGACCACAACGAGGGCCTGTTGCTGCGCACCGAAGTCGGCTGGAACGGGACGAGCGCCCTGCGCACCGTGGACGTCGAGTACGGACTGCCCACCGCGGCGCCGTATGCAGCCTTCAAGGGGGAGAGCATCCGGCTGAACGGTGACGTCGAGATGACCGGCTACACGCACCCGCAGCGCAAGGTCGTGACGACCCAACAGGGCCGCATTTTCACCTGGGAGGTAGCTCCTGGGTGCAATGGATACGCGTATTGCTTCGATGCATTCGCCCGGCCGACCAAGGTCATCAAATGGAGTACCGCCCCGTGACCTCCTCCCTGTCGATCCGTCCACTCGCGGCCGCGCTGGTGTTCGCCGGCCTCGCCGGCACCGCTGGGGCGCAGACCTACAGCAGGACCGAAGTCACCACTTACCACGACAACACGACCATCTGGGTGCTCGGCCAGAGCGCCAGCGAGGTCTGTACCGCCTCCATCCCCGCGAGCGATGCCTGTGATGGGGACGTGGTCTCGGCGACGACGTTCGACGCCACCTTTGCCTTGCCGGTGGCCCAGTCCGCCTTCGGTCGCGTGGTCAACACCTATGCCTTCGACACGGCCAGCTCCGTGGACCTGGGTCAACGCGGTACGCTCAAGTCGGTAACCGACGCCGCTGGCAACGCCAGCACCTTCTCGCAGTGGTCACGGGGCATCCCGCAGCGGATGGTTTACGCCGATGCGAGCGTCGAGACGGCTGTCGTGGATGCCGCGACGGGATGGATCAGTTCGGTGACCGACCAGCTCGGCAATATGACCGCCTACGAGTACGACGCCATGGGGCGCGTCATCAAGGTGATTCACCCCAAGGGTGACACCACGGCCTGGAACGACATGAACCGCGCTTTCGTGCCCACCACCACGGCCGAATACGGATTGGCCGCGGGCCACTGGCGCGAGACCGTCAGCACGGGCACTGGAACGACGGTCCGCTACTACGATGCCTTGTGGCGCCCGGTGCTGGTGCGCCAGTTCGATGCGGCGAACGTCATCGGTACCCAGAGCTTCGTCAAGAGCAGCTTCGATTCATCGGGGAAGCCCGTCTTCCAGTCCTATCCCTCGACCTCGAGCACCCCGAGCATGGGAACGTGGACTGATTACGACGCCTTGGGCCGCGTCGTCACGGTCGGCCAGGACACCGAGCTGACGCCCAGCCTGCAGGTGAGCACGATCAGCTACGGAGCGGGCTTCACTACCACCACGACCAACGCCCGCGGCTTCAGCACCACGACCAGCTTCCAGGCCTACGACCAGCCGAGTACCGATTGGCCACGCAGCATTTCCGAGCCGGAGGGGGTCGCCACCGACATCGTGCGCGATCCGTTCGGCAAGCCGAAGAGCATTACCCGATCGGGTCCTTGAGCCGCGTCGTTTTGCCCAACTTCGGAAGAAGCACAAGCCCGCCGGAAGGCGGGCTTCGACTTTTGGGGTTCGCCAGCCACGCCGCGGCGACGGCTTGGCCGACACGCGCAGCCCGCCTTTCCTGACAGCAACCCATGTCTCGCCGCGCGAGCATGAATCCATCGGTCCATATCGGGAGAGGGTGAACATGCATATCCATCGCAGCGGCGCGGTACGGCTGCGCGTCAGCTTCGGAACGCGAGTGGACCCGAGGCCTTCGAACCGTTTCGTCTGTTGGCTCGTCGGGCTACTGCTGTTGGGCGGACTGTTGGTCGTGCAGCCGGCGCACGCCCGTCCGGGCGACAGACAGCAACTGTGCGCGAAGTGCGAGCCGGGTGGGACGATTGGCAACGATTCGATATTCGTCAGCCAGTCGGTGCCGGCGAACCTGTCCACCGGTCAATCGGCCAGCGTGTCCATTACGCTGACCAATACGGGCACCAAGGCCTGGTCGACCTCCAAGGGCTACGCGCTCGGCGCGCAGAACCCGGCGAACAACGCCACCTGGGGCAGCAGCCGCATCGCTCTTCCTGTTTCCGTTGCGAGTGGCCAGACGATCACCCTCACGTTCCCGGTGACCGCACCCGCGGCGCCCGGCACCTACAACTTCCAGTGGAAGATGCTGCAGGAGGGCGTCGCCTGGTTCGGCGAAGCAAGTCCCAGCGTCGCCATCGCAGTGGCTGCCACCAACACGGCGCCTACCGTCGCGATTACTTCGCCAGCGACGGGTACCACGGTGCAGGCGGCCTCCAGCATCCTGGTGTCGGCGACGGCGGCCGACGCCGGCGGAAGCGTCGCCAGCGTGTCCTTCTGGTCGAACGGAGCCTTGCTGGGCTCCGATACGAGCGCGCCGTACGCCTGGCCCGTGGCACTGCCCGGGGCGGGGTCCTACCAGTTGAAAGCGGTGGCCACCGACAACTCCGGGCTGACGACGACGTCGGCGCCAGTCGCGATCACGGTCACGCCGGCCACGCAGGTGTCCGTCTCGGTATCGCGCTTCTACGTCTACGACGAACACCAGCAGCTCTGCAAGACGGTCAACCCGGAGTCCGGGGCCACGATGGTCAGCTACGACGCGGCGGGGAACGTCGCCTGGACGGCGGAAGGGTCCACGTTGACGGGCCCGGTCTGCGACCGCGCCGGCGTGGCGGATTCGCAGAAAGTACGAAGGACCTACGACAAGCTCAACCGGGTGATCGCGATCGCGACGCCGGGTGGGACGGCCGACCTCACGCAAAGCTACCACCCGGACGGTTCGGTCAAGTCCTTGTCGGTACAGAACCCTGGCGGCTTCAATGTCACCACCACGTACGGATACAACAAGCGCCGGCTGCTCTCGTCGGAATCCTCGAGCAACGGCAGCACGCTGTTCGGGCTTTCCTACGGCTACGACGCCAACGCCAGCCTGTCGTCACTGACCTACCCGGACAACCACGTCGTGTCCTTCGCGCCCGACGGGCTTGGCAGGGCGCAGCGTGTATCGGGGTCTGGCGGTGCCATCTACGCCGACGAGATCGCCTACGCCGTCAACGGCGCGATCCGTCAGTTCAAGTACGGCAACGGCATCGTGCACACGATGGAAGCGAACGCCAGGATGCTGCCCGCGCGCAGCCAGGACAGCTTCACCGGTTCCGCCGGATCCCTGCGCGTGATCGACGATGAGTACGCGTTCGACGCGAACGGCAACGTCACCGGCATCACGGATCGCGCGCAGGATGGGCTCACCAGCCGAAGCATGGCCTACGACGGCAAGGACCGCCTGACCCTGGCACTGTCGCCCGGCCAATGGGGCAACGCCACCTACGCTTACGACGCCATCGACAACCTCCGCATCGCCGACCAGGGCGAGCGCCGGTTTCGCTACAACTACGACGCCACCAACCGCCTGGCGAACATCAAGAGCCCGGCGGGTGACACCTTGATCACGCTGGCCTACGACAGCCACGGCAACACCACCAGCAAGAACGGGCAGGCCTACGTCTTCGATGCGGTCAACCGCATGAACCAGGTGACCGGGGTCCAGGCCTACCGCTATGACGGGCAAGGCCGGCGCGTGCAGACCACCGACGCGGACGGCAAGACCACCTTCTGGATCTACGGCCAGAACGGCCAAGTCCTCTACACCTCCGAAGCCCGCCGCAGCCAGAACCTGGCTTACATCTACCTCGGAAACACCCAGGTCGCCACGCGTTCCGTGGCGTGGGACAGCGGCACCGCCACGGTGCGCTACCAGCACACCGACGCGCTGGGGAGCCCAGTCGCGGAGACCGACGCCAACCGCGGCATCGTCAAGCGCAACAGCTACACCCCGTACGGCGAAGCCTTCGGTGCGACCAGCATCGATGGGACCGGCTACACCGGGCATGTGATGGACCGCGATACAGGTCTGACTTACATGCAGCAGCGCTACTACGACTCGGCCACTGGTCGATTCTTCAGCGTTGATCCGATTGGCACCAACACGCTCACTGCCTGGAACTTTAGTCGATACAACTACGCAGCTAACAATCCGTACAAGTTCACGGATCCAGACGGTCGAAGCATCTGGACGAAATTGCTCAAGCTGATAAAAAACGGCGGGGATGTTGCGCAGGTAACCGCTGGTGTCGTTTCTGACTTCAAGACCATCGCCGACCCAGCTGCAACAACTGGCGAAAAGGCGGTGGCAGCTGCTTCAATGATCAGCGAAGCATTTCCACTCAGCATTGGGGACGCCAAAGCTGGAATAAATGCAATAAAAGAGCGAGGGCGTCGAGTAGGTGACTTCACTCGTGCAGAGAAAAAAGCTGCCAAGTCTGAAAGTGCAGCAAAGAACGGCGGCCAAATGGCTTGCGAAGATTGCGGCAAACCGGTGGAGAACATTGCTAGCAAGAAGGGCGTGCCGACGCCTGACAACCAGGCCCAGGTCCATCATGATCCTGCGATCAAGGACGGTGGTGGACGGGACAGCAAGGCAGTTGTACTGTGTCCCCCTTGTCACAATGGGCGCCATAAGAGCGAGTGAGTACGGACGATGACACAGTTAATTTTTGAGTTGGAGCGAGATGATGAGTGGCCGCCCGTAGCGAAGGAATGCCTGACCTGTAGTGACTGCGGGGTTGGATACAAGATTCAAGTTCCGCCGTTGTTTATCAAAGACATGTCCGTTGGGGACGTTGTTTCGGTCGAGATGAACGACACTGGAGACGTTGTTGCTTGGAGACACCTGAGTCGATCACGGCAATCAACGGCTTGGATCATGGCTTCGCCAGGCTGTGCCATCGAATCGGTGATTGAGTGCTTAAAGAACTTATCGTGCAACGTAGTGAGATTTGAGGAATACAGGTACTTCGCGGTCGATATTCCAGCGGAAGTTCGCATTGAGGATGTGGACGCATGCTTGGGTGCTATTAAGGAAGGGGAGGCTTCTTTCGTATTCCCGTCATTCCGGCACGAGTGATCTCTGCAGACATTGGCTTCTTTCTGCAGTCGGCCGCAACAACGCGTCTGTTGTCGGCGCAAGCCGGTCTTCTGCTGATTACGAGCGCCAGAGCGACAGTCACCGTAAGGACGTTCTGCAACCGGTCTGCGCCGCGACCGTGCGGTCGATCGCCTGATTCGTTATCTATTATTCGAACGAGCTTCTTGGGAAAGAATCCCGGCTTTTTAAGTGCTCTTCGCCAGGCGTCGCGCACGCCTCTGTTTGGGTCGCCCGCTCTCGACTGCGGATGCCGCGAGTACTTTGATGGTTGTGGAGGCTCATAGGGTTAGCAGCGTTACATCGCCCGGATCAGAGCTAAATATCTTGACTCAGAGCGAATGGCGTCGAGATCGCTGTCATGCTCCAACCACGCCTTGTCGCCCCAGCCCTGGGCGACAGCCCGCTCCAGCGCATCCAGGCACTCCTTGTTCCGCCCCAGGATGCCGTAGGCGCAAGCCACGTTGTAAAGCACCATCGGATCCTCCGGATCCACGGCCATCGCCCGCGCCGCGTAATACGCTGACCGCTCCTCGTCCCCGATATTCGCCATCGCACTCGCGCCCATGATGCAGGCGCGCGCGTCGTCCGGATGGCGCTCCAGGTGCTCCTCGATCAGCTTGGCCTGGCGGCGGTAGTAGGTCAGGGCGTCCTTGTGCCGGCCCATGGATTTCAGCGCCAGGCCGACGAAGGCCAGCACCTGGTAGTCCTCCGGGCGCAGCAGGTAGGCGCGCTCACCCAGGCGTACCGCGTCCTCGTACTTGCCTTGCGACAGCTGGGTCTGGGCGTACTGATACGGCGCGTCGAACAGGTTCGGGTCCAGGCGCATGGCCTCCTCGAACTCACGCGCCGCCTCGTCCCAGCGCTTGCTCAGCGAGGCGGCCACGCCGCAGGCCACGTGCGACTCGGCCAGGTCCGGTTCCAGCTCCAGGGCGCGGGCGCTGGCGGCGTCGGCCTGGCGCAGGTTGTAGTCGCGCGAGTCGAAGAAGCTGTACAGGATGGAATAGCAGTTGGCGATGCCGGCATGCGCCCGGGCAAAGGTCGGGTCGATCTCGATGGCCTTGTTGAACATCTGCCGCGCGTACTCGATGCTCTTGCGGCGCAGCTGGTGCGTGTGCTGCATGCCGCGCAGGTAGTAGTCGTAGGCCTCGATGTTGACGGCGCGCTGCTTCTCGATCTGCTTCTTCTCGCCCTCGCTCAGTATCACCCGCAGCGCCTTGACGATGGCCTGCGAGATGTCGTCCTGGATGGCGAACACGTCCTCCATCTCGCGGTCGTAGCGCTCCGACCACAGGTGGTAGCCATCGGCCACGTTGACCAGCTGCGCGGTGATGCGCAGCTTGTTGCCCATCTTGCGCACGCTGCCTTCCAGCACGGTGGACACCTTGAGCTTGCGGCCGATCTCGGCGATGTCCTCGTTCTTGCCCTTCAGCGAGAACGACGAGGTGCGCGAGGCCACCCGCAGCGCCTGGATCTTGGACAGGGCGTTGATGATCTCCTCGGCCATGCCGTCGGTGAAGTACTCGTTGTCCGGGTCGTTGCTCATGTTGGCGAAGGGCAGCACCGCCACTGACTTGGCGGCCGACACCGGCGCCGGCGTCGGCAACACCATGGTGTCGCTGGGCGTGCTCAAGCCGGCCGTGCCGAGCGCCTGGCCAAACTGGCCGGTGGTGGGGAAGCGCGCGTCCGGGTCCACCGCCATCGCCCGCGTCACCGCGCGATCCACGTACTCGGGCACCGCCTCGCGCACGCTGCGCAGCGGCCGCGCGGTCTCGGTGAAGCGCCGCGACATCACCGCCTGCGCGGTAGCGCCGGTGAAGGGCCGCTCGCCGGCCAGCATCTCGTACACCATGCAGGCCAGCGAGTACTGGTCGCTGCGCCCGTCCAGCCGGTCATCGCCGGAGGCCTGCTCGGGCGAGACGTAGGCCGGCGTGCCGACCATCATGCCGGTCTGGGTGAGGGTGGCCGCGCCGATGCCGCTGACGGCCTTGGCGATGCCGAAGTCCATCACCATCGCCTCGCCCTCGTACAGC
>CAMPGW010000068.1 GCA_946885735.1 uncultured Gammaproteobacteria bacterium
CTACCCACCCGCCCGGAGACCCGCCATGACCCGCACTTCCCTCGCTGCGCTCGCCGCCACGCTCCTGCTCTCGCTCCCGCTCTCCGCCTGCGCCGGCGGCGAACGCCTGCTGGAGGTGCAGGTCCTCGACGTGGATCGCGGGAGCGCCATCCCGGCGATCCCGCACCGCGGCCGCGACTACCTCGCCGGCGAGCCCGGCCATCGCTTCGCGGTGGCCTTGCGCAACCTCACCGGCGAGCGCGTGCTGGCGGTGCTGTCGGTGGATGGCGTCAACGCGATCAGCGGGCAGACCGCGGCCTCGTCGCAGGCCGGCTACGTGCTCGAGCCCTGGCAGCAGGTGGAGGTGCGCGGCTGGCGCAAGAGCCATGCCGACATCGCCGAGTTCTACTTCACCGACCTGCCCGACAGTTATGCGGCGCGCACCGGCCGGCCCGACAACGTCGGCGTGATCGGCGTGGCGGCCTTCCGCGAGCGCCGCGTGGCGCCGGCTTACCTGCCGCCGCCCTCGCCTTCGATCGCGGCCGAAACGCGCGCCGAGGGCGGCGCGCTCGCCAAGTCCGCGGAGTCCGCGCGGGAACGCCACTCCTCCGCCGATGCCGCCGCCCCGCAGGCTCGGCAGCAGCTCGGCGCCGGCCACGGCGCGCGTCGCTACGACCCGGTCGCGCAAACGCAGTTCGAGCGCGACTCGCGTTGGCCGAACCAGCGCATCGCGCTCTACTACGATTCCTGGGAAGCCCTGGCCGCCCGCGGCGTCATCGCGCCCGAGTCGCGCCATGGCCCGGATCCGTTCCCGCTGGGCTTCGTGCCGGACCCGCGCTGAACTCAGCGGTTGCCGGCGTCCTCGATGGCCCCGCCGGCGGACTTGATGTCTTTGCCCATGCCTTCGACCGTGTGGCAGGCCGACAGGGCCAGCAGCGTGACGAGGGCGGCAAGCAGGAGGCGGACGTGGCGCATGGCAGGCTCCGGAGGGGACTGCCGCTAGTCTAGTCCGAAACTGAACGGCGCGGTCATGCCCGCCGCTCGCCAAAAAACAAGGCCGGGGCGAGCCCCGGCCTTTTGCGGCTACGGCAAGGCGCCAGGGCTTATCGGCCCTCGGCGGTCTCCTCGACTTCCTCGCCGACTTCCTGCACGTCCTTGCCCACGCCTTCCATCGTGTGGCAGGCGCCCAGGAAGGCGGTGAAGCCGAGCATCAGCAGGCTGAGAAGGAAACGCTTCATGTGAACCTCCAGTGGTGGGTTGGCGACGCGTTGACGGCCTTCGCAGCCTACGGCCTCGAAGATGAACGCGGAGTGGCCCGTGGCCGCTCGATGCGGCCTGCGTTCAGCTTCGGCCCGGGTCCGGCTCAGTCCCGCATCAGGGTGGACTTGCCGAACAGGCTTTCCACCAGGTCCACCGCCAGCAGGGCGGTCTTGTTGTGCTCGTCGAAGGCCGGGTTGAGCTCGACGATATCCAGCGAGCCCATGCGGCCGGTGTCGGCGATCATCTCCATCACCAGTTGCGCCTCGCGGTAATTGGGTCCGCCCGGCACGGTGGTGCCGACGCCGGGAGCGATCGCCGGATCGAGGAAGTCCACGTCGAAGCTCACGTGGATGTGCGTGTTCTCGTCCACGCCTTCCAGCGCCTCCTCCATCGCGCGCTTCATGCCGATCTCGTCGATGTAGCGCATGTCGTAGATGTCCAGGCCGAAGTCCTGCACGAGCCGCTTCTCGCCCGCGTCCACCGAACGGATGCCGATCTGCCGCAAGTCGGCGGAGGCAAGGGCCGGCGCGGGGCCACCGAGCGTGGTCAACGCAGGCGGGCCGACGCCGCACAGGCAGGCGACCGGCATGCCGTGGATGTTGCCGGAGGGCGTGACCTCGAAGGTGTTGAAGTCGGCATGCGCATCCAGCCAGAGCACGCGCAGCTTCAGGCCCTTGTCGCGGCAGTGGCGCGCGACGGCGGTGATCGAACCGATGCCGAGGCAATGGTCGCCGCCGAGCAGCACCGGCAACTCGCCGTCGCGCAGGCAGGCGGCGACCGCGTCCATCACCGCGCGGTTCCAGGCCACGGCCTGGTCGAGGTGGCGGTAGCCGTCCACCGGCGACTGCCAGGGATTCATCGGGCCGGCGAGGTTGCCGGCATCGCGCACCTGCAGGCCGCGCTCGCGCAGGGCCTCGGCGAGGCCGGCGACGCGCAGCGCCTCCGGGCCCATGGAGGCGCCGCGATGGCCGGCGCCGATGTCGGTGGGCGCGCCGATCAGCGCGATGGGTCGGGAGAGCGGGCGGGTCGTCATGGCCGGAAAGGGTAGCAGGGCGCGGCGGGCGCGTCCCCGCGGGTAAGGCTTTCCGGCCGGAGAAAGACTTTCCCCGATGAACGCCCCGGCGGCGCGCGGTTCAGGCCCGGGGCTTAAGCTGGATCGGCTAACCCCCGTCCACGGAAGGACCGACACCCATGGCATCCCCCCGCAAGCCCGCGCGCGGCGGCAAAGGAAAGGACCCGCGCAACAGCTCCCGCGTCGCCAGCCACAACACCGACAGCGGCCCCGCGATCGTCGCCCGCCAGACCGGTGACCCCTTGAGCCAGAAACTCGCCGACGCCGAGGCACTGGCCGCGGCGATGCCGCACAACACGCTGAAGGCCTCCGAGTACGAACGCCGCGCGGCCTGCGAGCCCGTGCAGGGCCTGCGCGTCACGCCGCCCTCGCCCGACTCGACGGCGAGCACGCTGAGCGAGCGCAACGACACCGGCAAGAGCGGCGCGGCCGCGACCACCGGCGCCGAACCCCTGCACGCGCCGCTCGAGCGCGTGCGCGTGGACGCTGGCGGGCAGGTCCTGCGCACCAACCAGGGCGTGCCGGTGGGCGACAACCAGAACAGCCTCAAGGCCGGGTTGCGTGGCCCGACGCTGCTGGAAGACTTCATCCTGCGCGAGAAGATCACCCACTTCGACCACGAGCGCATTCCCGAGCGCGTCGTCCACGCGCGCGGCTCGGCGGCGCATGGCTTCTTCGAGGCCTACCGCTCGCTGGCCGAGCTCACTCGTGCAGCACCGTTCCAGGAACAGGGAAAGATCACCCCGGTGTTCGCGCGCTTCTCCACCGTCGCCGGTGAACGCGGATCCTCGGACACGGTGCGCGACGTGCGCGGATTCTCGGTGAAGTTCTACACCGACGAGGGCAACTGGGACCTGGTGGGCAACAACATGCCGGTGTTCTTCATCCAGGACGCGATGAAGTTCCCCGATCTCGTGCATTCGATCAAGCCCGAACCCCACCATGCGATGCCGCAGGCCTCGGCCGCGCACGACACCTTCTGGGATTTCGTCTCGCTGATGCCCGAATCCACCCACATGATGCTGTGGGTGATGTCCGACCGCGCGATCCCGCGCAGCTACCGGATGATGCAGGGCTTCGGCGTGCACACCTTCCGCCTGGTCAACGATCGCGGGGAAAGCCACTTCTGCAAGTTCCACTGGACGCCGCGCCTGGGCACGCATTCGCTGGCCTGGGACGAGGCGGTGAAGATCGCCGGCGCCGATCCCGACTTCCACCGCCGCGACCTGTGGGAAGCGATCGAGGCCGGCGAATACCCGGAGTGGGAGCTCGGCCTGCAGGTCTTCGACGAGGCGCAGGCCGAAGCGATGAGTTTCGACGTGCTCGATCCCACCAAGATCGTGCCGGAGGAACTGGTGCCGGTGACGCCGGTCGGGCGGATGGTGCTCAACCGCAACCCGGACAACTTCTTCGCCGAAACCGAGCAGGTCGCGTTCTGCCCGGCGCACATCATCCCGGGCATCGACTTCTCCAACGATCCGCTGCTGGCCGGGCGCATCCACAGCTACGTGGACACGCAGATCAGCCGCCTGGGCGGGCCCAACTTCCACGAGCTGCCGATCAACGGGCCGCGCACGCCGAACCACAACAACCAGCGCGACGGCATGCACCGGCAGGCGATCCATCGCGGCCGTGTCGCCTACGAACCGAACTCGCTAGGCGGCGGTTGCCCGTTCCAGGCCGGCGCGGCGGGCTTCACCTCGTTCCCGCAACTGGTGCACGACGACAAGCTGCGCGGCAAGCCGGAGAAGTTCGCCGAGCACTACCTGCAGGCGCGGCTGTTCTACGACAGCCAGGCGCCGGAGGAGCAGCGCCACATCGTCGGCGGCTTCCGCTTCGAGCTGAGCAAGGTGACGGTGCCGGCGATCCGCCGGCGCATGCTCGCCTCGCTGCGCAATGTTTCCGAAGCGCTTGCCGCGCAGGTCGCGGAGGGTCTCGGCATGGCGCTGCCCGACGCAATGCCGACCGTGCTCTCGCAGCCGCCGCAAGCGGAAGTGACGCGGTCGCGACGGCTGTCGATGCACGCCTTTCCTGGCGAAGGCGGGATCCGCCTGCGCCGCGTCGCCATCGCGGTGGCGCCGGGCAGCGACGGCCAGCAGGTGGCGGCGATCCAGCGACGCTTGCTCGAGGAAGGCGCGGTGCCGCGGTTGGTGGCGCCGCGGATCGGCGAGCTACGCGATGCAGCGGGCGCGGTGATCGATGCCGACGCCTCGTTCGAGAACGAAGCCGGCGTGCTGTTCGATGCCCTGGTGGTTCCCGATGGCGCCGAGGCAGCGACGCTGCTCGCCGCCGACCCGCGTGCCATGCAGGCCGTGCGCGACCAGTACGTCCACTGCAAGCCGATGCTGCTCTTCGGCGCCGGCGCGTCCTTGCTGGACGCCGCCGGCTTGCGACCGGAGGGCGAGGACCCGGCGCTGCTGCGCGATCGCACGCTCGACGAGGGCCTCGACGCGTTCGTCGAGGCCCTTGCCCAGCATCGCTTCTGGGAGCGCGAGCCGCCCATGCCGCCTACCTGAGGCGGCCGGGCGAACCCGCCCGCCTCAGCGGGTGGCGAAGCTCGCGCTCGCTGCCCCGCTGCTCAGGGTCACCGTCTGGCCGGGTGCACGCGCGCAGGTCACGGCCACCGTCGCCATGCCGCCATCCGCAGACGTCCAGGCCACCGTGACCGACGCCGGCACCGTGCACTCGGCGCTCGACGAGGCCAGCGGCACGACCACGCTTTGGCTTTGCGCGGGGCTGAGCTCAGGCATTGCCGCCAGGGCGACGGTGAGTTGCATGCTTCCGGGCGTGCGCAAGGACGTCGAACGCAGGTGCAGGCTCGCCACCGGCTCCGCCGTGCCCGCTGCAACCGTGCCGGTGCCGGTCCCGGTGCTGCCGATGGTGCCGGTGCCCGAGCCGGTGCTGCCGATGGTGCCGGTACCGGTTCCGGTGCTGCCGATGTCTCCGGTGCCCGAGCCGGTGCTGCCGATCGCGGCTTCCTGGACGGCAGCCGGATCGACGGCCTGGACGGCCTCGGCCTCGGCCTCCGCTTCGGCCTCGACCTCGGCTTCGGTGGTTGCGGCGTCTTGCGCGTAAGCGGTGAAAGGCAACGACGCGAGCGCCGCCGCGAACAGGATATGGATGGTCTTCATGCAGGCTCCCCCAGGCATGGTTCCGGCCAGGAAACGGTCGCGCAGGGCGCGCCGGGCGCCTGATCGTCGCACACGCGGGCGCGGGCTGCTCGGCAGGGCCTTCACGGGCTGCTGGTACACTCGCCGGGCAGGCTGGGCGGCATCGCCCTGGGGAGCCGTGCGAATGCAGGATGTACCCGGCTACGAGGTCATTCGCGAGCTCGGTCGCGGCGGCATGGCGGTCGTCTACCTGGCGACCCAGACCTCGCTGCAGCGTCCGGTCGCGTTGAAGGTCCTCGATCGGGACGCGCCCGGATACGACGAACTCGCGCAGCGTTTCATCAACGAGGCGCACACGCTCGCCGGCCTGCGCCATCCCAACATCGTCACCGTCTACGACGTCGTCGCTTCGCCGGGCGGCGATTTCATCGCGATGGAATACCTGGGCCATGGCAGCCTGTCGGACCAGCTCGCGGTCGGCCTGGCGCTGACGCAGAGCCTGTCCATCCTTGCCCAGCTCGGTTCCGCGCTCGATGCCGCGCACGCCCACGGCGTCGTGCACCGCGACATCAAGCCCGACAACGTGCTCTTCCGCGATCCCGACACGCCGGTGCTCACCGACTTCGGCATCGCCCGTCGCATTTCCGCCGACAGCCAACGCGTCACCCAGGCCGGGCTCGCGGTGGGCACGCCGAGCTACATGTCGCCCGAGCAGATCGGCGGCGACGCGGTGGACGGGCGCGCCGACCAGTACGGCCTGGGCGCGCTGTGGTACCAGTTGATGACCGGGCGCCCGCCGTTCGAGGCCGAGCACACTTCCGACCTGTTGCTCGCGCACCTGGCGCGACCGGTGCCGAGCTTGCCGCCGGAATTGTCGCCGCTGCAGCCGGTGCTGGACCGCATGCTCGCCAAGAAACCGGCGCAGCGTTACCCGGACCTGGCGACGATGCTCGCCGACCTGGGCCGACGCCTGATGAGCGCCCCCGAGCTGATCGTCGCCGGGCCGGGCGCGCCGCGGGTCTCGGCGACCGAGCGGCTGCGCCAACTGGGCTTTCCCGCCACGGGCGCGCAGGCCGCCTTGCCGTCCGCGACCCGCGTCATGCCGTCCTCGGACGCGCTGGCCGCCATGCCCGCGCTGCCACCGCCGCGCCGCTGGCGCGCGCCGATGGCGATCGCGATCATCGCGCTGCTGGCGGTTTTGGTGCTGGCGCAGGTGCGCCAGGGCGAGTCGCCCACGCGGCCCGCGACGGTCGTGGGCGCCGGTGCGGCGCGGGCGGTCGCTCCGGCGCCGGATTCGCGCTCGATCGCCGTGCTGCCCTTCGCCGACCTCAGCCAGGACCGCGACCAGGGCTACATGTCCGATGGCCTGGCGGAAGAGTTGATCAACCTGCTCGCACGCGTCGAGGGCCTGAAGGTGATCGCGCGTACTTCCTCCTTTGCCTTCCGCGACCAGGCGGCCGACACGCCAACGCTCGGACGTCGCCTGGGCGTGGCGCATGTCCTGCAGGGTTCGGTGCGCCGTAGCGGCGATCGCCTGCGCGTGGGCGCGCAACTGGTGCGCGCCGCCGACGGCGTGCAGTTGTGGTCGCAAACCTTCGACCGCAGCGTGGACGACGTGTTCGCCGTGCAGGACGAGATCGCCGCCGCCGTGGTCGCGCAACTACGGGTGAAGCTGATGGCCGCCGCGCCGCGCACGGCCACCACCGACGCGCGCGCCTACGCGCTGTTCCTGCGCGCGCGGCAAGCCGGGCGGCGCGGCAATGCCAGCGGCCTGTCCGACGCCGTTGCCCTGTACCGCGAGGCCCTGGAGATAGACGCAGGCTATGCGCCGGCCTGGGTCGGGCTGAGCTCGAGCTATGCCAACCAGGCCAATGCCGGCCTGCTGCCGACCGCGGAGGCGATCGCGCTCGCGCGTGAGTCGGTCGATCGTGCGTTGCAGCTCGATCCCGCCTACGCGCGGGCGCATGCGCAACGCGGTTTCCTGGCGATGGCGCACGAGAACGACTTGGCGCTGGCGGCGCGCGAGCTGCAGCAGGCGCTGGTGCTCGATCCGGACGACGTCGGCACCCTGCTCAATGCCGGACGCCTGGCGCAGGCCCTGGGCCGCACCCGCGAGGCGATCGCGCTCGACCAGTTCGTGACCGGGCTGGATCCGGTGAATGCCCGTGCGCACTTCAACCTCGGCGTGGACCTGCTGTTCGCCGGCCGCCTCGAGGAGGCCACCGCCAGCCTGCGCACCACACTGGCGCTGAGCCCGGACTACGTCGGCGGCTGGTACAACATCGGCATGGCCGAGTTGCTCGCCAACCGTCCGGCCGACGCGCTGCGGTCGATGCAGCGCGAGCCCTCGGACATCTGGCGGATGATCGGACTGCCGATGGCGCTGCATTCGCTTGCGCGCAAGGCCGAGGCCGACGCGGCACTGGCCGCGCTCGAGGCGGCGCATGCCAACGACTCCGCCTACAACATCGCCTACGTGCACGCCTGGCGCGGCGATCGCGACGCCGCCTTCGATTGGCTCGACCGCGCCATCGCCAACCGCGACACCGGCCTGTCGGACCTGGCGCTGGAGCCGGCCTTCCGCAAGCTGCACGCGGACCCGCGGTGGCCCGCCCTGTTGCAGCGCCTGGGCAAGTCGCCGGCGCAACTGGCCGCGGTGCGCTTCGATCCGGTGCTGCCGGACTAGATCGGCGCCACCAACTGCGGCCCATTGCTGCGCGGATTGCCGACCGCGCGAGTCACCGCATGCCAGGCCAGGGCTGGCGGCTGTACCGACAGCGCGATCGCAGCCGCGTCCTCGACCGAGCCATGCAGCCAATCCTGCAGCACCACCGGCGGCAGCATCAGCGGCGTGCGGTCGTGCAACTCGCGCATCGGATCGAGCGCGGCGCAGGTGACGATGGCGAAGCTGCGTACCCACGCGTCCTGCGGCGACTTCCAGCGCTCCCACAGGCCGGCGAACATCAGCAGCGGCGCCTCGCGATCATGGATGTAGTACGGCTGCTTGATGCCGTTCTCCAGGCGCCACTCGTAATAGCCGCTGGCCGGCACCAGGCAGCGGCGCGACGCCCAGGCCTTGCGGAAAGCCGGCTTGACGGCGACGGTTTCCAGGCGCGCGTTGATCATCGACGCACCGATCTTCAGGTCGCCGGCCCAGGGCGGCACCAGGCCCCAGCGCATCGGCTCCGCCCGCGCCTGCGCGCCCTCGGCGACGAGGGTCCAGGCGTTCTGGGTGGGCGCCAGGTTGTAAGTTGGCTCGGCATCGGCGTCGGGCAGGATCAGGTCGAGGCCGCGCGAGAAGGCATGCACCTCGGCCCAGCTCATCGCTTGCGTGAATCGTCCGCACATGGGCGAAGTCTAGCCGCGGACGGCCGGCGTGGCGGGGCTGGCTATAATGCCGCCATTGCCGGCATAGCTCAGTTGGTAGAGCAACCGCCTTGTAAGCGGTAGGTCCCCAGTTCGAATCCGGGTGCCGGCACCACCGAAGGCGGACACGATGCCCGGAACGCGCGTCAGGGTGGTATCCATTGCACTGTGCCTGGGCGCCTTCGCGCTGGCCGGCGGAACCGCGACCCTGATGGGCTGGATGCTGGGACTGCCGCGGCTGGCGGACTGGTTCGGCAACGGCATCCCGCAACTGCCCAACAATGCGCTGTGCACTGCCCTCGCCGGCGCGGCGCTGCTGTTGCTGGTGTCCGGGCGCCGGAAGGCGGGGCTGGCCTGCGCCGCCTTCGTCGCCGCGATCGGCGGCGCCACCCTGTACGAGCATCTCGGTGGCCACGACCTGGGCATCGACCGCCTGTTGCTGACGCATGACTGGGGCCTGGCGGTTTCCTCGGCGCCGGGGCGCATGGGCCCGCCGGCCTCGACCTCGTTCCTGGTGATCGGCGCCAGCCTGCTCGCCGCGGGTTTCTCCCGCACCCGCGGCGTCGCCGCCATCGGCGCCCAGCTGGTGCTATGGGTGGCGATGCTGTCGCTGATCGGTTACCTGCTGGGCGCGCAGCGGCTGTATGCGATCCCGCGCTTCACGGTGATCTCGCTGCAAAGCACCCTGACCTTGCTGGCCTTGGGCACGGGCATGCTGCTCTCGCTGGAGGAGCGCCAGCCGATGCGCTCGATCCTGGCCCGGACCGCGTCGGCGCGGCTGATCCGCCGCGTCTTCCCCGGCATCCTGCTGGTGCCGGTCATGCTCGGCTGGCTGGCGATGCGTGGCGTCGATGCGGGACTCTTCGACCGCGGATTCGCGATGGCGTCGGTGGTGCTGGGCGTGATGGTGGTGCTGACCGGTCTGCTGTGGTGGTCGGCGGCGGCCGTCAACGCGCACGAGCAGCAGCTGCAGGCCAGCCGCGGCGAGCTTGCGATGTCGCTGTCCGAACTCGAGCGCGAGGACCGGCGCAAGAACGAATTCCTCGCCACGCTCGCCCACGAACTGCGCAACCCGCTGGCGCCGATCCGCACCGGCCTGGCGTTACTGGACCGCGTCGACGACGACGCGGCGCTCGCGGCCACCACCCGCGCGATGATGGGCCGCCAGGTGCGGCAGATGGTGCGCCTGATCGACGACCTCCTCGACCTGAGCCGCATCACCCGCGACCGGATCGAGTTGCGGCTGGAACCACTCGACCTGCGCGAGGTGCTCAGCCAGGCCGTGGAGTCCTGCGCGCCGCAACTCGAGGCGGCGGCCCAGCCGCTTGAACTGAACCTGCCGCAGGATCCGATACCGCTGCACGGCGACCCGGTGCGGCTGGTGCAGGTGTTCTCCAACCTGCTCTCGAATGCCAGCAAGTTCACGCCTTCCCAGGGGCGGATCGCCATTACCGCGGCAGTCGAGGGCGCCTGGGTGGCGGTGGCGGTACGCGACAGCGGGCGCGGCATTCCCGCGGCGCGCCTGCACGAGGTCTTCGAGATGTTCTCCCAGTTGTCCACGCCGATGGACCGGCACCACGGCGGCCTTGGCATCGGGCTCACGCTGGCGCGCAGGCTGGTCGAGATGCACGGCGGCAGCCTGACGGCTGCCAGTGAGGGCGAAGGCCTGGGCAGCGAGTTCGTCGTGCGCTTGCCGATGAGCCGGCCGGAAACGGCGCCGACACATTGACTCAACGACAGGCCGCGGCCTCCGCGCGCAGGCCTTCATCGGGCAGCAAGGCTCGCCAGTCCAGTCCCGGCGCCGCAGCCATGTCGATCCACCACTGCGAGACCGTCTCGGTGCGCGGTTCCAGCACCGGTGCATAGCCGAGCGCGACCACCGCGTCGCGGCGCTCGCTGGCATTGTCGAGATCACGGAACAGTCCCAGCGACACCGTGTTGCGCTGCGCACCGGCGGTGACGACGTAGTAGTCCGACACGCCACGCGCCGCGAGGTCGCGGGCCACCGCGAAAGCGGCCTCGCGCGATTCCGCGGGCGGCAGGTAGACGCGATAGCCGCGCAGCGCAACCGCCGGCACCTCACGGAACTGGATGCGCTCGACCCTCGGCAACAGGCGATCCATCGCCTCGCGCAAGGCGGCGGGCGTCTCGAACGGGCCCAGGCTCAGGCATTGCGCATCGGCCGATAGCGGCGCGGGTGGCTCGGCGAGCTCGCGCGCGGCCTGGCGCGCAGGCAGGCGCTCGACTTCCGCGAGCAGGCGCAAGCCCGGCACGCCGGGTTCGGTGGAGGGCAGCGGCGGCGCCGGCGCCTCGCGATGCGACCACCACCAGGCGGCGACGCCGAGGTTCATGCAGGCGAGCAGGAGCAGGATCGCGCGCAGCATCAGGCGCCACCGCGCGCGAGGATCGCCAACCCATCCAATACCAGTGCGGGCTCGACGACGCGCGCGCCGGCGACGCCGTCGAACAGCTCGGCGCCGCCGCCGGTCAGCAGCAGGGTCGGCGCTTCGCCAAGGCGTTCGCGGGCCTGCCGCAGGCTGCGCTCCACCAGGCCGATCGCCGCCCCGTCACAGCCGGAGGCAATCGCGTCGGCCGTGTCGTCGGCGAAATCGGCACGGGCGCCAGCGGCCACGTCGAGTTGCCGGATTCCGCCCGCGAGCGCGGCGCGCATCATCGCCGGCATCGGGGCGATCAGTCCGCCGACGTGCCTGCCATCGGCGGCCAGCAGGTCCAGCGTGAGCGCGCTGCCGGCCGACACCACCAGCCACGAACCGTCGCTGCGTTCGCTCGCGGCCAACAGTCCGAGGAACCGATCCACGCCCAGCCGCGAAGGCTCGGCGTAGGCGATGCGCAGGCGACCGCGCGAGGCTTCGGGCGCCACGCGACGGACGCGCACGCCGGCAGCCTCCAACGCCGCCTGCAGGTCCGCGGCGAGCGCGGCGGGCGCGACCGAAGCGAGCCAGGCCTGCACGGGTCGGCCGCTCGCGCGAAGGTGGTCGACCAGCGCGCGTAGCGCCTCGGGATCCGTGTTCGCCCAGGCCGACACCTCGCCACGCCTGCCCTCGGCGGACAGGGCGGCGCACTTTATCCGGGAGTTCCCGGCGTCGATCAGCCAACGCGTGGTCGGCGTCGTCATGCTGCGCGCACGCTGGCTTCGCCGCCGTGGAAGTCGCGCACGCTTCCACCGTCCTCGCGCACGCGCAGCGCGCCGTCGGGCGATACGCCCAGGCACAGGCCGGCGTGGCGAACGTCGCCCTCGACGAGGTGGACGGGTTGTCCCACCAGCGCGTCGAGCGGCTGCCAGCGCGCCAGCAGCGGCGCGAACCCGCCGAGCTCGAATTCCTGCAGGACCGGCAGCAGGCGCGCGAGCACCGCCGCCGCGACCTCGTTTCGCGAGGGCGTCGGCGCAAGCAATGACGCCAAGTCGCAGACCGGTTGGCCGATCACCGCGGAAAGATCGGCCGGCATGCGCACGTTGAGGCCGATGCCGATGACGGCCGCGCAGGCCGTGCGCTCGGCACGCAGGTTGATCAGGATCCCGCCGAGCTTGCGACCCTCCACCTGCAGGTCGTTGGGCCATTTCAGCCGCAGTTGCGAAAGGCCGAGTCCCTGCAGCGCTTCGGCGACGGCGACGCCGACCGCCAGGCTCAGCCCGGCCATCTGCGCCGCGCCGCGATCGAAGCGCCGCGACAGGCTGAGCGCAATGCCGGAACCGCGCGGCGAGAGCCAGCGTCGGCCGAGCCGGCCCTCCCCCGCGGTCTGGCGCTCGGCCAGCAGCACGCTGCAGCCCTGCGGAGGAATCGGCGCGGCAAGCGCATCGGCCTGGGTGGAGCCGGTTTCGTCGACGACCTGCAGGCTGACGATGTCGTCGCGCACTTCGACGGGCAATGCCGAGAGGATGCCATCGGCGTGCAGCAGATCGGGTTCGATCGTCACGGCGAGCGTCCCTGGCGCGCCGACCACCAGCGCCCGATCAGGCGCGCGCGCTCGAAGCGCGGCTCGGTGCCGGCGCGCAGTCGAGCCAGGTTTCCGCGATGGGTGAAGACCAGGAAGCAGGCGACGAGGATTCCGAAGCCGAGCCGCGGCGCGCCTGCGCCGGTGACCCAGGCGTGGATCGGCAGGCTCAGTCCGGCCAGCACGGTGGACAGCCCGACGTATCCGCCGCAGAGCATCGCCACGATCCAGGTGCCGAGCACCGGCAGCAGCGCCTGCGGCCACAGCACCGCCAGGCCACCGACCACCGTGGCCGCGCCCTTGCCGCCGCGGAAGCCATGGAAGACCGGCCAGACGTGCCCGGCGACGGCGGCGAGCACGCAAGCGAGCGACCAGGCCTCGTCCTCCAGGGCCCAGCGTGCCAGTGCCGCGGCGAGCGCGCCCTTGCCGACGTCCACCAGCACCGTGCCCAGCGCGAAGGCCGGGCCCTGCGTGCGCAGCGCATTGGTGCCACCGGCGTTGCCGCTGCCCAGGGTGCGGATGTCGACCCCGCGCAGGCGACCGAGCAGGAGACTGCCCGAGACGGAACCGAGCAGGTAGCAAACCACCAGGAACAGGTAAGGCGCGAGGTCCACGCCGCGATTATCGCGCCGCCGGCGCGTCCGCGGCGACCGGTTGCAGGCAGGCCACCAGTGCACCGGGTCCGGCATGCGCACCGACCGCCGGGCCGGTTTCCGCCAGCCAGGCCTGCTCGCAATCCAGCCGCGCGCGCAGGGCCGCCAGCAGGCGCTCGCCATCGGCGAGGGCATCGCAGTGGCCGACGATCACCCGCCAGCGCTGGCGGGTGTCCACGCGGCGCGCGATGTAGCGCGCCAGTTTCTCTGGCACCTGGTGCTTGCCGATCAGTCCGCCGACCAGGCCGAGCTTGCCGGCCGGGGTCACCTTGGCGATCGGCGTCAGGCCCAGGCCCTGCACCAGCGGCTTGCCCCAGGCCGGCACGCGGCCGCCGCGCACGGCCATGGTGAGGTCGCGCGTCACCGCCCAGGTCAGCGTGCGTGGGCGCAACTGCTCGAGCAAGGCGACGATCTGCGCGGCGTCGCGGCCTTCCCGCGCCGCCTCGGCCGCGGCGATGCACAGCAGGGCCAGGCTGCCGGCCGCATTGGCGCTGTCGAACACGAACGTGCGCTCGGGATGGCCGCGTTGCGCGGCGGTCTCCGCCGACTGCAGCGTGCCCGACACCGCGCGCGACACGCCCAGGTACACCAGCTGCGGATGGTGCGAGAGCAGGAACTCGAACTGGCGACGGAAATCGCCCGGCGAGGGCTGGCTGGTGCGCGGCAGCACAACCTCCTCGCGCAGCTTGCGGTAGAACTCCGCCGGCGTCAGCCCGACCTTGTCGAGGTAGTCCTGGTCGCCAAAGTTCAGGCGCAGCGGCACCACGTGGATGTTGAGCGCCTCGGCGATGCCCGGCGGCAGGTCGGCCGAGCTGTCGGTGATGATCGCCACGCCACCGCTGCCGGCCGCGGTGCGCGCCTGCGCGCGCATGTCGTCGGCCTTGGTGGATTCGACCCTCCCGAAGCGCGCCGCCGCGTCAAAAAGCGCCTGCGGGTCCGCCACGTGGGCATGCAGGCGCAGCCGCGAGTGCGAGCCGGCGACGACCACGCAGGACGCTCCGAGGTCGGCCACCGCCGCGCGCAGGCCGGCGCGGTCCAGGCCTTCGCCCAGCAGCAGGCATTCGCTGCACCAGCGGTGCTCGGGGTCGGCATCGAGCGCTTCCTCGTGCGCTTTCGCCGCCTCGAGGTCGGCCTCGGCCTCGGCCACCAGCGGTTCCTCGGTCAGCGTCCCGTTGGCGAGGTAGTCGCCGATGCCCTCGAGCAGGTCGACGAAGCCCTGGGCGCCAGCGTCCACCACGCCGGCGCGCGCCAGCACCGGCAACTGCCGCGGCGTGTCGGCGAGCGCGCGGCGCGCGCGCTCGAGCGCAGGGACGAACCACTCGCGCACGCTGGCCGCGCGCTGCGGTTGCAAGGCCTCGGCGAAGGCGGTGATGACGCTGAGGATGGTGCCTTCGCGCGGTTCGGCCAGGGCCAGCCGCGCCGAGCGCGATCCGGCCCGGACGGCCTCGGCGAGCCGCGCCGGATCCACCGCCCGCAGGTTGCCCAGGTGCTCCGCCACGCCGGTGAAGAACTGCGCCAGGATGGCGCCGGAATTGCCGCGGGCCCCGTCGATGGCGTCCTCGCCGACCCGCCGCATCAGCTCGCCCGCACCGGCCGTTCGCCGGCTGAGCGCGCCGGTCAGCACCGTGCCGAGGGTGAAGGCCAGGTTGGAGCCGGTATCGCCGTCGGGCACCGGGTAGACGTTGATCTTGTTGAGGCCGTCGCGATCGGCGATCACCCGGCGCGCGCCGGCGATCAGCGCGCGGCGCAGTCCCGGGCCGCGGATGCGGGGCACGGCGGACTCCAGCAGCATCGAATTCATGTCCGCCGAAGTCTGACCGATGCGACGGTCGGCGGCCATGCTGCACCGCAACACGCCCGCCACGGCGAGCGCGGGCTGGGCTACACTTGCCGATGCAACCCTTTGGCCCCTTCCGGTGTCAAAGAGTCCATGACCCGCGCCGAGACCGAACCGATGCCCCGCCTGTTGCTGGCCCTGTGCCTGTATGCCGTCGCCGCCGTCGCCCTTGCCGGTCCCCCGGCCGCGGCCGACGACGTCTCGAGCAAGCCGGCCAAGCCTGCCGCCACCACGGCCACCACCGACAACGACGGCAGCGTAGCGGCACCCGCCTCGCCCGCGCCCAGTCGCGCCGGCTCCGCGAGCCGCGCCATCACCGCACCGCGCTGGCACAGCATGCTGCCCGGGATGATCCGCTGAGGGAATCCGCCCGCCGCTAGAGCAGCGGCGGGAAGTGCACGGTGAAGCGCGCACCGCCGAGTTCGGCCGAGGTCTCCACCTTCAGTTCGCCGCGGTAGGCGCGCACGATGTCCTGCACGATCGCCAGGCCGATGCCGTGGCCCTGCACGCGCTCGTCGCCGCGCACGCCACGCTGCAGCAGGCGCTCGACCTGCTCCTGCGGAATGCCGGGGCCGTCATCCTCCACCGCCAGGAACACGCCGGGACGGCGATTGCCGACCGCCGGCTCGGTCTTCACCGTCAGCAGCACGCGCTGGCGCGCCCACTTGAAGGCGTTCTCCAGCAGGTTGCCCATCA
>CAMPGW010000069.1 GCA_946885735.1 uncultured Gammaproteobacteria bacterium
TGGGTTGGTTTTGTTTTTAATCCCCGGGGTGTTGGGGCTTTGGACCCCCCCCGCCGTAATTGGGTTCAATAAAACCGGTTGGCGGCGCGACCGCTTCACCACCCCCCCCCCGCACCGAAGCACTGCGGCTTGGCGCAGCAAACTCATGCATGGCTCGGTCAGTGCGCCGGGGCCCGGTAGGCCTTTGCGGGACTTTCAGCGCCAGGGACGGCGCTGAAAAGCTACATGGATGTACTTGCGCGTGTCCCGCAAAGGCCTACCGGGCCCCGGCGTGCTGACCGAGCCACGCCAAAAACATCACCCCGCCAAACCGTAGTTCTTCAACAGCCGCACGAGGAGGTAGGCGATGCCACCAGCGGCCGGGATGGTGAGGATCCACGCCCAGATGATGCGCTCGATGACGGTGAGCTTGACCGCGTTCGGATTCTTCGCGAAACCCACGCCCATGATCGCCGTCGAGATGCTGTGCGTGGTCGAGACCGGCATGCCGAAGCTCGCCGCGACGTAGAGGATGGTGGCCGAACTGGTCTCGGCCGCGAAGCCGTTGATCGGGTGCAGCTTGACCATCTTGTGGCCGAGCGTCTTGATGATGCGCCAGCCGCCCATCGCCGTGCCCGCCGCCATCACCAGCGCGCAGGTCACGATGATCCAGCTGTCGATCGAATTCTCGCCGCCGTCCGGATGCAGGAAACCCAGCCACGGCGGCAGGTTGTCGAGCGTGCCCGAGGCCTGCGCGCCGAATACCGCCAGCGCGATGATGCCCATGGTCTTCTGCGCGTCGTTGGTGCCGTGCGCCAGGCCCATGTAGCCGGCGCTGAAGATCTGCGCCTTGCCGAATAGCGCGTTGACCCAGCGCGGCCGCGAAATCCGCGCGAGCCAGCCGCCGGCGCCGTTCATGCTGCTGATGATGGCCATCAGCAGGCCCATGATCAGCGCGCCGAGCAGGAAGCCCGCCAGCGGCGAGGAGATCATCGGCACCACGACCTTCCAGAAAATGCCGGAATTCTTGCCGAAGCTTTCGCCCGCGCGGGACCAGATCAGGGCGCCGAAATTGTTGTCGGCCGCCGCTACCGCGGCGCCGCACAGGCCGCCGATCAGCGCATGGCTCGACGAGGACGGCAGGCCACGCCACCAGGTGAACAGGTTCCAGATGATGCCGCCGGCCAGCGCGCAGATCAGCACCTGGGAAGTCACCACCACCACGTCGGTATCGACCAGGCCGGAAGCGATGGTCTTGGCGACCGCGGTGCCGAGGAAGGCGCCGATCAGGTTGGTGATCGCCGCCAGCACCACCGCCTGCATCGGCGTGAGCACCTTGGTGGCGACGACGGTGGCGATCGAGTTGGCGGTGTCGTGGAACCCGTTGATGAACTCGAACACCAGGGCGGCCAGGATCACCAGCAGCAGGAGGGTGAGCACGGGCGGAGCCTCAGGAGTTCTTCAGGACGATCTGGTGCACGACGTTGCCGGCGTCGCGGCAGCGGTCGATCGCCTTCTCGAGCATCTCGAACAGGTCCTTGAGGATCAGGTAGCGCATCGGGTCGGTCTCGCGCGCGTAGGTGTCGCGGTAGAGTTCCAGGATCAGCCGGTCGGCCTCGGCCTCGATGGCCTGCATCCTGTCGTTCAGCGCCTTGGAGGTATCGATGTTCATGCCCTTGCGCAGCAGGCCGACCATCTGCTCGATCACCTCGCAGGCGCGCTCGAGCATCGCCGCGCGCGAGGCGAAGTCCACGTCGCCCAGGCGTTCTGCCGCGAGCATGTAGCGCTCGGCGAACTTCTCGACGATCTTGGGGATCTTGTAGAGCACCCCGGACAGGGCGTCGATGTCCTCGCGCTCGAGCGCGGTGACGAAGGTGTTGACCAGCTCGTGGCTGATCTGCGCGGCCAGGTCCTTCTCGCGCTGGCGGGCGAGCTTGAACTTTTCCAGCGAGCGCTGGGCCGGTGGCGTGGCCAGGAGTTCGACGAGGGCCCGGGTGCTTTCGCGGGCCGCGGCCGCGCTGGCTTCCAGCAGGCCGTAGAACTTGTCGCCTTTGCCGAAGATGGTCTGGAGGGAGAACATGTGGCTAGCCTGCGGCAGTTTTGTGACGGGATTATGACACGGGGCCCCGGCGGGCCCGGCGCGGGGCCCCGGCAGCGGCGGACAGCAAGCGCCAACGTGTATCCTAGGTAGCTGACAGAAAAGGATTTCCCGGCTTGGCTACGCCCTTCGCCCTCGACCTCACCACCCACCCCGTAGGCCTGATGGCGCTGGCCATCTTCATCGGGGCCTACGCCCTGGTCGTGCTGGAGGAACACATCGGGTTGCGCAAGTCCAAGCCGGTGATGCTGGCGGCCGCGACCATCTGGGCCTTGATCGCCTGGCAGGCGCAGGCAAGCGGCGCGCCAGACGGTTACGCCGCCGAGGCCTTCCGCCACATCTTCCTCGAGTTCGCCGAACTGTTCTTCTTCCTGATCGTGGCCATGAGCTTCGTCGGGGCGATCGGCGAGCGCAACGTGTTCGAGGCCTTGCGCGCGGAACTGGTCAGCCATGGGCTGGGCTACCGTGCGCTGTTCTGGCTGACCGGCGTGATTTCCTTCTTCATGTCGGCCGCGCTCGACAACCTCACCACCTCGCTGATCATGTCGGGCGTGATCCTGGCGGTCGGGCGCGGCAACGTCCGCTTCGTCACCCTGGCCTTCGTCAACCTGGTGGTGGCGGCCAATGCCGGCGGCGCCTGGAGCGCCTTCGGCGACATCACCACGCTGATGGTCTGGCAGGCGCACAAGGTCGAGTTCTTCGAGTTCTTCGCCATCTTCGTGCCCTCGGTGGTGAACTGGCTGGTGCCGGCGGCGATCATGCATTTCGCCCTGCCGGACGGCCGGCCGGAGATCGGCCGCGACGACGCCGACGTGCTGTATGGCGGCTGGACGATCTGCGCGCTGTTCGCGGTCACCATCGCGATCACCGTGTCGGCCAAGCAGCTGCTGGGCATGCCGCCCGCCTTCGGCATGATGGCCGGGCTGGGCCTGCTGAAGATGCAGGGCTGGCGCATCCGCCGCCACGAGCTGCGCGCCGGCGTGCCCCAGGGCGGGGAGCCCTACAACGTCTTCTCGATCATCGCCCGTGCCGAGTGGGACACCCTGCTGTTCTTCTACGGGGTACTGGTCTGCGTCGGCGGGCTGGCCACCATGGGCTACCTGGAACTGGTGTCCGACCACATGTACGGCGGCATGGGCTATACCGGCGGCAACGTGATGCTCGGCGTGCTGTCGGCGATCGTGGACAATATCCCCATCATGTACGCCGTCCTGCAGATGTCCCCGCCGATGGACCACGGCCAGTGGCTGCTGATCACCCTGACCTGCGGCGTCGGCGGCAGCCTGCTGTCGGTGGGCTCGGCGGCGGGCGTGGCGCTGATGGGCGTCAGCCAGGGCCAGTACACTTTCTTCGGCCACCTGCGCTGGACCTGGGCGATCGCCCTGGGCTACGCCGCCAGCGTCGCGACGCACCTGTGGATCAACGCGCACCACTTCGGGGCCGCCGCCGGCTGACATGAAGGAGCTCCTGCTCGTCGTCGTGCTGGTGCTGTTCAACGGCTTCTTCTCGCTGTCCGAGATGGCCGTGATGACCTCGCGCAAGGGCCGCCTGAAGGAAATGGCGCGCGAGAGCCGCGGCGCGCGCCAGGCCCTGTACCTGTCCGACCACCCGGAAGCCTTCCTGTCCGCGGTGCAGGTCTGGATCACCCTGATCAGCCTGGTCACCGGCTACGTGGGCGGCGACTCGCTCGGCGGTCGCCTGGTCGGGCCGCTCAACGCCTACCTGCCCGTGCTCGCCCCGTATGCGGTGGAGATCAGCACCGTGCTGATCTTCGTGCTGATGGCCTTCTTCAACGTCGTCATCGGCGAACTGGTGCCCAAGCGCCTGGCGACGCTGCGCGCCGAGCGCCTCGCCGCCTGGGTCGCGTTGCCGATGGGCTTCTTCGCCTGGATCATGCACCCGGCGGTGCGCCTGCTCGCAGCCAGCACCCGCCTGATCCTGCGACTGGTCGGCCTCGGCTCGCTGTCCGCCGAGAAGGTGACGGAAGAGGAGATCCGCCACCTGGTGAGTGAAAGCCACGAGCAGGGCGTGATCGACGAGGACGAGCACAACATGCTCAACCGCGTGCTGCGCCTGGGCGACCGCGACTCCGACTCGCTGATGACCCCGCGCACGCGCATCGTCTGGCTCGACGCCGAGGCCAGCGTCGAGGAGAACCTGGCGACCATGCGCGAGACGCCGTTCTCGCGCTATCCCGTGTATCGCGGCAGCGACAGCGACGTGCTCGGCGTGCTCGAGGTCAAGACCCTCGCCGGTCGCGCGGTGAGCGACAACGAAGACCTGCTGCGCAACCTGCGGCCGGCGCTTTTCGTTTCCGATTCGACCAATGCGCTCAAGCTGCTGGAGATCTTCCGCGAGGAGCAGCAGCCGATCGCGCTGGTGGTGGACGAGTACGGCGACATCCAGGGCATGGTCGCTCTCAACGACCTGATCGGCGCCGTGCTCGGGCGCGCGCAGGCCACCGAGAACGCCGAGGACGAGCCGCTCGTGGTCGAGCGCGAGGACGGCAGCTGGCTGGTCGACGGCCGCCTGTCCACCGAGGACCTGCGCGAGCTGCTCGACCTGCACGAACTGCCCGGCGAGGACGACTACGACTACACCACCGCGGCCGGCATGGTCATCTCGCGCTTCGGCCGCATCCCGCATGCGGGCGAGCATTTCGACTGGGACGGCTGGCGCATCGAGGTCGTGGACCTCGACGGCCCGCGCGTGGACAAGCTGCTGGTCTCGCGCGCCCTCGCCGCGACGCCGCCGGACGCGGACTGAGGCGCGATGCTAGGCAAGCGACCCAGGCACGCCAAGCCGCAGCCGGCCACCACCCGCGCGCTGGTGGAGGAACTGGCGACGGGCGATCCCGACGACGTCCTCACCCTCGATGAGTTGATGGACCGCTTCAGCGAACGCAGCTTCGGCCTGTTCCTGCTGATCGTGATGCTGCCGACCTTCATCCCGATCCCGATCGGGGTCGGCGGCATCAGCGGCGCGCTGGTGGTGTTGATCGGCCTGCAGTTCCTGGTGCGGCTGGAGCACCCCTGGCTGCCGCGCTTCATCGCCCGGCGCGAGATCCACCGCTACCGGCTCATCGCCTTCCGCGACCGCATGGGCAAGTGGCTGGACCGGATCGAGCGGCTCACCCGGCCGCGCACGCAGTGGGTGCTGACCAATCCGGTGGCGCACGCCTTCACCGGCCTGCTGCTGGTCATGCTCGGCGTCGCGCTGGCGCTGCCGCTGCCGCTGACCAATTACCCGTTCGGGCTGATCCTGCTGGCGTTCTCGTTCGCACTGATCGAGCGCGACGGCCGGCTGATGCTGCTGGCCTGGGCTGCCGGCGCGATCGAGATCGCGGCCCTCGTCGGCTTCTCCGGCACCATCGTCAGCATGGTCACCAGCGCGTTCACCTGAGCCCGCTCAGGCCGGTCGCGCCACCCTTCCCGAGAAGTGCACCGCAAGCTCCGCGGCATCCACCGGCCGGCCGAACCAGAAGCCCTGCCCCTGGTCGCAGCCACGCTCGAGCAACACCTGGTACTGGCCCTCGGTCTCGATGCCTTCGGCCACCACGATGATGCCCAGCGAGTGCGCCATCGCGATGATGGCGGTGGTGAGCGCGAGGTCGTCCGGATCGCGCAACACGTCGGCGACGAAACTGCGGTCGATCTTCACGCCGTCGACGGGGACGCGGCGCAGGTGGCTGAGCCCGGAAAAGCCGGTCCCGAAATCGTCCAGCCATACCTTCACGCCGGTGGCGCGCACGCGCGAGAGCAGCGTGCTGGCCTGGCCTTCGTCCACGAGCACGGCGGTCTCGGTCAGTTCCAGGTGCAGTTGCTGCGGCCGCAGGCCGGAGCTGCGCAGGGCGTTGCCCACCACGTCGGGCAACTCGCCGCTGCGCAACTGCCGCGGCGAGATGTTGACCGATACGAAAGGCGGGTCACCGCTGGCCGAACGCCAGCGCGAAGCGTCGCTGCAGGCGCGTTCGAGCACGTTGCGGCCCAGCGCCTCGATCAACCCGCTCTGTTCGGCAACCTCGATGAACACCGAGGGCGGCACCATGCCCAGCTGCGGGTGGTTCCAGCGCAGCAGCGCCTCGGCGCCGCGGATGTACGCGCCCTCGAGGCTGAAGATCGGCTGGTAGGCGACGCTGAGCTCGCCGCGATCCCAGGCCCCGCGCAGGTCCTGCTCGAGCTGCACGCGGCGCTCGACCGCCTGGTCCATGGCCCGCGAGTAGAAGCGGTAGCAGTTCTTACCGGCGACCTTGGCCTGGTACATGGCGATGTCGGCGTTCTTGAGCAGCTGGCCGGCGTGGTAGGCGTCGAACGGGAACATGGTGATGCCGACCGAGGCGCCAAGGAACACCTGTCGCCCGTTGAGCAGCAAGGGGCGCTGGATTTCCTCGATGATCGCCTCCGCCAGGCGGGCCGACGACGCGCGGATGTCCTCGGCCATGTACAGCACGATGAATTCGTCGCCGCCGAAGCGGGCGATGTCCGCGCCCTCGGCGCCGAGTCTTTCCAGCGTCAGCCGCAGGCGCGCCGACAGCTGGCTGAGCACCTCGTCGCCGGCCTCGTGCCCGAGCGTGTCGTTGACGCGCTTGAAGTCGTCCAGGTCCACGAACAACAAGGCCAGTTCGCCGCTGCTGGCGTGCAGCGTGAGCAGGCGGTCGTCGAGCAGTTCGCGGAAACTCAGGCGGTTGGCCAACCCGGTCAGCGGATCGGTGTAGGCCATGCGGCGGATGTCGCGGTCGTGCTTGGCCATGCCTTCGCGCATCCGCACGAAGGCGCGCATCAACTCGCCGACCTCGTCGCGTCGTGCGACGCCGTCCGGCAGCGCCGGCGCCGGACCGGGGCGGTCCTCCGACATCAGCCGCGCGAGCCGGCGAATCGGCCCCAGCACGCGCCATTCCAGCAGCCAGACCATCAGCAGGCCCATCCCCGACAGCAGCAACAGGAGACCGAGCGTCCAGCGATGGTGGAAACGGCTGGCGGTTTCCAGGTGCCGGGTCACCGGCAGGAGGATGCCGCGCTGGTCGGCGCCGGCCGCTCCCGAGACCAGACCGATGCGCAGGCCGCCCACGCGTTCGCCGCCGGCCAGCACCGGCGCCGCCACGTCAAGCATGCGACCGGTCCATTGCAATGTCGTGCCCGAGGCGCGCAGCGCCGCATCCGCCAGGGGGTCATCCATCGGGCGGCCGCGCTGCGATCCGCTGCCCGCGTCGACGATGCCTCCCGTGCGATCGAAGACCAGCACGTAGCGCACGTCGGGCTGGGCGCGGGTCGAGGCGGCACGCTCGGCCACGCCCGCCACGTCGCCGGCGGCCAGCGGCGCCGAGAGGGCCGCGGCAAGGTGGGCGGACAGCCTCCGGCTGCGTTCGGCGAGTTCCTCGCGCGCGAGGTCCTCGAGCGCCTGCGAGGACAGTTGCTCCACGCGTTCGTGGCTACGGTGTTCCGCGGCCCAGTAGGCGAAGAACAGGGCCAGCAGGACCAGCAGCAGGCCGAGCAGGGCCAACATCAGCTGGCCGCGCAGGCTACGCAGGATCCGCACTGCATCGTTCATCAGAGTCGCGCCGTCCCCGTGCCGCACTGGACGAAGCATAAACCAAGGGCCGCGCCCGGCGACCGCACGGCGGGTACGTCGCGCCGGGTCATGGCTTTCTCAGCAGGCGCTGCGTGTCCGAGAGGATGCCACGCAGGATCCGCAGCTCGCGGTCGTCCGGCGCCGCCCGCAGGAACAGCCGGCGCAGGCGCTGCGTCACCACGTCCGGCTCCTTGCCCTTGTGGAAGTCGATCTCGTCCAGGAAGCGGCCCAGGTGCTCGAAGAAACCCTCCATCTGCGCATGCGTGGCCGGCGGTTCGGCATCGCCGCGCGGCACGGCCGGGCGCGGCTGCGAGGCGAGCCACGCCATCCGCCATTCGTAGCACAGCACCTGCACAGCCGCCGCCAGGTTGAGCGAGCTGTAGCCGGGGTTGGCGGGAATGCAGACCGCGGCATGGCACAGCTGCAGTTCGTCGTTCTCCAGGCCCGTGCGCTCGCGCCCGAACACCAGCGCGACCGGGCCGGTGGCGGCGGCCGACAGCAGTTGCGCTGCCGCCTCGGCAGGCGCCAGCTCGGGCATCGGCACGCTGCGCTGGCGCGCGGTGGTGGCGATCACCAGGCGGCAATCGGCCAGGGCGTCGGCCAGCGTGGCGTGGATGCTCGCTTCGTCGAGCACGTCGGCCGCACCGGCCGCCAGGGCAAAGGCTTCCGGATCGGGGAAGCGTTGCGGCGCCACCAGCGCAAGCTGCCGCAGGCCCATCGTCTTCATCGCCCGTGCCGCGGAGCCGATGTTTCCGGGATGCTGGGTGCCGACGAGCACCACGCGCGGGGCGGGAATGGGTTTCGCGGTCTCGCTCATGGGCGCAGTCTACCGCGCCGGCCGGGGCCGGCCGCAGGGCCAACTGGTATGATGCGCGGATGCAAAAGCCCGTCATCAACGTCATGGTCAAGGCCGCCCGCCAGGCGGGCACGGTGCTGCTGCGCCACATGGGCAAGCTCGAGAGCCTGAGCGTGTTCGAGAAGGGCCGGCAGGACTACGCCAGCGAGGTGGACAGCCTCGCCGAGGCCGAGATCATCCGCGAACTCAAGCGCGCCTACCCCGACGCCGCCTTCCTCGCCGAGGAATCCGGCGCGATGGGCAAGGGCCGCCAGACCTTCGTCATCGATCCGCTCGACGGCACCTCCAACTACCTGCACGGCATCCCGCACTTCTGCGTCTCGATCGCCCTGGTCGAGAACGGCGAGCCGACCGACGGCGTGATCTTCGACCCGCTGCGCAACGAGATCTACAGCGCCAGCAAGGGCGCGGGCGCCACCCTGAACGACAAGAAGATCCGCGTCGCCGACCGCAAGGACCTGGCCGGCGCGATGCTCGTCACCGGCTTCCCGCCGCGCGAGCGCGTGCGCATCGCGCCGCAGCTCGACGCCCTGCGTGGCCTGCTGGTGGACGCCGAGGATTTCCGCCGCACCGGCTCGGCTGCGCTCGACCTGGCCTATGTGGCCGCCGGGCGCGTGGACGGCTACTTCGAGGCCGGGGTGAAGGCCTGGGACATCGCGGCGGGCGTGCTGCTGGTGCGCGAGGCCGGCGGGCGGGTGTGCGACTATCGCGGCCGGGGCGAGAAGCTGCTCGACGTGGGGCAGATCGTCGCCGGCAACCTCAAGGTCTGCGACGCCCTCCAGAAGTCCATCGTCCAATCCGGCTACGCGTCAGCGTTCCAGTAATCGGGGCGCGAGGCGGCGCTGCCGCGGGTGGGGGTTCTCTACGGTCGGGACTCAGCACGCCGCGTCCTGCCAGCTGAGTCCCGCCCGGGCGGCCATCCCTGGCCGCCCTCCTCCGCGAACCCCCACCCACGACATCACCGCCTCGCGGTCCGATTCCCTCACTGCCATGGACAGGCAACGGCAAAGCGCCGCGGCCGCAGGGCGCCCGCATCCAAAAAAAACAAAAGGTGGCGGCGGTGCAGGGCTGGCCGGTGGCCGGCGTCCCTGCGCGGGGGCTTCGGCGGCATGGATGCCGCCGACGAGCTTACATGGACGTACTTGCAGCGTCCCCCGCGCAGGGACGCCGGCTACCGGGCAGCCCGATAACCGGAGCAATCAGGGACGGCGAGCGAGTTCGGCGTCGTCGCGCAGGCGCGGCATCAGGTCCTGCTTGTTCGCACCCAGCCAGTACAGCAGCGGGCAGGCCACCAGGATCGAGGAGATCGTGCCGAACACGATGCCGATGATCAGCGACTCCGCCATGCCGCGCAGCGAATTGCCCCCGTAGAAGTACAGGGCCAGCACCGTCAGCAAGGCCACGAACGAGGTGATGATCGTGCGCGACAGGGTCTGGTTGATCGAGCGGTTGAGCACCTCGATCGGGCTGAGCTTGTGCAGGGTGCGGAAGTTCTCGCGGACGCGGTCGAAGACCACGATGGTGTCGTTGATCGAGAAGCCCATCACCGACAGGATGCCCGCCAGCACGGTCAGGTCGAACTCGTGCCCGGTCAGGGCGAACCAGCCCGCCACCAGCACCACGTCATGCAGGGTGGTCAGCAGCGCGGCGATCGCGAACTTGATCTCGAAGCGCACCCAGATGTAGATGCCGAAGCCGACCACCACGAAGATCGCGGCGTACAGGCCGTTGATCGCCAGCTCCTTGCCGACCTGCGGGCCGACCGAGTCACTGCTCATCAGCGCGGCCCGGTTGTCCGGGGCGGAGGCGGCGGCCGCGATGGCCTGGCCGCTGCGGGCGGCGTCGCCGTCGCCCTCGCTGGGCCGCATGCGCACCACCAGGTCGCTACCGGCGCCGAAGGTCTGCACCACCGCGTTCTCGAAGCCCGCGGCCTCCAGGCGCTGGCGGATCGGCTCGGCCTCCACCGGCTTCTCGAACCGCAGTTCGGCCACCGTGCCGCCGGTGAAGTCGAGCGCGTAGTTGAAGCCGTTGACCACGATGGCGCCGAACGCCGCCACGAGCAGGAGCGCTGCCGCGGTGAGCGAGACGACCCGCGCACGCATGAAGTTGATATTGCTGTTGGACGGAAAGAGTTCCACGCCGGCTCCCGGGTCAGATGGCGAGTTTGGTCAACTTGCGGCGGTGCCCGTACATCAGGGTGGCCATGCCGCGCGAGACCGAGACGGCCGTGTACATCGAGCTGAGGATGCCGATGATCAGGGTGATGCCGAAGCCCTTGATCGGGCCGGAACCGAAGGCCGCCATGGCGATGCCGCCCAGCAGCGCCGTCACGTTGGCATCGGCAATCGTGCCGGAGGCCTTGTCGTAACCGGCCGCGATGCTTGCCAGCGGCGTGTTGCCGTTGCGCAGTTCCTCGCGTATTCGTTCGTTGATCAGCACGTTGGCGTCCACCGACATGCCGACCGTCAATGCGATGCCGGCCAGGCCGGGCAGGCTCAGCGTGGCGCCGATCGCCGACATGAAGGCGATCACGATCAGCAGGTTCAGCAGCAGCGCGACGTTGGTCACGATGCCGAAGACCTTGTAGTAGAACAGGAAGAACACCAGCACGAACAGGAAGGAGTACAGCACCGCCGTGGTACCGCGCTCGACGTTCTCCGCGCCCAGGCTCGGGCCGATGATGCGCTCCTGCACGATCACCATCGGCGCGGCCAGCGAACCGGCGCGCAGCAGCAGCGCGAGGCTGTTGGCCTCCTCCATGCTGTCCAGGCCGGTGGTCTGGAAGTTGCGCCCGAACACGCCCTGCACGGTGGCGGCGCTGATCACTTCCTCGGTCACCCGGGAGGTCCGCACTTCCTGGCCGTTGACGACCTTGGTGTCGGGGATGGTCTCGATGTACACCGCGGCCATCAGCTTGCCGACGTTGTCCTGGGTGTACTTGAACATCTTGTCGCCGCCGAGGTTGTTGAGCTCGACCGAAACCGCCGGCGTGCCCGAACTCTGCGAATCCAGGAAGGCGCTGGCGCTGACCAGCTGGTCGCCGGTGACGATGGTGCGCTTGTTGAGCAGGATCGGCTCGGGCTTGCCATCCGGGCCGAGCGTGCGCTTGAAGTACAGGCGCGAGTCCGGCGGCACGCGCCCGGTATCGCGGGCGGCGTAGGCGGCGGCACCCGAGGCGGTGACCGCGCGATACTCCAGCGTCGCGGTGGCGCCGATCATCTTCTTGGCTTCGGTCGGGTCCTGCATGCCCGGGATCAGGACGACGATCCGGCTCTGGCCCTGGCGCGATACCTGCGGCTCGGCCACGCCCAGCGCATTGATGCGATTGCGCAGCGTGGTCATGTTCTGGTCGATCGCCTCGTCCACGATGGTGTCGACGAAGGTGTTGGGGATGGTGGCGCGCAATGCGGCCGGCTGGCCATCCACGTCGGCGAACACCAGCTCCGGCGCGCTGAGCGCGATCTTGGAACGGGCGCGGCCGAGATCCTCGGCCTTCGACAGGCGTATCAGGATGCCCTGGCCGTCGCGGTCGACGCTGGTGTAGGGGATGTTGGACTCGCGCAGCACGCTGCGGATCTCGTCGGTGAAGCCGTCGCTGCGCTTGGCGATGGCGGCGCGCTGGTCCACCTCCATCAGGAAGTGCACGCCACCCTGCAGGTCAAGGCCCAGCGACATCGGCTTGCCGCCGATCCCCTGGAGCCATTCCGGCACGTTCGAGGCGAGGTTGAGCGCCACCGTGTAGCCACTGCCGAGTTCGGGGCGGACGACGTTGGAGGCCTTGGCCTGCAGGTCGGCGTTGGCGACGCGAACGACCAGCTTGTCCTCGTCGATCTCCGAGCGCGACCAGGCGATCCCCTTGGCGGCCAGCAGGCCCTCGACGCGCGTCTTCAGGGCCGCGTCGACCACCGCGCCGCGGTTGGCGGACACCTGGATGGCCGGGTCCTTGGGATACAGGTTGGGCAGCGAGTACAGCGCGGACAGGAACAGCACGATCGCGAAGACCGCGTACTTCCAACGGGAGTATTCAAGCATGGTGGCAGTCGCCAGGGCCCCGCGGGGCCGGTGCATTTACGGGTGGGGGCGGATCAGGCGGACTTCAACGTGCCCTTGGGCAGCACGGCGACGATGGCGGCGCGCTGGAGCTTGACGCGCACGCCGTCGGCGATCTCGACCGTGACGAAGGCTTCGCCGAGGTCGTCGATGCGACCGGCGATGCCGCCGTTGGTGATGACCTCGTCGCCCTTGGCGAGCTTGGCGACCAACTCGCGGTGTTCCTTGGCGCGCTTCATCTGCGGCCGGATCATCAGGAAGAACATCAGGCCGATGAAGACCAGGGGCAGCAGCAGGGAGCCGAGTCCGCCGCCGGGCGCGGCGGCGGGGGCTGCCTGGGCGGCGGCGGGGGAAATGATCAGGTCCAGCAGGGACATGGCGGTTCTCGCGGAAGGCATCAAAGCGCGCGATTATGCCACGGGGGGGGCGGACCCGCCAAAAAGCCCTAGGCCGGGGCGTCTGCGCCCGCCGCCCGCTCCGCGTAGAACCCGGCCCGGAAGGCCTCGAAACGCCCGGCCTCGATCGCCTGGCGGATTTCGGCCATCAGTTGCTGGTAGTAGTGCAGGTTGTGGATGGTGGCCAGCATCGAGGCCAGGATCTCGTTGCAGCGGTCCAGGTGCCGCAGGTAGCCGCGGGTGAAGCCCTGGGCGCAGGCCAGGCAGGTGCAGCCGGGCTCGATAGGCCGCAGGTCCTTCTCGTAGCGCGCGTTGCGGATGCGCACCTGGCCGAAGCGGGTGAAGTAGTGGCCGTTGCGGGCGTTGCGGGTCGGCATCACGCAATCGAACATGTCGATGCCGCGCGCCACCGCCTCGACGATGTCCTCGGGCTTGCCCACTCCCATCAGGTAGCGCGGCTTGTCGGCCGGCAGCTGCGGGCAGATCGCCTCCAGCGTCGTCTCGCGCTCGTGGGCCGGCTCGCCCACCGCCAGGCCACCGACCGCGTAGCCGTCGAAACCCTCGCTTCCGTTGAGGCTGATCGCCTGCAGCGCCTCGGCCGAGCGCGTGCGCAGGTCGGCGAAGGTGCCGCCCTGGACGATGCCGAACAGCGCGGCGTCGTTGCCTGCGTGCGCGGCCTTCGAGCGCGCCGCCCAGCGCAGCGACAACTCCATCGACTCGCGCGCCTGCCGTTCCGTCGCCGGGTACGGCGTGCACTCGTCGAAGATCATCACGATGTCCGAGCCGAGCACGCGCTGGATGCGCATGCTCTCCTCCGGACCCAGGAACACCTGGGCGCCGTCCGTCGGCGAGGCGAAGGTCACGCCCTGCTCGGTGATCTTGCGGCGCTTGGCCAGCGACCACACCTGGAAACCGCCCGAGTCGGTCAGGATCGGCCGCTGCCATCCGGTGAAGCGGTGCAGTCCGCCGTGCGCCTCGATCACCTCCAGGCCCGGCCGCAGGTACAGGTGGAAGGTGTTGCCGAGGATGATCTCGGCGCCGGTTTCCACGATGTCGGAGGGCTTCATCGCCTTCACCGAACCGTAGGTGCCGACGGGCATGAAGGCGGGCGTCTGGATGCTGCCGCGCGGAAAATCGATGCGTCCGCGGCGCGCCATGCCGTCCTGCGCAAGATGCGTGAAGCGCATGCGGCTCATGCGGCCGATTCCGGGTACAGCAGCATGGCGTCACCGTAGGAGAAGAAGCGGTAGCGCTCGCGCACCGCGTGGGCATAGGCGGCGAGGATGCGCTCGCGCCCGGAGAAGGCCGAGACCAGCATCAGAAGGGTGCTCTCGGGAAGGTGGAAGTTGGTCAGCAGCAGGTCCACCGATCGGATCTTCTTCGGTGGGTGGATGAAGATCCGCGTCTCGCCCTCGAAGGGCTGCAGGACGCCCGATGCCGACGCCGTTTCCAGCGCGCGCACCACCGTCGTGCCGACCGCCACCACGCGGCCTCCGGCGGCGCGGGTGGCGGCGATGCGCTCGCACAATGCGGCGTCCACGCGCAGCCACTCCTGGTGCATCACGTGCTCGTCCAGGCGCTCGCCGCGCATCGGCTGGAAGGTGCCGGCACCCACGTGCAGGGTCACGTGGCCGAAGCAAACGCCCATCGCCTGCAGCCGCGCCAGCAGGGCTTCGTCGAAGTGCAGGCCGGCCGTGGGCGCCGCCACCGCGCCGCGGTGGCGCGCGAAAACGGTCTGGTAGCGCTCGCTGTCGGCGGGCTCGGCCTCGCGCGCGATGTAGGGCGGCAGCGGCATGCGGCCCGCGCGCTCGAGCAGCGCGTCCATCGCCACGCCCTCGTCCGACTGCAGGCGGTAGAAGCCGTCGTCGCGATCGAGCACCCGCAGCCGCGCGCCTTCGTCGAGCACGATTTCGCCGCCCGCGCGCGGCGGCTTGCTGGCGCGCACTTGCGCGAGCACCGTGCGGGCGTCGAGCACGCGCTCCACCAGGATTTCGACGCGACCGCCGCTGTGCTTGCTGCCGAACAGCCGCGCGGGGATCACCCGCGTGTCGTTGAACACCAAGAGGTCACCGGCGCGCAGGAAATCCGGAAGCTCGCGCACGCCACGGTCGAGCGGCGCGTCGGGCGCCGGCGGCAGCACGAGCATGCGGCTGGCCGAACGCTCCGGCAGCGGCGCTTGCGCCACCAGTTCCGGCGGCAGGTCGAAATGAAAGTCGGAGCGCAGCACGCGTGGCCAGGCCGGGGTCGGAAACGGGGCGCCATTGTAGCCCCGACGAGACGCCGCGCTTTGCGGGAAACGGCGTTTTTGCCGTGTTTTTGGGGGTTATAACGCCGAAAACCGCATGATAAAATGCGTTTTGCTCGGAGAGACCGCCATGACCACCACCGCCCTGCTCGCCCCGCTGCGCAACCGCGCCGGCACCGTCCGTACCCCCGGCCTGGACGACGACACGGTCAACCGCCTGGCGGCGCGCTTCCCGGAACTGGCGGCCGCCGCGCAGGCCGCGGTCGATGCGCTGCCGGCGATCGAAGCCGAGTTCGGCGAGCTGCTCGACCTCGACGAACAGGCGCAGATCGAAGCCGCGCAGGCGGGCTTCATCAACTTCTATCCCGACGACGCCGTGAACCCCTACGTGGCGATCGCCGCGCGCGGCCCGTGGGTGGTCACGCTGAAGGGCCGCGTGCTGCACGACTCCGGCGGCTACGGCATGCTCGGTTTCGGCCACACGCCGGCCACGGTACTGGAGACGATGTCGCGTCCGCAGGTGATGGCCAATGTGATGTCGCCGAGCCTCTCGCAGTTGCGCGCGACGCGCGCCCTGCGCGCGGAGATCGGCCACACCCGCG
>CAMPGW010000070.1 GCA_946885735.1 uncultured Gammaproteobacteria bacterium
GCTTCCGCGTCAGCTGCTTCTACCAGCGCAACCAGGTCGGCATGGTGCTGCGCCGGATCGAGACCCGCATCCCGACGATCGAGGAGCTGAACCTGCCGCCGATCGTCAAGACCCTGGCGATGACCAAGCGCGGTATCATCCTCTTCGTCGGCGCGACGGGCACGGGCAAGTCCACCTCGCTGGCGGCGATGATCGGCTACCGCAACATGAACTCCTCGGGCCACATCATCACCATCGAGGACCCGATCGAGTTCGTGCACAAGCACGAGGGCTGCATCGTCACCCAGCGCGAGATCGGCATCGATACCGACAGCTGGGAGGCGGCGCTGCGCAACACCCTGCGCCAGGCGCCCGACGTGATCATGATCGGCGAGATCCGCACCCGCGAGGGCATGGACCACGCCATCGCCTTCGCCGAAACCGGCCACCTGGTGCTGTGCACGCTGCATGCCAACAACGCCAACCAGGCGATGGACCGCATGATCAACTTCTTCCCGGAAGAGCGCCGCGGCCAGCTGCTGATGGACCTCTCGCTCAACCTCAAGGGCGTGGTCGCGCAGCAGCTGATCCCGACGCCGGACGGCAAGGGCCGCCGGGTGGCGATGGAGATCCTGCTGGGCACGCCGCTGATGTCGGACTACATCCGCGAGGGCGAGATCCACAAGCTCAAGGACCTGATGAAGGAGTCCACCGAGCTGGGCATGAAGACCTTCGACCAGGCCCTGTTCGAGCTCTACCAGGACGGCGAGATCAGCTACGAGGACGCGCTGCGGTACGCCGACTCGCAGAACGAGGTGCGCCTGAAGATCAAGCTCGCCCAGGGCGGCGATGCCCGCAGCCTCTCGCAGGGCCTGGACGGCGTGGAGATCTCCGAGGTCCGCTGACCCCGGTCCGATCGAAAAGATCCGGCCTCAGGGATACCTGGCGGCCGGTCCCGAATACGCGCAACCGCGCAGCGTCTCGCCGCCGGTCACCACCTGCGCGCTCCAGCCGTAGGTCATGTCGGACATGCCGTCGTTGCAGGGGCCCGCGGTGATCGTGGCCTGGATCCTGCCGGCGAGCGTCTCCACCTCGTAGCGGCGCACGCCGTCCCCGGTGGAGACGTCCTTGATCTCGCCGGACACCGACTCGTGGTCGGGCCGCGAGAACGTGCCCTGGCCGATGTCCAGTTCCAGGTTCCAGAACGGCTCGGTGCCCAGCGCCTTCATCAGGTAGCGGAACTCACGCTCGTCGCAGCCCAGGCCTTCCAGGCCGACGCGCTCTATGGCCTGCAGCCGCAGCCGGTCGGTGCCGACCAGGTCGCCCCAGGCGTCGACGCGGAACTGGCGGGCGCCGTTGGCCAGGAAGGCGTCGAGCACGGTCCTGGCCGCGGGCTCGAGCTCGACGATGCGCTGCACGTCCTCGCCACACAGGGTCACACCGTAGCCGTCCTTGCCGACCACGCCGGCGCCGCGCACGCGCATCGCGCGCGGCGTGGCGGCAGCGACGGACGCAGCGACGGGCGTCGCCGCGGCGGGCGCGGCCGGGGCGGGTATCGTCGCGGTCGTGGGCGCATCGGGCGTTTTGCCACAGGCGGCCACCAGCAGGCCCATCGCCAGGACCGGCAGGACCCGGCTCACGGCGCACCCGCCGGGGTCGCCGCGGCGGCCTCGAGGCCCAGCACCTTCAGTCCCTGCTCGAAGCGCACGTCCACCGGGATGCCGGCGGTCTCCAGACGCTTGAGGTCGCCGGCGAGGGTGGGCGAGATCTTGCCCATGGTTTCGGTCATGCGTTTGGCGGCGGCGTAATCGCCATCGCCCTGGATGGTGAGCAGGCGCTCGGACAGGGCATCCACCGCCGCGGCCATCCTGGCCGCGTCCACGCGGTAGCGACCGCTCGCCGCGTCGCGGCTGAAGGCGCCTTGCTGCTCGAAGAAGTTGAAGCGCACCATGTTGGCCTGGCCGTGCGCCTCGGCGGCGCCGAAGCGCACCGAGCGCAGGATGCCGGCGAGGAAGGTGACGTAGTTGTCCATGCGCTTCTCCGGGTCGAGTTCGCCTTTCTTGCCGAGTTCGGTGATCAGGTACAGCCCGAGCACGTCCGCCTTGCCTTCCTCGAAGCTGCTCGCGTAATCCTTCAGCGCCTGGGTGACGGTCTGCTTGCCATCCAGGGTGTTCTTGATGCCCAGCCCGTGCGCGACCTCGTGGAACATCGTGTCCTCGAAGAAGGCGTCGAAGGTCACGTGCTGCAACTGGTCCTCGGCGATCAGCTCGCGGGCGATCGGCAGCAGGATCTTGTCGAACTTGGCGTGGATGACGTTCTCGAGCTGCAGCCGGCGCGTGCCCTTGCGCAGCTGCACTTCCTCGTCATTGGGCAGGTTGATGGCGATGGTCTTCGGGCCGGCGTTGGCGCTGCCGGCGTAGAAGATCGCGTTGTAGGCATTGAGGTCGGCGGAGGTACCGGGCCGCTCGGCCTTGTAGCGCTCGGGCACCGGCAACCCGCGCTGCAGCTCCGGCAGGTACTTGGCGAAGCGCGCCAGTTTCTCGCTCCACTCCCGGTCCTTGATCAGCACCAGGCCCTCGTAGCTGGCCTTGTAGCCGAACAGGCGGTCCTCGTAGGTCTCGATCGGGCCGATGACGATGTCAACCGGATTGGTCTTCATGTCCATCCAGGCCAGGTCGCTGGGCTGGAACTCGTCGTCGAGCAAGGCATCGGCGCGCATGCGCAGGTAGTCGCCGAAGGCCTTGTCCTTGCTCAGCGGCGCGGCCTGGCGCAGCAACTCGGCGGCGCGCTCGAGGTGGTCGGCGTAGGCGACGTGGTAAGGCACGGTGATCAGCTTGCCGTCGGCGTCGAAGCGGATCAGCGTGTACCAGCTGGTCTTGGCGGGCAGGTCGGCGGCCTCGAACTCCTCCTTGGTCATTTCGGCCGGATAGAAGCGCAGGCCCGGCGGGCGCGGCCCGACGCCCGGCACGAAGGGCTCGTCGTCCTTCAGGCGGTCCCAGGGACCGTAGTTGAGTTCGATGAAGCGGCGCATGTCCTCGCTGGTCGCGCGGGCCATCAGCTCCTCGCGATCCGGCCAGCTCTGCTCCCAGTAGATACGGTCCATCACCTCGCAAGCCTGGACCAGCAGCGCCAGCATGCGGCGGTCGTCGGCGTCCATGCCCGACAGGTCGGCGGTGAGCGGCACGCTCACGTAGTCGGCCAGCCGGCGGGCGATCGTCGCTTCGGCGGTGGGGGCCGCGGCGGCGGGCGCGGGTGACGCCGGGGGCTGCGGCTGCTCGCGTTTGCAACCGGCGACCGCGAGGGCCAGCAGGCAGGCGGCGGTCAGGACGGGCAGGCGCATGGGCAGTCTCCACCGTGAACGGGCGCAAGGCCGATGGCGCCGATGGTAGCGCGGTCCGCGCCGCCCGGGGCGGTACACTAGGACCATGGGCGCGGCGCATTCCTGGGTGGACCACTTCCTGATCGCGATGCCGTCGCTGGACGACCCGCATTTCTTCCGCGGCGTCACCCTGGTCTGCCAGCACGACGAGGACGGGGCCATGGGCCTGGTGCTCAACCACCGGTCGGATTTCACGATGGGCGAGGTCCTGCGGCAGATGGACATCGCCTTCAGCTCGAGCGCGCTCGACCGCCATCCGGTGCTGGTCGGCGGGCCGGTGCAGCCCGACCGCGGCTTCGTGCTGCACGAGGACGCCCGCGATTTCGGCCCGTCCCTGCGCTTCGGCCAGGGCATGGCGATCAGCACCTCCCGCGACATCCTCGAGGCGATGGCCCGGGGCGAAGGCCCGGCCGAGTTCGTCATGACCCTGGGCTACGCGGGCTGGGGCGCGGGGCAGCTCGAGGCCGAGATCGCCAACAACGCCTGGCTGACAGTGCCCGCCGATCGCGCCATCGTCTTCGACACGCCGATCGAGCAGCGCTGGCAGGCGGCCGCCCGCGTGCTCGGCATCGACATCGCGGGTGTTTCCGACACGGTCGGGCACGCATGAGCGAGGCCGGGGACAGTCCGCGCGCCGATACGGTGCAGACCCTGCTCGCCTTCGACGTCGGCGGGCGGCGCATCGGCGTGGCGGTCGGCAACACCGTGTCCATGAGCGCGCGCGAGCTCGGCGTGCTCGACATGCGCGACAGCGGCCCGGACTGGGCCACGCTGGACCGCTGGATGCGCGAATGGCGACCGACGCGCCTGGTGGTCGGCGACCCCGCCACCCTCGACGGCGGCGACCAGCCGGTGCGACGGATGGCGCGCAGCTTCGCCCGCCAGGTCGCCGCACGCTATTCCCTGCCCGTGGAGCAAGTGGACGAGCGCACCAGTTCGATCGAGGCCGCGCAGCGTTTCGCCGCCGGCCGCGCCGCCGGCCAGCGCAAGCGCCACCAGGCCGCAGCGCTGGACGCGGTCGCCGCCGCCATCATCCTCGAGCGCTGGCTGACCGAGCCGGGCTCGCGCATTCCCCTCGCCGCCGAGCCTCCGACCACATGATCCCGCCGACCTCCCTGCAACTGGCTGCCGATGGCCGCCTGCGCCACCTGCTCACGCTCGAGGGCCTGCCGGCCGCCACCCTCGAGGGCCTGCTCGCCTCCGCAGAGGTGATGCGCCCGCGCGCGATGGGCGGCACCGGCCTGCGCGAACGCCTGGCCGGGCGCACTGTCTGCACGCTGTTCTTCGAACCTTCCACGCGCACGCGCGGGTCGTTCCAGGTGGCGGCCACCCGCTTGGGCGCGGACGTGCTGGGCTTCGACGTGCACACCAGTTCCTCGCGCAAGGGCGAGTCGCCGCTCGACACCATGCGCACGCTGGAAGCGATGGGCGTGGATTGCTTCATCGTCCGGCACGCGCACAACGGCATGGTCGCCTCGCTCGCCGCCGGCGCCCGCCGCGGCACCGCCTTCGTCAATGCCGGCGACGGCCAGAGCGCGCACCCGACCCAGGGACTGCTCGACATGCTGACCCTGCGCCAGCGCAAGGGCGCGGATTTCAGCCGCCTGAAGGTCGCCATCGTCGGCGACATCCGACACTCGCGGGTCGCGCGCTCCGACCTGCATGCGCTGCGCACGCTCGGCGCCGGCGAGGTGCGCGTCTGCGCGCCGCCCGCGCTGCTGCCCGGCCACGACGTGCTGGCAGGCTGCCAGGTGGTCGAACGGCTCGACGAGGCGGTCGCCGGCGTGGACGCGGTGATGATGCTGCGCCTGCAGCGCGAGCGCATGGAAGAGGGCCTGGTGCCCTCGCTGGACGAGTACTTCCGCGACTTCGGGCTCGACGCGCGCCGGCTCGCGCTGGCCGCGCCCGACGCGATCGTGATGCACCCGGGACCGATGAACCGCGGCGTGGAGATCTCCGACGAAGTCGCGGACGGGCCGCAGTCGGCAATCCTGGACCAGGTCGCCAACGGCGTGGCGGTACGGATGGCGGTGCTGCAGGCCGTGCTGGGCTGAGCGCCCTGCACGGCATCGCGCTCAGCGCGTGCCGACGCTGCCGTCCCGGTAGTCCCAGGTGCGGGTGATGTCGAGGATGTCGATGTCTTCGTGGGTCTGCGGCAAGGGGGCAAAGGGACTGGCGAGCTGCACCGCCTGCACCGCGGCCTGGTCGAGCAGCTTCTTGCCGCTGGACCGATTCACCAGCACGCCCTTCACCTCGCCGTTGCGCCCGATCGACACCGTGAGGATCAGCCGCCCGGTCAGCCCGAGGCGCTGCGCCTCGCGCGGGTAGTTGAGGTTGCCCACGCGCTCGACCTTGGCCACCCAGGCGCGCATGTAGCCGGCGTACTCGTATTCCTGGGTGCTGGCGGTGATGAACTTGCGCTTCGGGCGCTTGGCGTAGAGCGCGCTGCTGACCTCGATCTCGGCGGCGAGCCGCGCCATTTCCGCACTCTGCTCCATCAGTTCCGTTCCGGTGGGCAGCGGACGCGGCAGGCTGTCGGGCTGTTCCTCCGGGGTGGCGACGCGCTGGCCGCTCGGGTTGACGGTGGTGAGCAGGCGCTGGCGCGGCTCGGGCGAGGGCGGGGGCACCTGCGCGGTGAGCGGTTGCGGGGCGACGCCGGCTTCGTTCTTGGGAACCTGCGCGACCTGGTCTTCGCGCGGTCGTTGCGCCCGCTCGCTTTCGCCGCCGCCCTGGTTGTTGGATTGGGCGAGGAAGTCGGCCTGCTCCGGCGGCAGCGGCGTCGAGGTCTGGGTCAGGATCACGTCCAGGGTCGGCACCACCGGCGCGGGGTCGTCCTGGCGGAAGGCCACGCCGAGGATCAGCACCCCGAAGGCCACCAGCGAGAGCACGCTGGTGGCACTGAGCCGCTCGTTGGGGCCGACCTTGCGCAGGGGCAGGGCGGCCCGCGGGGTCGCAGGGTCGGCCGGCGCGTTCATGGCCCGATTCTAGACGACGCCCGCCCGGGAACGATGCACCGCGCTAGGCCGCCGCGCGTCGCGCCTCGATCGCATCGAACAGCAGGCCGGCGATGTTCAGTCCGAACTGCAGGTCGAGCTCGCGGATGCAGGTCGGGCTGGTGACGTTGACCTCGGTCAGGTAGTCGCCGATCACGTCCAGGCCGACGAAGAGCATGCCGCGGCGCTTGAGCTCCGGGCCCACCCGTTCGGCGATCCAGCGGTCGCGATCGCTCAGCGGTCGACCCTCGCCGCGGCCGCCGGCGGCGAGATTGCCGCGGAACTCGCTGCCCTGCGGGATCCGCGCCAGGCAATAGGGCACCGGCTCGCCGTCCACCACCAGGATGCGCTTGTCGCCGTCCTTGATCTCGGGAAGGTAGCGCTGGGCCATCGCCAGGTCGCGGCCGCTCTGGGTCAGCGTCTCCAGGATCACGTTCAGGTTCGGCTCGCCGTCGCGCACCTGGAAGATCGAGCGCCCGCCCATGCCGTCGAGTGGCTTGAGCACGCACAGGCCGTGTTCGGCGATGAACGCGCGCAGGACCGCGGCGTCGCGACTGACCACCGTCGGCGGGCAGCAGTCGGGAAAGAGCAGCGCCGCGAGTTTCTCGTTCAGGTCGCGCAGGCCGCGCGGGTCGTTGACCACCAGCACGCCCTCGTTGCGGGCGAGGTCGAGCAGGATGCTGTCGTGCAGGTAGGCACTGTCCACGGGCGGGTCGGTGCGCACCAGCACCACGTCCATGCCGGCGAGCGGGCGCAGCTCACAGGTGGTCAATCCGTACCACGCGGCGGGGTCGTCTTGTACCGTAAGCCCGGCCAGGCGCGCGCAGGCGCGGCCCTCGATCGCCGACAGGCTGCCGGGCTCGACGTAATGCAGGCGGTGCCCGCGGCGCTGCGCTTCGAGCAACATCGCGAAGGTCGAGTCCTTGGCGATCTTGATCCGGGCGATGGGATCCATGACCACGGCGACGTTCAGGGACATTCGTGAATCCGTGCAATCGGTCCTGCCGCTAGCCTAGCAGGGCCGTCGGGACAACGTGCAGGGGGTCACGGAAAGCAGCGCGTCGCGCGGCATTGCTTGACACTCCCGCGTTCGGCTGGGATATAAGACAGCTGCCAAACGCCGGAAACAGGCGTGACAGGCCGCGCACCGGGGAACCAGATGGAACAAAACAATCTCAGCGGCCTACGGGTCATGGTCATCGACGATTCGAAGACCATCCGGCGGACCGCGGAAACGCTCCTGAAGAAGGAAGGCTGCGAGGTGGTCACCGCCACCGACGGCTTCGAGGCGCTGGCGAAGATCGCCGACCACCAGCCGCAGATCATCTTCGTGGACATCATGATGCCGCGCCTGGACGGCTACCAGACCTGCGCGCTGATCAAGAACAACCAGATGTTCAAGGGCACGCCGGTCATCATGCTGTCCTCCAAGGACGGCCTGTTCGACAAGGCCCGCGGGCGCATCGTCGGCTCCGACCAGTACCTGACCAAGCCCTTCACCCGCGACGAGCTGCTCGCCGCGATCCGCAACTTCGTCGCCTTCGCCTGACCGCCATGGCCAAGACGCACGCCGCCTCCGCTTTCGACACCCTGCTCGACTACGAAGCCCGCTCGCTGGCGCACGTGCCCGGGCGCCCGGAGTCGGTGGAGGCCGCCGGCCACTGGCGCGGCGTCGGCTTCCGGCTCGGCCAGCGCCGCCTGGTCTCGTCCTTCGACGAGGTGATGGAAATCCTGCCGATGCCTGCCGTCACCCCGGTGCCGGGCGCGCAGCCGTGGATGCTCGGCGTGGCCAACGTGCGCGGCACCCTGTTGCCCGTGGTGGACCTCAAGCAGTTCCTGGAGGGCGAACGCACCGTCGTGCACGACGGCCAGCGCATGCTGGTCGTGCGCCAGGCCGGCGGCAACGTCGCCGTGCTGATCGACGAGCTGTACGGGCAGCGCACTTTCAACGATACGCATCGCGCCGAGATGGGCGGTGAGGACGACGGCCGCTACGGCCACTTCGTCAGCCAGGTCTACCGCCTGGCCGACACCAACTGGGCGGTGTTCAGCATGCAGACGCTGACACGCACGCCTGAATTCCGGCAGGCCACCGTTTAGGCCGTTTTTGGATCACTTTCGAGGGTGGGTGCAGTCATGAGCGTGAATGCCAGTTCGTTGCAGGGCCGGTTGTCCAACTTCGGCTTCAAGTTTTGGGGCGCGGTGCTGGCCCTGGCACTGGTCGTCCTCGGCGCGAACACGTTCTACGCCGCCTACCTGGGCAACCAGGAAAACAAGGCCCGAGCGCTGACCGCGGAACTGCAGGTGCTCTCGCAGCAGCTTGCGAAGTACTCCCGCGAGGCGGTCGAAGGCGGTAACTCCGAGTCCTTCGACGAGTTCAAGGCCACCAAGGACCGCAGCGCCGCCATCGTCACCGCCCTGCGCAAGGGTGGCGAGGGCGTCCCCGGCTACGAAGGCAGCGTCAACCAGAAGGGCGTGGACGTCGCGCTGCGCAAGGTCACCACCGTCTGGACCAAGATGGCGGCCGACGCCAACCGCATCAGCCAGTCGCAGGACCGCATCGTCAACCTCAGCGACACCGCGGCCGCCTTCAACGCCCGCATCCCGCAGATCTCCGCCCGACTCGACGAAGTGGTGCGCGCGATGTCCGACGCCGGTGCGCCGGCCTCGCAGATCAACCTGGCCAATCGCCAGATCGTGCTGGCCGACCGCATGTCGCGCCGCGTGACGGAAATCCTCGCCGGTGGCGACCGCGCCGTGACCGCCGCCGACGCGCTCTCGCGCGACTCCGCGGTGTTCGGCCAGGTGCTGGCCGGCCTGAAGAGCGGCAACGCCGAAATGGGCGTCGCCCGGGTCACCAGCTCCGCCGCGCTCGGCGCGGTGGACGCGGTCGACAAGCTGTACGCCGACTCGCTCAAGGAGATGGACTCGATCCTGCAGGCGTCCACCGACCTGTTCGAGGTGCAGCAGGCTTCGCAGGCGATCTCCGAGGACTCCAACGTCCTGCTCGAGGACAGCCAGGCGCTGTTCGAGACCTTCGGTTCCAGCCTGGCCCGCGCCTTCCCGAACAACGTCTGGGCGATCGGCTCCGGTGTCGCCGCCTTGCTGGCCCTGGTCGGCCTCTACGTCGTCCAGCGCCGCCGCGACTTCGAGACGCTCAACAGCACCAAGGAACTCAACCAGCGCAACCAGGAAGCCATTCTGCGGCTGCTCGACGAAATGGGCAGCCTCGCCGAGGGCGACCTGACGGTGAAGGCGACGGTGACCGAGGAGATCACCGGCGCGATCGCGGACTCGATCAACTTCGCCATCGAGGCGCTGCGATCCCTCGTATCCACGATCAACGAAACCGCCGTGCAGGTGGCCGCCGCCGCCCAGGAAACCCAGGCGACCGCGATGCACCTGGCCGAAGCCGCGGAACACCAGGCGCAGCAGATCACCTCCGCCTCCGCGCAAATCCAGGACGTGGCATCGAGCATCGACCAGGTCTCGCGCAACTCCGCCGAATCGGCCGACGTGGCGCAGCGCTCCGTGCAGATCGCCGCGAAAGGCGCCGAAGTGGTGCGCCAGACGATCCAGGGCATGGACAACATCCGCGACCAGATCCAGGAGACCTCGAAGCGAATCAAGCGCCTCGGTGAAAGCTCGCAGGAAATCGGCTCGATCGTCGAACTGATCAACGACATCGCCGAGCAGACCAACATCCTCGCGCTCAACGCCGCCATCCAGGCGGCCTCCGCCGGTGAAGCGGGCCGAGGCTTCGCGGTGGTGGCCGACGAAGTGCAGCGACTCGCGGAACGCGCCTCGAACGCCACCAAGCGAATCGAGACCCTGGTCCAGACCATTCAGAGCGATACCAACGAGGCGGTGTCCTCGATGGAGCAGACGACCGCGGAAGTGGTCGCCGGTGCGCGACTGGCCGAGGACGCGGGCCTGGCCCTGGGCGAGATCGAGAAGGTGTCGAACGACCTCGCGAGCCTCATCCAGAACATCTCCATGGCGGCCCGGCAGCAGTCGGTGGCGGCGACCAACATCACCGCGACCATGTCGGTCATCCAGGAGATCACCACGCAGACCTCGCAGGGCGCCAACCAGACCGCCGAGAGCATCGGCAACCTGGCCCAGCTCGCCGCGGACCTGCGGCGCTCGGTGGCCGACTTCAAGCTGCCGGCGATCTGATCGGCGACAACCCCACACACCCGTAATGGCTGGGCACGGTCCCCCGATCCGTCGCTTGCGCAACGACAGGCTTTCGGAATGACGCTGCAAGACAACAGTATCGACTTCACGACGCTCACCTGGGTCAAGCCGGAGCTCGACGAGACGCTCAAGCAGGCGCGCAACGCCTTGCAGAGCTACGTCGAGGAAGGCGAGAACCCGGCCGAGCTGCGCACCTGCGCGGACCTGCTGCACCAGGTCCAGGGCACGCTGCGGATGGTCGAGCTGTACGGCGCGGCGATGGTGGCCGAGGAGATGGAACAGCTCGGCCGCGCGCTGATGGACAAGCGCGTCGGCGACCGCGACGCCGCCTACTCGGTGCTGATGCAGGGCATCGTCCAGTTGCCCGACTACCTCGAGCGCCTGCAGGGCGGGCATCGCGACATCCCGATCGTGCTGTTGCCGCTGCTGAACCAGCTGCGCGCCTCGCGTGGCGAGAAGGGCCTGAGCGAGAGCGTGCTGTTCTCCCCCGATCTTTCGCGTCCCCTGCCGCCCGCGGCGCAGGGACCGGTGGCGCCGCTGCCGCACCTGGAGCTGACCCGCCGCGCCGAAGCCCTGCGCGGCCTGTTCCAGGGCGCGTTGCTGCGCTGGCTCAAGGACGACAACAGCGCGGCCACCATCCGCGACCTCACCGACGTGTGCGAGCAGTTGGTGCCGATCACCAGCGCCGAGCCCGCGCGTCGCCTGTTCTGGGTCGCCGCCGGCACGCTCGACGCGCTCGCCCGCAATGCCTTCCCGATCAGCACGCCGCTCAAGCAGGCCCTGGCCAAGGTCGAGCGCGAGATCAAGCGCCTCGCCGACGGCGGCGACGTCGCCTTCCGCATCGACCCGCCGATCGAGCTGACCAAGCAACTGCTGTATTTCGTCGCCCACGAGGGCAGCGACCACGGCCGCATCGGCGAGATCCGCCAGGTGTTCGGGCTCAGCGGCTCGGAGCCGAGCGAGGCCGAGCTCGCGCACGCGCGGGGCAGCCTGTCCGGCAACAACCGCGCCCTGCTCGAGACCGTCGCGGTCGCGATCAAGGATGACCTGCTGCGGGTCAAGGACGCGCTCGACCTGCACCTGCGTACGCCCGGCGCCACGCCGGCCGCGCTGAGTGCGCAGGTGGACGCGCTCGACCGTGTCGCCGACACCCTCGGCATGCTCGGCCTGGCCGTGCCGCGTCGGGTGGTGCAGGACCAGCGCACCGCCGTGAACGACGTCGTGTCGGGCGTTCGCCGCGACGACGAGGCGACCCTGCTCGACATCGCCGGCGCGCTGCTTTACGTGGAAGCCGCACTCGACGACCAGGTCGAGCGCCTCGGCAAGGAGGGCGGCGAGGCTGCCGATCCCGCCGGCGGCAACGACTCCCGGCGCCTGCTCGAGGCGCTGGTCAAGGAAGCGATCGTCAATTTCTCGCAGGCCCGGCAGAGCTTCGTCGGTTTCGTCGAGACCCATTGGGACCACCGCCAGCTGGCGGACGTGCCGCGCCTGCTCAACGAGGTTGCCGGCGCCCTGCGCATCCTCGACGTGCCGCTGCCGGCCGACTACCTGGTCGGCGTTCGCCAGTTCACCGAGAACGAGTTGCTGCAGCGCAAGCAGGTGCCCAACGGGCAGCAGATGGATCGCCTGGCCGATGCGCTGGCGAGCCTGGAATATTTCCTCGAGGCCCTGCGCGACCGCCGCCCGAATCGCGAGCAGATCCTCGAAGTGGCGCGGCAAAGCCTGACCGCGCTCGGCTATTGGCCGTTGTCGGCCGCGATGCGTGCGGCGCCGGTGCGCGTGGAAGCACCGGCCCCCGTCGTCGCCGCCCCGGCCGCATCCGTTGCTGCGTCGAGCGTGTCGAGCGCGTCGAGTGCGCCGGCCGAGCCGGTCGCGCCCGTGGCCGCCGAGCCAGCCGCAGGCGCGCCTGCCGAAGCCATTGCCACCGCTTCGCAGGCCGAGGCGCCGAGCGCGGCGCCCGCCCAGCCAGTGCCGTCGGAGGTTGCCTTGCTGTCGTCCGCGGGCGAGGTCGGCGAGCCGGTGTCCGGCTTCGACGCCACCAGCAGCGAGGAGATCGACGACGAGATCCGCGAAGTCTTCCTCGAGGAATTCGAGGAAGAGATCGAGAACCTCCAGCAGTTGTTGCCGCCGTGGCGCGACGACCCGGGCAACGCGGAACTGCTGCGCCCGATCCGCCGCGTGTTCCACACCCTCAAGGGCAGTGGCCGCCTGGTGGGGGCGCGCGCGCTGGGCGAGTTCAGCTGGAAGATCGAGAGCATGCTCAACCGCGTGCTCGACGGCAGCCGTCCCGCCAGCGCCGAAGTCATGGCGATGGTCCAGCTCGCGTTGCAGCACCTGCCCTTGCTGCGCTCGGCCTTGCAGGGCCAGCAGGTGCACGCGGACCTGGTCGGCATCCAGGACGTCGCCGACCGGCTTGCCGCTGGCGAGGAAGCGACCTACCGCTCGCCGCTGTTGGCCGCCGAAGCACCCGTGGCCGTCGAAGAGGACTTCGACGACGAGGAAATCTTCGAAGCCCAGGAGGCCGAGCTTGCTGTCGAGCCGGCCGGCGAGGAGCCCCTCGCCGCCGACGCCGAGACCGACGACGCGCCGGTGTTCTCCATCGACCCGGTGTTGCTGGAGATCCTCAAGCCCGAGGTCGCCGGACACCTGGAGACGGTCGACGCCTGGCTGGCGGCCTGCGCGGCCCGCGGTCCGCAGCCGGTGACCGATCCGCTGCTGCGTTCGATCCACACGATGAACGGCGCGTTCGCGATGACCGAGGTGATGTCCATCACCGAGGTGACGGCGCCGCTGGAAGGTTTCGTCAAGCGTTCGCTCGCCCACGACCTCGTGCCGGGCGAGGCTGGCATCGCCCTGGTCGCCGATGCCGCCCGCGCCATCCGCGCGACCGTGCAGGCGATCGAGAAGCCGCGCCCCGTGTTGCCGCATTTCAGCGAGCTGGCTGCGCGTGCGGTTTCGCTGCGCGACACCTTGCCCGACTCGGCGCTGCCCAGCGTGCCCCTGCACGTGGACGACGAGCAGATGCCGCAAGTGGTGGTGATGGAAGCCGCCGACACCTCGGCGATTCCCGATTTCGCCGCGGACGAGCCCGCGCAGGCGCCGTCCCAGGCCTGGGCACCCGAGGAAGCGGAGTTCGCGCTCGAGCCGGCCGACGAGGCCATCCTGGAGCCGTCGGCGGATTCCGAGCTCCCGGCCGTCGAAGCCGATTTCGCCGCCAGCGATGTTGCGGAGTTCCTCGAGCCCGCACCGCTGGCCGAAGCACCGGCTGAGGAGCAAGCCGAGGCGGAAGCTTCCGCCGAAGTCGTCGAGGCGCATGACCAGCCCTGGCTGGTCGAGGAACTCGTCGCGGCGGAGGTGCCGGAAGAGATCGTCACCGCCGAATACCCGTTGCCGGACTTCGATGCCGTCCCCGAGGTCGAGGTCGAGGCCGAGCCGGAAACGGCGATGGAGGTCCGGGAGCCCGAGCAGGCCGAAGCCGCGGACACGCCAGCCGGCGCCGACATGGAACTGGCCGATTTCACTGCGGAATTCGAGCCTTCCGACGCGTCCGCCGCCGAGGCCGCCGAACTCGAAGCCGCCTTCGCCTCCGAGTTGCCGCCGATGGACCTGGCGCCTGCCGCCGGATTCGACGCCGAGCCCGCGCCTGTCGCCGAGGCCGAACCCGACACCCGCGCGACCGCGGAAATCCAGGCAGAACAGGAAACGGCCGCGGAGATCGCTGCCGAGGTCGAGGACACTGCCGTGGCCGAGGTCGCGGATGCGCGCGCCGACTTCGAGCCGGTCGCGGAAGTCGAGCCGATCGCGGAACTCGAGCTGTCGCCGCTGGGGGCCGAGTGGGATTCGGACCTCGACGTTCCGGCCGTCGAGGACAGCTTCGAGGACACCGAAGAGCTTGCCGTTGCGCATGCCGATTTCCCGGAAGACCAGCTGTTCTCGGTCGCGGAATTCCTGGCGCAGGCGAGCCAGCCGCCCGTGGCCGAGCCGATCGCCACGCCGGCGGCCGACCAAGCCGATGCGCCGAGTGCGGACATCGGGACCGAGCAGCACGACTTCGAGGAAGGACGCACCGATGGCGCGCCCGAGCGCGTCGCGGACGAAGCCATCGGAGTCGAAACGGAGTCCGCCGCGGCCGGGTTTGCGACCGACGACTACGCGGCAGATTCCGAATCCGTCACGGTCGAGCCGGGCATGGCGCCGGCCGGAGACGAAGAGGCCGGCACAGGCGCGATCGCCGAGGCCGACGCGGAGAGCCTGGCGCAAGCCGACGAATTCGCCGAGTACGAAAGCTACGCCTTCAGCGACGCCCAGGCCGAGCCGACCCTCGAATCCGGGGATGGCGACGATGCGCTCGCCGGCATGATCGCCGCCTTCGACGACGCGGCGGCGGCCGAAGCCGTCACGCCGGAGCAGGCCGAAGCGCGTGGCGAGGAAGCCTCGGCCGCGCTCGAAAGCGAGGACTTCGTGTCCGCGGATGCGCTCGCATCGCTGCCGACCGGCGAGTTCATCGACGTGCAAGATGGCGCCGAAACGCAGGAGCCGACCGAGGCCTTCGATATCGTCGAGGCCTTCGACTCCGTCGAGTCCGTCGAGAGCGTCGAGTCCGTCGAGAGCGCCGAGAGCGCCGAGAGCGTCGCCGCAGACGGTCCGGCACCGGTGGCGATCGACGATGACTTCTACGGCATGAGCCTGGCCGAGCTGGAGGCGCTGACCGCGCCTGCCGGCGAGGCGGCCGCCGAGGCCACCGACGTGGCCGCCGCGCAGGCCGAAGAACCCGCCGCGGACGAGTTCCCCGCGTTCGTCGAGGCGTTGCTGGTTGGCGATGTGCCCGCCTGGACCGGCCTGTCCGCGCCCGAGCCCGCACCGCACGAGGACGTGGAATCCGGCGCCCCAGCCGCCGATGAGTTCGTCGCCGAAGAGCCCGTCGCCGAAGAGCCGGTCGCCGAAGAGACCGTCGCCGAAGAGACCGTCGCCGAAGAGATCGTCGCCGAAGAGACCATCGCCGAAGAGCCCGTCGCCGAAGAGCCCGTCGCCGAAGAGACCGTCGCCGAAGAGACCGTCGCCGAAGAGACCGTCGCCGAAGAGATCGTCGCCGAAG
>CAMPGW010000071.1 GCA_946885735.1 uncultured Gammaproteobacteria bacterium
GGCCATGGTGGGGTCCGATCGGTCTAGGTCGGGCATTGTCGCAAATCCGGGTGGACCGGCCGAGTGCCTTAGGCGTCGAAGAACGCCGCCAGGTCCTTGAGCGCGGCGCGGCCGCGCTCCTTCTTCTGCGCCGACTCGAGCTCCGGGTCGGCGCCATCGCGCTGCAGGTCGCCGGCGGGTAGTTCGTCGAGGAAGCGGCTCGGCAGCAGGTGCTGGGTCTCGCCCCAGCGCTTGCTCTCCGCGCCATGCGAGAGGTACAGGCGTTCCTTGGCGCGGGTGATGCCGACGTAGAACAGGCGGCGCTCCTCCTCCAGCATGCCTTCCTCGATCGAATGCTCGTGCGGCAGGTTGCCGTCCTCGCAGCCGATGATGAAGACCACGCGGAATTCCAGGCCCTTGGCCGCGTGCAGGCTCATCAGCCGCACTTCGTTGCCGGGCTCGCCACGGTCGGCGTGGGTGATCAGGGCCAGTTGCGCGGCCAGGTCGCCGGGGCCGCCGCCCTTCGCGGCTTCGAACCACTGCGAGAGTTCGTCGAGGTTTTCGCGTCGGCGCTGGAAGCTCGCCTCGTCCTTGCACTGCGCGCGGATCGCCGCCAGCAGCCCCGACTGTTCAACCAGTTGCCGCGTGAGTTCGGCGGGCGTGGCGCGCTCGGACAAATCGCGCAGGCGATGCACGATGCGGGTGAACTCGTCCAGGCCCGCCGCCGCGCGCGGCGTGAGCTGCTTGAGCAGGCCGATGTCCTCGGCCGCGCGCGAGAGCGGCTTGTGCGCCTGCTGCGCCATCAGCGCCAGCTTGGCCAGGGTGGTGCCGCCGACCTCGCGCTTGGGCGAGCCGATCGCGCGCAGGAAGGCCGCGTCGTCATCCGGGTTGGCCAGCACGCGCAGCCAGGCCAGCGCGTCCTTCACCTCGCCGCGATCGAGGAAGGCGGTGCCGCCGGTGAGGTGGTAGGGCACGCGCAGCAACTGCAATGCTTTTTCCAGCGGCCGCGACTGGTGGTTGCCGCGGAACAGGATGGCGAACTCGCCCCAGGGGATTTCCTTGGCCTGCTTGAGGTAGTTGATTTCGGCGGCGACGCGCTCGGCTTCGTGCTCGGCATTGCGGCAGGCCCAGACGCGCACGGTCTCGCCGTCGCCGTGCTGGCTCCACAGCTGCTTGAGGTGCGCGTGCGGATTCCTGGCGATGAGGGTGTTGGCGCAGCGCAGGATGCGCGCGGTGCAGCGGTAGTTCTGCTCGAGCTTGACCACCTTCAGCTGCGGATAGTCCTTGCCGAGCAGCTCGAGGTTCTCCGGATTGGCGCCTCGCCAGGCATAGATGCTCTGGTCGTCGTCGCCCACGCAGGTCAGCGCGCCCTTCGGGCCGGCCAGGTGGCGCAGCAGGCGGTACTGCGCGCCGTTGGTGTCCTGGCACTCGTCCACCAGCAGGTAGCGGATGCGCTCGCGCCACGCCGGCGCCAGTTCCGCGTCCTCTTCCAGCAAGGCCAGCGGCATCCGGATCAGGTCGTCGAAGTCCACCGCATTGAAGGCCTGCAGCCGCGCCTGGTAGCGCGCGTACAGGTCGGCCGCCTCGCGCTCGCGCGCACTGCGCGCGGCCTCCATCGCCTGCTCCGGCGACAGGCCCTCGTTCTTGGCCTTCGACAGCAGCCCGCGCAGGGCTTCGATCGCGTCCTTCTTCAGGCCGGGCGGCAGCAGGTCCTTGATCACGCCCATCTGGTCGTCGCTGTCGAAGATCGAGAAGCCGCGACGCAGCTTCGCGCGCTCGTGCTCGATCTGCAGGAAGCGCAGGCCGAGCGAATGGAAGGTCGAGATCATCAAGCCTTCCGCAGCGTCGCCCTTCACCCGCTTGGCCACGCGCTCGCGCATCTCGCGCGCGGCCTTGTTGGTGAAGGTGATGGCCGCGATGTGCTTCGCCTCGTGCTGGCGACGGGCGATCAGGTGGGCGATTTTCTCAGTAATGACACGCGTCTTGCCGCTGCCCGCGCCGGCCAGCACGAGCAGGGGGCCGTCGGTGTATTCGACGGCGAGGCGCTGGGGGGAATTGAGGCCGGACATGCGGTGCGTAGTCTAACGGGCGCCCGCCAGCCGGTATCATGACGGGGACGACATTCGAGGCATCCCGCATGGCCCCTGCCCCCCACTGGCGGCTGTTGCTGCCGCTCGCCCTGCTATCGCTGGTTGCCTGCGGCGACAAGGCCGCCGAACCGGACGTGGCACCTGCTGCACCGCCCAGCCTGGCCGTCACCCTGGCGCCCGCCACGTCCGCGCCGATCCAGCGCACCGTCATCGCCTCGGGTCCGATCGCCGCCTGGGAGGAGATGCAGCTCGGTGTCGAACTCTCCGGCCTGCGCGTCACCGCCTTGCACGTGGACGTCGGCCAACAGGTGGCGAAGGGCCAACTGCTGCTCGAGCTCGACCACCGCACCCTCGACAGCGAACTGCGGCAGGCGAAGGCCGCGCACGACGAGGCCGCCGCCGGCGTCAAGCTCGCGCAGGTGAACCTGGGCCGCGGCGAGGGCCTGGCGAAATCGCAGCTGATCAGCGCCAGCGCGCTCGACGAGTTGCGCGCGGCACTCGTGCAGGCGCAGGCGCGCGAGGCGACCAGCCGGGCGCAACTCGATGGCGTGCGGTTGCGCCGCAGCTTCGCGGAGTTGCGCGCGCCCGATGCGGGCATCATCTCCACGCGGCTGGTGCAGCCGGGGCAGGTCGTGGCGGCCGGCGCGCAGTTGCTCGGGCTGATCCGACAGGGGCGCCTGGAGTGGCGCCCCGACCTGCCGGAGGCCGATCTCGCGCGCGTCCGCGTCGGCGCGCAGGCGCGCGTGCAGGGTCCGCAGGGCGTCGTGGACGGCACCGTGCGCGCGGTGTCGCCGGGCGTGGACGCCAGCACGCGCACCGGCACCGCCTACGTCGACCTGCCCGAGCCGGGCCCGCTGAAGGCCGGCACCTTCGCGCAGGGCCGCATCCTCACCGGCACCGCACCCGGCATCACCGTACCGGCCGCTTCGGTGGTGATGCGCGACGGCTATGCCTATGTGTTCACCGTCGACCGCAAGGGCATCGCCCACCGCCACCGCGTCAGCACCGGCGCCGGCACCGGGGATCGCGTCGAAATCCTGCGCGGGCTGGCCCCGGGCACGCCGGTGGTCGAGCGCGGCGCCGGCTTCCTCGGCGAAGGCGACCGCGTGAAGGTGGTCGCCGCACCCGCCGCGGCCAGGGCGGGCGCCACGCCGTGAATTTCTCCGCCTGGGCGATCCGCCGGCCGCTGCCGGCGCTGATGCTGTTCTTCGTGCTCTGCGTCGCGGGCCTGTGGGGCTTCCACGCGTTGCCGATCGCGCGCTTCCCCGACATCGCCTTCCCGATGGTCACCGTGCAGGTGGACCTGCCCGGCGCCTCGCCCAGCCAGCTCGAGACCGAGGTCACGCGCAAGATCGAGGACTCGGTGGCGACCATCGAGGGCGTCAAGCGCGTGATGTCCACCGTCACCGAGGGCAGCAGCAACACCGCCATCGAGTTCGTGCTCGAGACCGACCTGGGCACCGCGCTGGACGACGTCAACGACGCGGTCAAGCGCGTGCGGGCGGATCTGCCGCAGGACATCCAGGAACCGATCGTCGCCAAGATCAATATCGGCGGCTCGCTGATGACCTACGCGGTGGCCTCGGACACGCGCCGCACCGACGAGCTGAGCTGGCTGGTGGACCGCGAGATCAGCAAGGCGCTGTACGGCGTGCCTGGCGTGGCGTTGGTGACGCGCGCGGGCGGCATCGATCGCGAGATTCGCGTCGACCTCGACCCGCAAAAGCTCCAGGCCTGGGGCGTGACCGCAGGGCAGGTGTCGCAGCAGCTGGCGCGCATCCAGGCCGAGCGCCCCGGTGGCAAGGCCGAGCTCGGCGGCAGCCGGCAGGTCATCCGCACCGTCGGCACGCTGGAGGACGTGCAGCAACTGCGCGACTTCAGCATCAGCCTGCCGGACGGGCGCGCGCTCAAGCTGTCCTCGCTGGCGACGATCCGCGATGCCTCCGCCGACCCGACGCAGGTGGCCTTGTTCGACGGCAAGCCGGTGGTGGCCTTCTCGCTCTCGCGCACGCGCGGCTCCAGCGAGATCGAAGTTGCCGAGGGCGTGCGCGCCGCACTCGAGCGCCTGAAGGCCGAGCACCCGGACCTGCGCTTCGAGTTGGTCAATTCCATGGTCGAGGAGGCCGAGCGCAGCTACGAGTCCTCGATGACCATGCTGTGGGAAGGCGCACTGCTGGCGCTGCTGGTGGTCTGGCTGTTCCTGCGCGACTGGCGCGCGACCTGGATCTCGGCCGTGGCCTTGCCGTTGTCCATCATCCCGACCTTCGCGGTGATGTGGGCCTTTGGTTTCACGCTGAACCTGATCACGCTGCTGGCGCTGTCGGTGGTAGTCGGCATCCTGGTCGACGACGCCATTGTCGAGATCGAGAACATCGTGCGCCACCTGCGCATGGGCAAGACGCCGCTCGAAGCCGCGCGCGAAGCCGCCGACGAGATCGGCACGGCGGTGATCGCCACCTCGCTGACCCTTGCCGCGGTGTTCGTGCCGGTCGCCTTCATGCCCGGCATCCCCGGCAAGTTCTTCCGCGAGTTCGGCTGGACGGCGGCCACCGCGGTGGTGTTCTCGCTGCTGGTGGCGCGCCTGCTGACGCCGATGATGGCGGCCTACCAGCTCAAGGCGCATCCGGTCGCCACGGGCGATACGAAGCTGATGGTGTGGTATTTGAAATGGGTGGACCGCGCGTTGCGCCGTCGGTGGTGGACGCTGGGCATCGCCACCGTCTTCTTCCTGTTGTCCATGCTGATCCCGAAATACATTCCCACAACCTTCATCCCGACCGCGGACCAGAGTCGAAGCAATTTATCGCTCGAGCTTCCGCCCGGAACGCTTCTTGGGGACACGGTCACTGTGGCTGAGTTGGCTCGATCCCGGCTGAGTGGCATCCCCGAGCTTCGGCACGTCTATACGACCGTTGGCGGCACGATCGACCTGGGCGACCCCAGCAAGACCGGCGTCGGCGAGGTGCGAAAGGCGCTGCTGGTGCTCGATTGGGGGCCGGCAGAAGACCGCGATCGCGACCAGAAGACGCTGGAACGCGAGGCGCGCTCACGCCTCAGCGAACTGCCGGGCGCACGCGTCAGCTACCTGAGTACGGAGCCGGGCGAGCTCATGCAACTCGTGGTCGCCAGCGACGATGCGCAGCGGCTGAACGAGGCCGCATTGGCGATCGAGCGCGACCTGCGCACCCTCGCGGGACTCGGCAGCATCTCCTCCTCGGCGTCGCTGCTCCGGCCCGAGTTGCTGATCACGCCTCGCCCCGAGCGCGCCGCCGACCTGGGTGTTGCCACCGCCGACATAGCCGAAGCCGCGCGCATCGCGACCTCCGGCGACTACCGGCAACGCCTGGCCAAGCTCAACCTGCCCGAGCGGCAGGTGCCGATCCGCGTCGGTTTTCCAGAGTCTGCCCTCGACGATCCGGCACTGATCGGCAGCTTGCGCGTGCCGGGCAAGAACGGACCCGTTCCGCTCGCTGCGGTCGCCGATATCACCCAGGGCAGCGGCCCGTCGGTCATTGCCCGCTACCAGCGCCAGCGCAACGTCACCTTCACCGCCGAACTCAACGGCCGGCCGCTGGGCGAGGTGATGGCCGAGGTACAACAGCTGCCGAGCGTACAGAACCTGCCGCCGGGCGTGAGCTTCCTCAACACCGGCGACGCCGAGGTGTACGTGGAGCTCTTCATCGGCTTCGCCATCGCCATGGTCGCGGGCTTGCTCTGCATCTACATGGTCCTTTTGCTGCTTTTCAACCACGCCCTGATGCCGCTGACGATCCTGACTGCCGTGCCTCTGTGCGCAGGCGGTGCCTTTGGCGCGCTCCTCATCACCGGGACGGAGTTATCGCTGCCGGCCCTGATCGGCCTGCTGATGCTGATCGGCATCGCCAGCAAGAACTCCATCCTCCTTGTCGACTACGCCGTGATGGCCGAGGACGAACACGGCCTGTCGCAGCACGACGCGCTGGTGGACGCCTGCCGCAAGCGCGCCCAGCCGGTGATCATGACCACGCTGGCGATGGCTGCCGGCATGATGCCGATCGCGCTCGGTTTTTCGGGCGATTCGAGCTTCCGCGCGCCGATGGCGATCGCGGTGATCGGGGGCCTGATCACCTCGACGCTGCTGTCGTTGATCGTGATCCCGGCCGCGTTCACCGTGCTCGATGACCTGGGCGGGTGGATGGCGCGAAAGCTAGGCCGGCAGGCCCACGGCCCCGCAACCGTGGCTTGACCAGCCACACGCGATACCGCCAGGGTGCGCCTCGCGATCGGCTGGATCTTTCAAAACTGATCCAGCGGGACTTGGTACCGGACCAGGTCTCCCGGCGTATGGCCACTGCCACTCTCGCAGATGATGGCGTAAGCAATCTCTTGATCCGAGAGGTCGCCGCTGCGCTCAACCTGCAGGAAATAGCGAGCGTTGGAGCCCCTTCCGCGGGCGAGCTTGTCGCCGGACTGCAGGTCCCGGAATCCCACCACGCCGTCGCCGCCGGCGATCACGTTGCCCTCCTCGTCCAACAGGCGCATTTCCACCCCGTCGTAGTATCCGAAGGGCTCGAAGAGTGCGGAATTCATCAAGATACAGCCAACGATGTCCGGATGGCGGAAGTAGTAGGCATGTGTGTTCTGGAAGCTGCCTGCGGGAAGGACGAACTTTCGCGCCGGCTGGCCAGGCAATGCCAAATCGGCACTGTCGTATGTGCGGCGCGAAGCCAGCTGGTCCGCAAGACCTTCCCAGTCACCCTTCAAGTAGGTGCTTCCGCCTTCAGACTTGGCCATGCGTAAATCCGCGTTGAAGCTCGTGTTGTCCTGAACCGTGCAGAATGCCAACAAGCCCGTGTCCCCGGCATCGTAGGGCTTGTCGGGTCGAACGAGGATGGAGGCGTTCTCGTAGTCGCCGGCAGGCGCACCCGCGCCGGCGAACACGTCGAGGATTCGCTCCAGGCGTCCGGGCACTAAGTCGACAAAGACCTGGTTCCCCAAAGGTGCATCCCCGGCGGCACGAAGGGACAAGTGCACGGTCGTGCCCTTGGTGCTGTCGGCGGTGGACGGCAACATTCCGAGGAAGCAATTGGTCTGCAGAGCGGGGCCGGCTACGGAAGCCGCCCTTCGCTGCAGCCCTGTCACCGAGGCGAAGGCCGTGGTGAACGTCTGCAGAGGATAGGCTTCAACCCCGAAGCCCGCGCCGGCCATATTGGATACGCGCGAAAAGCCCGACACCCTGGGGTTGTAGCCGACGGGCTGATTGGCCCATTGCACGGCGACGGTCAGCATCCCGAACTGCGAGCCGGCAGCGAGCCCCGGGCAAAGCGCTCGCAACGAAGGCACCGAGGCGCTGGCCGAGGTTGCGCTGAAGCTCGGGCAAGGCACGGGTGCGCCGCCTGCCGACGGGTAAAACGTCGGCACGATCGTCGCGCGCTGCCCAGCCAGCGACTTGAACCAGAACGACTGGGTAAAGGATGTGGAGTCCACGACGACCGGGAACACCAGGAGCGTGTGGAAGCCGTCCGTGCTCTGCGCGCTTGTAAGGGGGCAGGCCAACGCGAGCAGCACGGCTGCGAAAAACTTCGCTGGATATCGCATGCTGCTTTCCTACCTTCCAGGTGCCAGTGATCCTAACCAGATACCCGGCGTCGGAACGGTGCGCAATCGCCTGATTCTAGCTGCGCAGGCCCACGCCTTTGGTCAGCAGGTGCAAGGCCAGCACCGTCAACACCACCACGAAGCCCAGCATCACCGCGAATGCACTCCACAGCGGCATGTCCATCGCGCCTTCGCCGAGCAGGCCGAAGCGGAAGGCGTTGACCATGTAGAAGATCGGGTTCAGGTGCGTGGCCTGCTCGGCCCACTCCGGCAGCACGCGCACCGAATAGAACACGCCGCCGAGATACGTGAGCGGGGTGAGGATGAAGGTCGGGATAATGGCGATGTCGTCGAACTTCTTGGCGTACACCGCGTTCACGAAACCGGCCAGCGAGAAGATGATCGCGCCCAGCAAGACCGTGGCTATCGTCACCAAAGGATGCGGCACGCGCACCTGGGTGAAGAACATCGCGATGATCAGCACGATCGCGCCGACCATCAGCCCACGCAGCACGCCGCCGGCGACGTAGCCGCCGAGGATCACCCAGTTGGGCATCGGGCTCACGAGCAATTCTTCCACGTGCCGGCCGAACTTGGCGCCGAAGAAGCTCGAGCTGATGTTGCCGTAGGCGTTCTGGATCACCGCCATCATCACCAGGCCCGGCACGATGAAGTCCATGTAGCGGAAGCCGCCCATCTCGCCGATCCGCGAGCCGATCAGCTGGCCGAAGATCAGGAAGTACAGGGTCATCGTGATCGCCGGCGGCACCAGGGTCTGGCCCCAGATGCGCAGGATGCGGGCGATCTCGCGGCGGGCGATGGTCCGGATCGCGACGAAGTTGGGATTGGGCGCGGCGAGCGGTTCGGCCACGGCGGTCTCGGGCGCGCTCATGCCTGCACCGCCGCGGCCGGGGCGGGCTTGTTGTCACCGGTCAGTCGCACGAACAGTTCCTCCAGGCGGTTGCTCTGCGTGCGCATCGAGCGCACCCGGATGCCGGCCGCGCTCAGCGCCGCAAACACCCCGTTGAGGTCGAGGCTGCGCGGCATCTCCAGCGTCAGCGTGTGGTCGTTGGGCGCCTCGAACACGACGCCCGGCAGCGCCGGCAACTCGGCCGGCAGCACGCCCTCGACGTCGAACACGAAGCCTTCCACGTCGAGCTTGGACAGCAACTGCTTCATCGGGCCTTGTTCGATGATCTCGCCGCGGTCGATGATGGCGAGGTTGCGGCACAGGCTCTCGGCTTCCTCCAGGTAATGCGTGGTGAGGATGACGGTGGTGCCGGCGGCGTTGACCTCGCGCAGGGTCTTCCACATCGCGCGGCGGATCTCGATGTCCACGCCGGCGGTCGGCTCGTCGAGGATCAGCAGGCGCGGGCGCGTCATCATCGCGCGGGCGATCATCAGCCGGCGCTTCATGCCGCCGGACAGCGTGCGGCTCATCATCCGCGCCTTCGGCCACAGCTGCGCCAGCTTGAGTTCGGCCTCGGCGCGCACCAATGCCTCGGCGCGCGGCACGCCGTAGAAGCCGGCGTAGTTGACCAGGATGTCGAGCGGCGTCTCGAACATGTTGAAGTTCATTTCCTGCGGCACCAGGCCGATCAGCCGCATCGCCTCCGAGCGGCGGCTGGCGATGTCCACGCCGAACACCTCCACGCTGCCGGCACTCGCGTTCACCAGCGAGCTGACCACGCCGATGAGCGTGGACTTGCCGGCGCCGTTGGGCCCGAGCAGGGCGAAGAAGTCGCCGGGCTGCACCGACAGGGACACGCCCTTGAGCGCCTCCACGCCGTTGTCGTAGGTCTTGCGCAGCTGCTGGACGTGGAGGGCGGGAGCGGTCATGCGGGAATCCGGGGCGAGGTGAAGGCAGCGACGACGCCGGTCGCGCGCCAGCCGTTTATTATAGGCCTTTGCCTTTGCGCTCCCCGGAGTCCCCGTGGCGACCCTGTTTCCCCTGCGGCTGGTGGGCGGCCGCATGATCGCGCCGACCGTGCGCCACCTGGATTTCGTGCGCGACGACGGGCAGCCATTGGACTTCGTGCCGGGACAGTTCATCCAGGTGCACTTCCATTATCCCGACGGCACCCCGACCAAGCGCAGCTATTCGCTGGCGACCATGCACGACCACGCGCTGGGGCCCGGCGAGTCGGTGCAGATCGCGGTCAGCTACGTCCCGGGCGGTGCGGCGACGGCGCTCTTTGCCGCGCTCGACGAGGGGCAGCAGATCCAGGCCAGCGGGCCCTACGGCCGCTTCTGCCTGATGCCGGGCGACACCAACCGCCGCTACCTGCTGATCGGCACCGGCACCGGCGTGACGCCATACCGGGCGATGCTGCCGCAGCTGGCCGAGGCGATGGCGCAGCGCGAGATCGAGGTCGTGCTGCTGTTCGGCGCGCGCACCCCGGCCGAGCTGATCTACGGCGAGGATTTCTACGCGTTCGCGCGCGCGAACCCGCGCTTCCGTTTCATCCCCTGCTTCAGTCGCGAGCTGCCGGCGGCGCCGCACGCCGACGTGCGCCGTGGTTACGTGCAGGACGCGCTCGCCGGGCTGGCGCCCGATCCGGGCCAGGACATCGCCTACCTGTGCGGCAACCCGAACATGGTGGACGCCTGCTTCGAGGCCTTGAAGGCGGCCGGCCTGCCGGTGCCGCACATCCGCCGCGAGAAGTACGTCAGCAGCAAGTAGGCCGGCCCCCCTGTAAAGCACACTTGACAGGCCCCTCGGGCTCGCCTATCGTGCCTGTCAAGTCTCCTTGACAGCCGCCATGAGCCCCGCCGAACCCTTCCCCACCTGCCGCCGCAAGGCGCTGCTCGCGCTCGCCGGCGGCGCCGCCCTGATCCTGCTGAGCTGGGCGGCGGGCGAGTTTGGCTGGGGCCTGCAGGACCGCCTGCGCGGGCTGCTGGCGGGGGTCGGCGTCGGCTTCATCTTCGCGGCGGCGCTGTTCTGGTTCACCCCGGACATGTCCGACACCGTGCCCAAGCGCCTGGCCGCGCGCTACCAGCGCGAGATGTGGCCGGCGATGGCGGCCTACGTGCTGACCATGCTGGTGTGGAAACGCCTGCTCGACATGGTCGACGCCACCCCCGCCCGCGTCCTCGTGGCGCTGTTCCCGGCGCTGCTGGTGCTGTGGGTGATGCGCGCCTTCGTGCGCTACGTGCGCGATTCCGACGAGATGCAGCGGCGCATCGAACTCGAATCCGGTTCCATCGCCGGCCTGCTGGTGAGTGCCATCTACCTGGCGGCGGGCTTCCTGCAGACCGCCGAGCTGATCGCCATCCCCGCCAAGGTGGCGATGATCTGGGTGTTCCCGTTGCTGTGCATGGCCTACGGCATCGCCAAGGTCGTGATCGCGCGGCGCTACCAGTGAACAACCGCCTGCGCGAACTGCGCGAGGCCCGCGGCTGGTCGCAGGGCGCGCTCGCCGAGCACCTGGACGTGTCCCGGCAAACGATCAACGCGCTGGAGACCGGCAAGTACGACCCGAGCCTGCCGCTGGCCTTCCGTATCGCGCGGATGTTCGGCGAGCCGATCGAACGCATCTTCATCGACGACGTCGCGTAACCCCTTTCCCTTTCGCCACACAGGTCCGCCTGCATGAACCGCAAGACCCGCTTCACCCTCGCCGTTGCGCTGGTACTGGGCATCCTCGGCGTGCGCTATTTCACCGACCGCGCGAAGGAGCCCGCGCCCGCGGCGGCCGCCCCCTCGGCCGCCGTCGCCGCCCGCAACGAGGCGCTGGCCGAACAGGCCGCGCCGGCGGTCACGCGCCGGCTTGGCTCGCTCGCGTTCACGCCCTGCACGCTGGCGCCCGAGTTCGGCATGCAGAGCGTCAACGCGCAATGCAGCACGCTGGAAGTGCCGGAGAACCGCGCCCTGCCCGAGGGCCGCAAGATCCGCCTCGCCATCGCCTGGATCCCGGCCGCGCGCGAGGCCGCGCCCGACCCGGTCTTCATGCTCTCCGGAGGCCCGGGCCAGTCGGCGCTGGAGTCCTATCCGTCGATCGCCGGCGCCTTCGCCGAAGTCAACAAGGCGCGTGACGTGATCCTGGTGGACCAGCGCGGCACCGGCGGGTCCAACAAGCTGGTGTGCGAGGACTCCAAGGGCCAGAGCGCCGTCGTCGAGGAAGAGGACTACAGCCTCGAGGCCGCCCGTGCCTTCGCCGCGCGCTGCGCCGCCACGCTGTCGAAGACCGCCGACCTGCGCTTCTATTCCACCAGCGACGCCATCCAGGACCTGGACGCCGTGCGCCGCGCGATCGGCGCCGAGCAGATCAACCTGATGGGCATCTCCTACGGCACCCGCGTCGCGCAGCAGTACGCGCGCCGCTATCCCGCCCACACCCGCACGCTCACCCTCGACGGCATCGTCCCGAACTCGCTGGTGCTGGGCAACGACCATGCCCGCAACCTGGAGAAGTCGCTGGACATGCAGTTCGCGCGCTGCCGCCAGTCGAAGGCCTGCGTGGACAAGTTCGGCGACCCGCGCACGCGTCTCAATGCGCTGATGCAAACCCTGGCCAGCGATCCACCCACCGTGACCTATCGCGACGCCATCACCGGCGAGAGCAAGCAGGAAACGATGAGCCCGGGCCACATCGCCACGCTGGCGCGGATGTTCGCCTACGCCCCGCAGGTCGCCGGCCTGTTGCCGCTCGAACTGCACGAGGCCGCGCAAGGTCGTTACGAACCGCTGATGGCCCTGGCCAAGCTGCTCACCCGCACCATCGGCGGCCAGATCATGCACGGCATGCAGCTGTCGGTGATGTGCACCGAGGACGCCGGCGAAATGATCGTGGACGAGGCCGACCGCGGCAGCCTGATCGGCGTGAACCTGATCACCACCCTGCAGGCGCAATGCGAGGCCTGGCCGAAGGGCGAGCGTCCGGCCGGCTTCCGCGAGCCGCTGTCGGGCCCGGTGCCGGTGCTGGTGCTGTCGGGCGAGTTCGATCCGGTGACGCCGCCGCACTACGGCGACCAGATCGCCAAGACCCTGCCGAACGCGCGCCACCTGGTCGTGCGCGGCCAGGGCCACAACGTGCTGCCGGTCGGCTGCCTGCCGAAGTTGTTCGCAGGCTTCGTCGCCTCCGGCGACGCGAAGTCGCTCGACGCCAAGTGCCTGGACAAGGTGCCGTACGCACAACCCTTCACCGGGTTCTATGGGTGGGAGCCATGAGTTGCCTTGAGCGCGCCCTCCACCCCGACCTTTGCACCGGAAGACTCCCATGATCGAAGTACACGATTTGCACAAGAGCTTCGCCACCAAGACCGGCCTGGTGAAGGCCGTCCAGGGCGTAAGCTTCAACGCCCGCGACGGCGAGATCACCGGCCTGCTCGGCCCCAACGGCGCCGGCAAGACCACCACCCTGCGCATGCTCTACACGCTGATGACGCCCGACGCCGGCACGGTGAAGGTGGATGGCGTGGACGCCGCGCAGGACGCCGAGGGCGTGCGCCGCCGCCTGGGCGTGCTGCCCGATGCGCGCGGCGTCTACAAGCGCCTGAGCGCGCGCGAGAACATCGCCTACTTCGGCCGCCTGCACGGCATGTCCGACGCCGACATCGCCCGCCGCACCGCCGAGCTGTCGGCGGCACTGGGCATGGAGGACGTGCTCGACCGCCAGGCCGAGGGCTTCTCGCAAGGCCAGCGCACCAAGACCGCGATTGCGCGGGCGCTGGTGCACGACCCGCGCAACGTCATCCTCGACGAGCCGACCAACGGCCTGGACGTGATGACCACCCGCGGCCTGCGCGAATTCCTGCGCCAGCTGCGCGGCGAAGGCCGCTGCGTCATCTTCTCCAGCCACATCATGCAGGAGGTGGCCGCGCTCTGCGATCGCATCGTGGTGATCGCCAAGGGCACGGTGATGGCCGCGGGCACGCCCGATGAGCTGCGCGCGCAAACCGGTGAAGACAACCTCGAGGACGCCTTCGTCAAGGCGATCGGATCGGAAGAAGGACTGCACGCATGAAGGCCCTGTTGACCGTCTGGCACAAGGAACTGCTCGACCTGTTCCGCGACCGCCGCACGCTGATGATCTCGCTGCTGATGGGCCCGCTGCTGATGCCGGCATTGATCCTTGGCATCGGCAAGCTCGCCTCCGACCGCATCTCCACCCAGCTGGAGAAGCCGCTGACGGTGCCGGTGGTCGGCGCCAGCCATGCGCCCAACCTGGTGGCCTGGCTGGAAGGCCAGAACATCGTGGTCGCGCCGGCGCCGGCCGATCCCGACGAGGCGATCCGCTCGCAGAGCGAGGACGTCGTGCTGCGCATCGATCCGAAGTATGGCGAGCAGTGGCGCGGCAGCATGCCGGCGGTGGTCGAGATCCTGCACGATTCCTCGCGCGAGGACGCGCAGATCCCGGTGCAGCGCCTGCGCGGCCTGCTGCAGAACTACGGCCAGGGCGTCGGCGCGCTGCGACTGGTGGCGCGTGGCATCAGCCCGACCACCGGCGAGCCGCTGCGCATCTCCGACCGCGACCTGGCCACGCCGGAGGCACGCCGTGGACGCGCGCTGGCCTTCCTGCCCTACATCCTGATCCTGACCACCTTCATCGGTGGCGCCTACCTGGTGATCGACAGCACCGCGGGCGAGCGTGAGCGGCAATCGCTGGAGCCGCTGCTGGCCACGCCGGCGGCGCGCGCGACCATCATGAGCGGCAAGATCGTCGCCGCCTGCACCTTCGGCCTGATCAGCCTGGTGCTGACGCTGCTGATGTTCAAGCTCAGCTTCGCGATCGCGCCGACGCTGGGCATCAAGCTCGACGTGTCCTGGTGGGCGATGGCGCGCATCCTGCTGGTGCTCACGCCGATGGTGATGATCGGCACCTGCCTGCTCACCTTCATCGCCGCCGGCGCGAAGTCGGTGAAGGAGGCGCAGAGCTACATGAGCGTGCTGATGCTGCTGCCGATGCTGCCGACCATCATCCTGATGGTGAACCCGGTGAAGAACCAGCTGTGGATG
>CAMPGW010000072.1 GCA_946885735.1 uncultured Gammaproteobacteria bacterium
CCAGAGTAGTGCCCTTGCCCGTGAACGCCAAGCCAAGCCCGCCCGCGCCCGCCCTGTCCGCCGCCCCCGCGCCGATCGCCGACTTCGAGGCCGCCTTCGCCCGCGAACTGGCGCAGGCCATCACGCCGGGCGCCGAGGCCGGGCTGCGCGCCGCCGCCGCGGCCTGCCGGCAGGTGCTGGCCGACCGTTGGGCCGCGACCCAGGCCCGCGATCGCGAGCGCCTCGATGCCGGCGGCCTGCGTCGCGTGCATTACCTGTCCATGGAGTTCCTGATGGGCCGGGCGCTCGGCAACGCGCTGGCCGCGCTCGGCCTGCGCGAGCGATTCGAGAGGGCCCTGCCCGCCGGTCTCGCCCTGTCCTCGCTGATCGAGCGCGAACCGGACGCGGCGCTGGGCAACGGCGGGCTCGGGCGCCTGGCCGCCTGTTTCCTCGACGCCTTCGCCGCGCTCGGCGTGCCGTCCTTCGGCTACGGGCTGCGTTACCGCTACGGCATGTTCTCGCAACGCATCCAGGACGGTCGCCAGGTCGAGGTCCCGGAGCCCTGGCTGCAAGCCGCCACGGGTTGGGACGTGCCGCGCCCCGAACTGGCCTTCCCGGTCGGGCTCGGCGGGCGGGTGGTGAACGATGGCGGCGCGCGCCGCTGGATCCCGTCCGAGCGCCTGGTCGCCGAAGCCTTCGACTTCATCGTGCCCTCGCACCACGACGGCCATGTGTCCACGCTGCGCGAATGGCAGGCGCGGGCGGAGTCGCCAATCGACCTGGCGGCGTTTTCGCGCGGCGATGCGGCCGGCGCGGCGCGCGCGCAACTGCAGGCCGACGCCCTCAACTGGGTGCTGTACCCCGACGACAGCACGCCGGCCGGGCGCGAGTTGCGGCTCAAGCAGGAGGCCTTCCTGGTCAGCGCCTCGCTGCAGGACATGCTGGCCCGGCATCTGCGCGAACACGGCGAACTGCGCGCCTTCGGCCGTCGCAATGCGGTCCACCTCAACGACACGCATCCCGCGCTGGCGCCCGCCGAACTGATGCGCCTGTTGACGGACGTGCACGGCCTGGCCTGGGACGAGGCCTGGAACATCACCCGCGAGGCGATCAGCTACACCAACCACACGCTGATGCCGGAAGCGCTGGAGAGCTGGCCGCTGCGCCTGGTCGAGGACCTGTTGCCGCGCCACCTGGAGATCATCTTCGAGATCAACCATCGCTTCCTGGCCGAGGTGCGCCGGCAGGTGCCTGGCGACGAAGCCTTCGCCTCGCGGGTGTCGCTGATCGACGAGGCCGGCGAGCGGCGGGTACGCATGGCGGCACTGGCGATCGTCGCCTCGCACAAGGTCAACGGTGTGTCCGCGCTGCACTCGCAGCTGATGGTGGACACGATCTTCGCCGACTACGCGCGTCTGTTTCCGCAACGGTTCTGCAACGTCACCAACGGCGTCACGCCGCGGCGCTGGCTGGCGCAGGCCAACCCGGGCCTGGCCGCGCTGCTGGACGAGCGCATCGGCAGCGGCTGGCGACGCGACCTGCGCGAGCTGGCGCGGCTGGGCGAGCATGCCGGCGATGCCGCCTTCGGCGCGCGCCTGCAGGCGGTCAAACTGCGCAACAAGCAGGCCCTGGCCGCGCGCATCCGTCGCGACATCGGCCTGGTGGTGGACCCCGAAAGCCTGTTCGACGTGCAGGTCAAGCGCATCCACGAGTACAAGCGCCAGCTGCTGAACCTGCTGCACGTGGTGGCGCGCTATCAGGCGATCGTCGAACGGCCGGGGCTGGCGGTGCAGCCACGCACGATCGTGATGGCGGGCAAGGCCGCCTCGGCCTACCACCAGGCCAAGCTGATCATCCAGCTGGCGCATGACATCGCACGCGTGGTGAACACCGACCCGCGCGTCGCCGGCCGACTGCAGCTCGCCTTCCTGCCCGATTACGGCGTCAGCCTGGCCGAGGCGATCATCCCCGCCGCCGATCTGAGCGAGCAGATCTCCACCGCCGGCACCGAGGCCTCCGGCACCGGCAACATGAAGTTCGCCCTCAACGGCGCGCTCACCATCGGCACCTGGGACGGCGCCAACATCGAGATGGGCGAGGCGATGGGCGCCGACGCACTGTTCGTGTTCGGCCTGCGCGCGGAACAGGTGCGCGAACTCAAGGCAGCGGGCTACGACCCGCGCGCCATGCTCGCCGGCGACCGACGGCTGCAGGCGGTGATCGAGGCCATCGCAGGCGGCGAGTTCTCGCCCGGCGAGCCGGCGCGCTACCGGCCGCTGACCGACGCCCTGCTCGCCCAGGACAACTACCTGTTGCTGGCCGACTTCGGCGACTACCTGCGCGCGCAGGCGGAGGTGGACGCGCTGCATGCGGACCCGGCGGCCTGGAATGCGCGGGTGCTGCGCAACATCGCGGCGATGGGCGAGTTCTCGGCCGACCGCACCATCGCGCGTTACCTCGAGCGGGTCTGGGCGCCGCCCGGGCACTGAAACCAGGACCGCCGCCCGTGATCGACGACGCCCAGGTCGCGCTGCTGGTGGCGGGCCGCCACCCGGATCCGTTCGCCTGGCTGGGCCTGCACGCCGATGCGGGCGGTCGCTGGTGGATCCGAGCGCTGCTGCCGCAGGCGCAGTCGGTGGCCCTGCTCGATGCCGACAGCGGCGCGCGCCTGGTGGAGTTGTCGCGCCGGCATCCCGATGGGCTGTTCGAGGCGCGGGTGCCGCGCCGTCGGCGGCGCTTTCCGTATCGGCTGGCGGTGCGCTGGCGCGACGGCGACGAACAGGTGCTGGCCGACGCCTATGGCCTCGGACCGCAACTCGAAGACCAGGACCTGCGCGAACTGCACGATGGCCGCCATCCACGCCCCTGGACGGTGCTCGGCGCGCATCCGCAAACGCGCGACGGCGTGGCCGGCGTGCGCTTCGCGGTGTGGGCGCCGAACGCGCGGCGGGTGAGCGTGGTCGGCGATTTCAACGGCTGGGACGGCCGTCGCCATCCGATGCGCCTGCGCCACCTGGCGGGCGTGTGGGAAATCTTCGTCCCGCATGCGGCCGCGGGCGACCGCTACAAGTTCGAATTGCTGGATGCCCAGGGCGCGCTGCTGCCGCTGAAGGCGGACCCATATGCCTTCTTCGCCGAGCTGCGGCCCGGCACCGCCAGCGTGGTGACGGCCCTGCCGCCGGCTCGCCGATTGCCCGCGGCACGCGCGGCGGCCAACCGGCGCGACGCGCCGATCAGCATCTACGAGGTGCATGCGGCGTCCTGGCGCCGAACCGGCGAAGCCTCCCCGTGCTGGGACGAGCTCGCCGCGACGCTTCCCGACTACGCCGCCGGGCTCGGCTTCACCCATCTCGAGCTGATGCCGATCAGCGAGCATCCCTTCGACGGCTCCTGGGGCTACCAGACGCTCGGGCTCTACGCGAGCAGCGCGCGCTTCGGGCCGCCGGAGGGTTTCGCGCGCTTCGTGCAGGCTTGCCACGACCGCGGCCTGGGACTGCTGCTGGACTGGGTGCCCGCGCATTTCCCTGCCGACGCGCACGGACTGGCGCGCTTCGACGGCAGCGCGCTCTACGAGTACGCGGACCCGCGCGAAGGCGTGCATCGCGACTGGGACACGCTGATTCCCAACTTCGGCCGCAACGAGGTCCGCGACTTCCTCGCCGGCAGCGCCCTGTTCTGGCTCGAGCAATGGGGCGTGGACGGGCTGCGCGTGGATGCAGTGGCGTCCATGCTCTACCGCGACTATTCGCGGCCGGCGGGCGAGTGGATCCCGAACGAGCGCGGCGGGCGCGAGAACTTCGAGGCGATCTCGCTGCTACAGCGAACCAATGAGACCCTCGGTGCGCTGGCGCCGGGGGCGATCACCCTGGCCGAGGAGTCCACGGCCTTCCCGAAGGTGTCGGCGCCGGTTCATGACGGCGGCCTCGGCTTCCACTACAAGTGGAACATGGGCTGGATGAACGACACGCTGCAATACCTGCGCGAGGATCCGGTCCACCGCCGCTGGCACCACGAGCGGATCGGTTTCGGCCTGGTGTACGCCTTCAGCGAGAACTTCGTGCTGCCGCTCTCGCACGACGAGGTCGTGCACGGCAAGGGTTCGTTGTTGGCGAAGATGCCCGGCGACGATTGGCAGCGCTTCGCCAACCTGCGCGCGTACTACGGCTTCATGTGGGGGCATCCGGGCAAGAAGCTGCTGTTCATGGGCCAGGAATTCGCCCAACCGACGGAATGGAACCACGACGTCCCACTGCCCTGGGATCTGCTCGCGCAGCCGGCGCATGCGGGCGTGCAGGCGCTGGTGCGTGCCTTGAACGGCCTGTACCGCGCCACGCCCGCCCTGCATCGGCGCGATTGCGAAGCCGACGGGTTCGAGTGGGTGGTGGCCGACGACGCCGCGCAGTCGGTGTTCGCCTGGCTGCGGCACGATGGCCAGGGCGGCAGCGCGCTGGTGGTGGTGAACTTCACGCCGGTGCCGCGGCCGGGTTATCGCATCGGCCTGCCGGCCGCGGGGCCCTGGCGCGTGGCGCTGGACACCGATGCGCGCGCGTTCGGCGGCAGCGGCAGCGGCGCGGACGCGCCGCGCATCGAAGCAGTCGCCAGCCACGGGCACCCGCAGTCGCTGGTGCTGGATCTTCCGCCGTTGGCGACGCTGTTCCTGCTGCCGGCGTCGGGCGCATGACCGGCGTCGCGATGCTGCCGGGGCGCCACGAGCCGATGGGCGCCCACGCGCGCGACGGCGGCGTCAACTTCGCGGTGTTCTCGCAGCACGCCGAGCGCATCGAGGTTTGCACCTACTCGCCCGACGGCGGCACCGAAACCGCGCGACATGCGCTGCACGGACCGCGCGACGGCGTGTTCAGCGGCTTCCTGCCGGGCGCGGGCGCCGGCCTGGTGTACGGATTGCGCGCGCACGGACCCTATCGCCCCGAGGCGGGCCACCTGTTCAATCCGGCCAAGCTGCTGCTCGATCCCTGCGCACGCGAGATCGTCGGGCACTTCGAGTGGCGGCCCGAGCACCATGGCTACGTCGTCGGCGGCGCGCAGGGCCTGCGCGAACCGGACCCGCGCGACAACGGCGCCCACGCCCTGAAGGCGCGCGTCGCGCCGCCGGATGCGCCGGCGCCCGGGCCCGCGCCGCCGCCCTGCGTCCGCGAGGCCGACGTGCTGTTGTACGAAGTGCACGTCAAGGGCTTCACGATGACGCACCCCGGCATCCCCGAGGCGCTGCGCGGAACCTATGCGGGCCTGGCGCACCCGGCGGCGATCGCGCATTTCCGTGCGCTCGGCGTCACCACGCTGTCGCTGCTGCCGGTGCACTACCACCTCGACGAAGGCCACCTCGCCGAACGCGGGCTGGTCAACTACTGGGGCTACAACACGCTCGGCTTCTTCTGCCCCGACCCGCGCCTGTCGTGCACGCCCGCGGATCCCACCGCCGTGGCCGCCGAATTCCGCGCGATGGTGCAGGCCCTGCATGCGGCCGGCCTGGAGGTGGTGCTCGACGTGGTCTACAACCACACGCCGGAAGGCAACGAGTTCGGGCCGACGCTGTCCTTCCGCGGCCTCGACCACGCCAGCTGGTACCGCCTGATGCACGCGGATCGCAGCCGCTGCGAAAACCTCACCGGCTGCGGCAATACCTTGAATGTCGCGCATCCGAAGGTCACCCAGTTCGTGCTCGATTCGCTGCGCTACTGGGTCGGCTGCATGGGCGTGGACGGCTTCCGCTTCGACCTGGCACCGGTGCTGGGTCGCACCACGCATGGCTTCGACCCCTGCGCGCCCTTCTTCACCGCGCTGCGGCAGGATCCGCTGCTGGCGCGGGCGCGCCTGATCGCCGAGCCCTGGGACGCCGGGCCGCAGGGCTACCAGGTGGGACGCTTCCCGGGCCGCTTCCTGGACTGGAACGACCGCTTCCGCGACGCCGTTCGCGGCTACTGGCTCGGCGCCGGCACCGATCGCGGCGAGTTCGCGCGCCGCTTCACCGCCTCCGACGACCTGTTCCACCACGACCAGCGCGGGCCGAACGCGTCGGTGAACTTCATCAGCGTGCACGACGGGTTCACCCTCGCCGACCTCGTGTCCTATGCACGCAAGCACAACCTGGCCAATGGCGAAGGCGACCGCGACGGCCGCGACGACGAGCTCAGCGGCAACTTCGGCGTCGAAGGCCCGACCGACGATGCGCGCGTGCTGGAAACGCGGCGGCGGGTACGCCGGGCGGTGCTGGCGACGCTGATGCTCGCCCAGGGCACGCCGATGCTCTGCGCCGGCGACGAGATCGGCAACAGCCAGCAGGGCAACAACAACGCCTACTGCCAGGACAATCCGACCGCTTGGCTGGACTGGGCGTCGGCCGATGCGGACCTGCTTGCCTTCGTTGCGCGGCTGGCGGCCCTGCGTCGCGCGGAACCGCTGCTGCACCACGACGACTGGTTCCGCGCCGATGGCAATGACCCCACGCGCGCCTGGGTGCATTGGCAGCTGCCCGACGGCGGCCCCATCCACGTGCATGACTGGCACGACCCGCAGGCGCGCGCCCTCGCCTGCATCATCCGGCCAGCGTCGATGGACGGGGGCGCCGCAAGCCTGGCGCTGCTGTTCAACCCGACGCCCGATCAGGCCCCTTTCACGCTTCCAGACGGCGACTGGTCGCTGCTGCTCGACAGCAGCCGCGATCCGGTCGACGATGCCGCGCCGACGGCCGGCGTCGCTGCCGTGCCGGCGCGCAGCCTGCAGTTGCTTCGCCATGCCGCCCCACCCCGCTTGTCCACCGAGCCCATCCCATGAACCTCGACGAACGCCGTTCCGGCGTCCTGCTGCACATCACCTCGCTGCCCGGCGCGCATGGCATCGGCGACCTCGGCCCGGCTGCCTACGCCTTCGTCGACTGGCTGGCGAATGCCGGCCAGCGCATCTGGCAGGTGCTGCCGACCACGCCCATCGGCCCCTGCGATTCGCCCTACCAGAGCGTGTCGGCCTTCGCCGGCAGCCCGCTGATGGTCGCGCTCGAGCCGCTGGTCGCGCAGGGCTGGCTGGCGCCGCCGGAGCCCATGGACTTCGACACCCGCCGCGTCGACTACGGCCGCGTGTCGCCCTGGCGTTATCGGCAGCTGCGCTCGGCGGCGGAGGGCTTCTTCGCGCGCGCCGATGCAGCCGCGCGCGGCCGCTTCGACGACTGGCGCCAGGCGCAGGCCTACTGGCTCGCCGACTACGCCCTGTTCATGGCGCTGGAGACCGCCCACGGCGGCCGCCCGTTCTGGGAATGGACGCGGGAACTGCGGGCGCGCGAGTCGTCGGCGCTGGCCGAAGCGCGCCGCGTCCATGCGGACGAGATGGCGTTCTGGGAGTTCGTGCAGTGGTGCTTCGACGAACAGTGCGCCGCGTTGCGCGCCTACGCCGGTTCGCGCGGGGTTGCGCTGATGGGCGACCTGCCGATCTTCATCGCCCACCACAGCGCCGACTGCTGGGCGCGCCCGGACCTGTACTTCCTCGATGCCGACTTCCAGCCCACGGTGGTCGCCGGCGTGCCGCCGGATTCGATGGGGCCGCTGGGGCAGCGCTGGGGCAATCCCCTGTATCGCTGGGATCGCATGGCGGCCGAAGGTTTCGCCTGGTGGACGGCGCGCGTGCGGCGCGCGCTCGAGCAGGCCGACATCCTGCGCATCGATCATTTCCGCGGCTTCGCCGGCTACTACGAGATTCCCGCCAGCTGCCCGACCGCCGTGGAAGGCCGCTGGATTCCCGCGCCGGGCGAGGCCTTGTTCGACGCGATCGCGCAGGAGCTCGGGCACCTGCCGATCGTCGCCGAGGACCTTGGCCTGATCACGCCCGACGTGGTCGCCTTGCGTGAGCGCTGCGGTTTCCCCGGCATGAAGATCCTGCAATTCGCCTTCGGCGGCGACGGCAACCACGAGTTCCTGCCGCATACCTACCCGCGCGACAGCGTCGTCTACACCGGCACCCACGACAACGAGACCGCGCGCGGCTGGTGGACCCGCGCATCGGCGCACGAGCGCCATTTCGCGGCGACCTACCTGCACGCGCAGGACGCCGACTGCCACTGGCGGATGATCCAGGCGGCGAGCAATTCGGTGGCGGCGATGGCGATCTTCCCGATGCAGGACGTGCTCGGCCTCGACGGCAGCCACCGCATGAACCTGCCCGGCACGACCGAAGGCAACTGGGCCTGGCGCTTCGACTGGGACATGGTCGGTCCCGATCCGGGCCGCACGCTCGGCCGGATCAGCGCCGCCTGCGGGCGTGCGCCAATGCAGCACCTGGCCTGAGCCGATGACGCCGCTCGGCTGGGCCATCGTCGGACCGGGCAGCATCGCCGGCCGTTTCGCCGATACCGTATCCCGGCTGCCGGAAACGCGGCTGGCGGCGGTGCTCGGCCGCGATGCCGGTCGCGCACGCGCCTTCGCGCAGCGGTTCCCCGATGCCGACGGCGTCCACCTGCACACCGACATCGCGTCCCTGCTCGCCGACCCGACCGTGGACGCGGTCTACATCGCCACGCCGCACGGCTTCCACGCCGGGGCCATCCGCGCCTGCCTGCACGCACGCAAACCGGTGCTCTGCGAAAAGCCGCTGACGGTGGATGCCGCCACCGCGCGCGAACTGGCGGCGCTGGCGCAGGCGCAGGGCGTGTTCCTGATGGAGGCGCTGTGGACGCGCTTCCTGCCGGCCTACGCGCAGGTCGCGCGCTGGTTGCGCGAGGGCGAGATCGGCGAACTGCGCGGAATCCAGTCGAGCTTCGCCTTCGACACCGTCTACGACCCGGGCACGCGCCTGTACGACCCCGCCCAGGGCGGCGGCGCGCTGCTCGACATCGGCGTCTACAACCTGTCGATGACGCAATGGGCGATGGCGACCGCGTTCGGCGAATGTCCTCCACTGGCGGCGGTGACGGCCTCGGGCCTGCTGGCGCCGACCGGCGTGGATCTGCGGGTGGCGGCCAGCCTGCAGTTCGAGGGTGGCGTGGTTTCGCAGGTGTTCTGCGCCTTCGACTGCCAGTCCGATCGTGGCCTGCGCCTGTTCGGCGAACGCGGCGTAATCACCCTGCCGGAACGCTTCTGGGAAGCCACCACTGCAACGCTGCGGCACGGGCTCGCGCCGGCGCAGGTGGTGGAGGCCGGCTTCGAGATCAACGGCTTCAAGGGCCAGGTGCGCGATGCAACCCGGGCCATCCGCGCCGGGCGCACCCAATCGGAGGTGGTGCCGCTGGCCGACACCGTGCAGGTACTGGAGTGGATCGACCGCATCCGTGCGGCCTGCGGCTTCCCGCCGCTCCCCCATGGCTGAGGCCGCCGCGCCGCGTCCGCGGCTGCTGATGCTGGCCTGGCCATTGCTGGCCGAGCTGGTGCTCGGCTTCGGCGTGTCGCTGCTCGGCCTGTGGCTGGCCTCGCGCGAGTCCGATGCCGCCTCGGCGGCTCTCGCGCTTTCCAACCAGGTGCTGGGCGCCTTCTTCCTGCTGTTCCGCATCGTCAGCATGGGCGTGAGCGTGGTGATCACGCAGAACCTCGGCGCCGGCCACACCGAGGACGCGCATCGCGTGGCGCGGGCCTCGCTCGGCGCCAGCACCTGGCTGGGATTGGGCACGGCACTCGTTGTCGGCAGCAGCGCAGGGCCGCTGCTGCGCCTGCTCGACGCGCCGGCGGCCGTGCTCGCCGTCGGCGAGCCCTACCTGCAGGCGCTGGCGCTGGCGCTGCTGCTGGACGCCTACAACGCCAGCATGTCGGCGGTGTTGCGCGCGCACCTGCGCACCCGCGAGGCGATGTTCAACATCCTCGCCATGCATGCGGTGCACCTGCTGCTGGCCTTCCCGATCATGCGCGGCTGGGGACCGCTGCCGGCGCTGGGCCTGCCCGGGTTCGCGGTGGCGATGGCGCTCAGCCGCGGCTTCGGCATGGCCGTGCACCTGTGGCTGTGGCAGGCCCGGCTGCACCTGCGCACGCAGGCCGCCGACTGGTGGCGGGTTCGCCGCGGCGTGCTCGGGCCGGCGCTGCACATCGGCCTGCCGGGTGCGGCGGAGGCGATCGCCTATCGCCTGGCGATGCTGGCGTCAATGGCCGCGGTGTCGGGCATGGGCACCCTCGCGCTGGCCACGCACACCTACGCCTCGCAGGTGATGACCCTGGTCGTGCTTTCCACCGTGGCCATTGGCTTTGCCGGCGAGATCCTGGTGGGCCACCTCATAGGCGCGGGCGACCTGCACCGGGCAAACCAGATGGTGCGGCGCAGCCTGGCCACCGGCCTGGTGGTTTCGCTGCTGCTCGCGATCGTGGCGGCAGCAACGGCGCCCTGGACGCTGCGGGTCTTCACCGACGACGCCGACATCATCCCGCAGGCGGGCACGCTGCTCTGGCTTAGCGTGCTGCTCGAGCCCGGCCGGACCTGCAACATCGTGGTGATCAACGCGCTGCGTGCGACCGGCGACGCCCGCTTCCCGGTGCTGGTCGGCGCGGTGTCCATGCTGGTGGTGATGGCGGGCGGATCGTGGCTGCTCGGCGTGCACTTCGGCCTCGGCCTGGTCGGCGTGTGGATCGCCTACCTGGCCGACGAGTGGCTGCGCGGGCTGATCATGGCGGCGCGCTGGACGCGGCATGGCTGGGTGGGCGCGGCACGCCGCACGCGGCAGCGGGTTCTGCGGCAGCGGCACGGCTTGGCGGCATGACACACTCGCCCAAGGAGACCCGATGATCCGCTTTGTTACCGCCACCGCGCTCGTGCTTGCTTGCCTGCTGGCCTGCCCGCTGCTTTGCAGCGCCGATGCGGCTGCGGCGCCGCGTGCGTCGACAGCCGGTCCCGGAGTCCATGTCATCCCGACGCCACTGGCCATGCCCGGCCTCGACCGTCGGCGCACGGTCCGCATCTACCTGCCGCCCGGGTACGACGCCAGCCGCAAGCGCTATCCGGTGCTTTACATGCACGACGGCCAGAACCTGTTCGACGACGCCACTTCCTTCGTCGGCGAGTGGGGCGTGGACGAGGCGCTGGATGCGCTGGCGGCATCCGAAGGGATCGAGCTGATCGTGGTCGGTATCGACCACGGCGAGGAGCGCCGCATCGCCGAACTCACGCCCTGGCCCAATCCGAAACACAGCGCCGTCGCCGAGGGCGATGCCTACCTGGATTTCGTCGTGCACACGGTCAAGCCCTGGGTGGACGCGCGCTATCGCACCCGCCGCGGCCGCGAGCACACCGGCATGATGGGCAGCTCACTCGGTGGCTTGATGAGCGATTACGCGATGCGCCGGCATCCGCAGGTGTTCGGCCGCATCGGCATCCTCTCGCCCTCGTACTGGTACTCGGACCGGGTGTGGGAGCACGCGCTCGCGCATCCGCCGCGCCGCGGCACGCGCGTGTGGCTGGCAGCGGGCGACCAGGAAGACGCACAGATGTCCGCGGACCTGCCGCGGATGGCCGCATTGTTGCGGCAGCAGTCCGGCGGGCGCATCCGGCTGGCCTGGGGGTTGCGGCCCGGCGCGAAGCACAACGAGGCGGCCTGGCGCGAAGAGTTCCCGCGCGCGGCGCGTTTCCTGTTCGGGCCCTGAGGACACCCGAAGACGCCGCCAAGCGGTTCCGGAACGCGGGCCGTCACCGGGCCTGCGGCAGGATCGCGCTTTTCCGTTGCGTGAATGTAGAGAAACTACGCTATCCGGTGCCGGAATCACACCCTATCGCCGCGGCTCGGAGGCGGCCGGTCCATGCTTCGGGCTTGTTGATGTAGTAAAGTTACTGTCTTGCCGGCCTGCCGGCGCGAACGAGGACCACGGTGCAGGCTCCCGCAGGAAACGGACCCGTCCGCCCCGCTCGACCGGCGCCCTGGCTCGCACTGGTCGGGCTGTTGTGTCTGGCGAATACCCCTGTCCTGGCTGTCGCGCCCACCCCCGCGGCCGCGTCCGACTGCACCGCCGATGCCTATGCCAGGCTCCTGCGCGCCGCGCCCCCTGCGCCCGGTGTCGATGACGCCCGCGGCTATTGGCTCGATCGCGCGCGCCTGCAATGGCCAGGCGCGGGCGGCGTGCGCCACGCCCTTCTCCACTCGGCGGAGGGACAGCTGCAGCGCTTCGGCAATGCCATCCGGGGCGCCGACCGACGCCTCGAGCTGGACGCGAAAACCACGCCACTCCCGGCCACGCTGGCGAGGCGCTGGCATTTCGTGGGAGCCGGCCCGCGCCTTCGGGTTCGCGAGCGCGACCTCGCATCGCTTCCCGCGCTGTTGCGCGGGCAACTGTGGCTTGTCGCCGAGGATGCGGCCGGCCGCGTCATCGACGCGACCGCCGTCCAGCATCCTGGTGCACTCGACGATTGGTACGCCCGGGCCGCGAGTACCGGCCAGCCGGGTGTGCAGGTGGCCCGGGATGCGAGCGGGTTCACGCTGTGGGCGCCGACCGCGCGATCGGTTTCGATGTGCCTGCAGGCGTCCGGCGAGTCGGCGCCATCGGTCCACCCGCTGAAGCTGGATCCCGCCACGGGGTTCTGGAGCGCGCGGGTGACGGGCGACCTGCGTGGCGCCGCCTACCGTTACCTCGTCGACGTACTGGTGCCCGGGACCGGCCTGGTGCGCAATCGGGTCACCGATCCGTATTCGGTCGCGCTCGATGCCGATGCGCGCCACAGCCTGGTCGCCAATCTCGGCGATCCCGCGCTGATGCCCGAGGGCTGGGACGCGACGCCCTCGCCGCATCCGCGCCTCGCCCAGACCGACATGGTCATCTACGAATTGCACGTGCGCGATTTCTCGGTCAACGACCCGAGCGTGCCGGCCGCGCGCCGCGGCAAGTACGAGGCATTCGCCGAACGCGATTCACGGGGAATGCGGCACCTGCGCGCGCTCGCCGAGGCGGGCCTGACGGACGTGCACCTGCTGCCGGTGTTCGACCTGGCTACCGTGCCGGAGTCAGGATGCGTCACGCCCGAGATCGAGCCGGACGGCCCCGCGGGCGAGGCCGCGCAGGCGGCGGTGATGGCCGTTGCGGCCAGGGACTGCTTCAACTGGGGCTACGACCCGCTGCACTTCAATGCGCCGGAGGGCAGCTTCGCCAGCGACGCCAACGATGGCGCCGCACGCATCCGCGAATTCCGCACCATGGTGCAGGCCCTGCACGCGGCCGGCCTGCGCGTTGGCATGGACGTGGTCTACAACCACACCAGTGCCTCCGGGCAGGACCCGCATTCGGTGCTCGACCGCATCGTCCCCGGCTACTACCAGCGGCTGGACGCGAAGGGCGTCGTCGAACGCTCCACGTGTTGCGCCAACACCGCCACCGAGCACGCGATGATGGCGCGGCTGATGATCGACTCGGTGCGACTGTGGGCGAAACACTACCGCATCGACTCCTTCCGCTTCGACCTGATGGGGCACCAGCCGCGCGCGGTGATGGAGGCCCTGCAGGCGGACGTGGACGCCGCCACCGGCCGCCACGTCAACCTGATCGGCGAAGGCTGGAACTTCGGCGAGGTGGCGAACGGCGCGCGCTTCGTGCAGGCCTCGCAGCTCTCGCTCAACGGCTCGGGCATCGGCACCTTCAGCGACCGTGCGCGTGACGCCGTGCGCGGCGGCAGTGCCGCCGACAGTGGCCCCGACATGCTGGCGCGCCAGGGCTACGTCAACGGCCTGGTGTACGCGCGCAACGCGATGGCGCCGGAACGCCCGACCGAGGACCTGCGCAAGGCCGCGGACCTGGTGCGCGTCGGCCTGGCCGGCTCCCTGCGCGATTACCGCATGCAGGCGCAGGATGGCCGCGTGCTCGCGCTGGCGGACATCGCCTATGGCGACCAGCCGGCCGGCTACGTCTCGCAACCCGCCGAAGTCGTGAACTACATCGAGAACCACGACAACCAGACCCTGTTCGACGCCAACGCGTACAAACTGCCGACCGCAACCACGAGCGAGGATCGCGCGCGCGTGCAACTGCTGGCGGCAGCCATCAACGCCTTCAGCCAGGGCGTGGCCTACTACCACGCGGGCGTGGACCTGCTGCGCTCCAAGTCGCTCGACCGCAACAGCTACGATTCCGGCGACTGGTTCAACCGCATCGACTGGAGCGGGCAGGACAACTACTTCGGCACCGGGCTGCCGCCCAGGCCGGACAACGGCGGCGACTGGGATCTGATGCGTCCCTTGCTGGCGAACCCCGCGATCCGGCCGACGCCGGCCGACATCGCCCTGGCCCGCGACGGCTTCCGCGACCTGCTGCGCATCCGCGCCAGCTCGCGCCTGTTCCGCCTTCCGGACGCTGCCGCCATCCACGAACGCCTGCGCTTCGAGAACACCGGCCCGACGCAAAACCCGGTCGTGCTCGCCGGCCATCTCGACGGCCGCGGCCTGGAAGGTGCAGGCTTCAGCGAGGTGCTTTACCTGGTCAACGTCGCGCCCACCGAGCAGGTCCTGGCCTTGCCGCGGCTGCGCGGCCGCGCCTGGGAACTGCATCCCGTGCATCGGGCGGCGGGCGCGGCCGATACGCGTGCGCGCACGCTGGCGCGCGTGGACATCGCCCAAGCCCGTTTCACCGTGCCCGCACGCACCTCCCTCGTCTACGTGGTGCCCTGA
>CAMPGW010000073.1 GCA_946885735.1 uncultured Gammaproteobacteria bacterium
GAGCCGGCGGCCACGCAGCCGCTGATGTACCAGAACATCCGCGCCCGCAAGACCACCCGCGAGCTCTACGCCGACGCGTTGCAGGCGCAGGGCCTGCTGGACGGCGCCGCTGCTGCCGCGCTGGTCGACGCCTACCGCGACCGGCTCGATCGCGCCGAGGTCACCACCGAGGTCGCCGAGTCCTCCACCGACCCGTTCGCGGTCAACTGGAAGCCCTGGCTCGACGGCAAGCTGTCCGACCCGGTCAAGACCGGCCTGGCGCGCTTCTCGCTCGACAGCCTCGCCAGGCGCATCAACACCCTGCCCGAGGGCATGGTGCTGCACCCGCGCGTGGCCAAGATCTACGAGGACCGGCGCAAGATGGCGGCCGGCGAGCTGGCCATGGACTGGGGTTTCGCCGAGAACCTCGCCTACGCGAGCCTGCTCACCGAAGGTTTCCGCCTGCGCCTGGTGGGCCAGGACGCCGGCCGGGGCACCTTCTTCCATCGCCATGCCGTGCTCCACGACCAGGCCACCGGCGGCACCTCGATGCCCCTGCACGGCCTGGTGAAGGATCCCGAGCACGCGCTGATCATCGATTCGTTGCTGTCCGAAGAAGCGGTGATGGCCTTCGAGTACGGCTACTCCACCGCCGAGCCGATGACGCTCAACATCTGGGAAGCGCAGTTCGGCGATTTCGCCAACGGGGCGCAGGTGGTGATCGACCAGTTCATCGCTTCGGGCGAATCCAAGTGGGGCCGGCTGTGCGGACTGGTGCTGTTCCTGCCGCACGGCTACGAGGGCCAGGGTCCCGAGCACAGCTCGGCGCGGCTGGAGCGCTTCCTGCAGTTGTGCGCGCTCAACAACATCCAGGTCTGCACGCCGACCACGCCGGCGCAGATGTTCCACATGCTGCGCCGGCAGATGCTGCGCGGCACCCGCAAGCCGCTGGTGGTGATGACGCCGAAGTCCCTGCTGCGCAACAAGCATTCGGTGTCGACCATGGACGAGCTTGCCGAAGGCGCGTTCCAGCTGCTGATCCCGGACAGCACCTGCAAGGATCCTGCCGGCGCCAAGCGCGTGGTGGTCTGCGGCGGCAAGGTCTACTACGAACTGGTGGAGGCCGCCGAAGCCAAGGGGCTGAAGGACGTCGCCATCGTGCGCGTCGAGCAACCCTATCCGTTCCCGCGCACCGAACTCACTGCCGAGCTCAAGCGCTTCGGCAACGCCCGCGAAGTCATGTGGTGCCAGGAAGAGCCGATGAACCAGGGCGCCTGGTACCAGATCCAGCACCACCTGCGCGCCTGCCTGCAGCCGGGCCAGGTGCTGGACTACACCGGTCGCCCGCGTTCGGCTGCGCCCGCCGCCGGCCACCTGAAGACGCATGTCGCCGAGCAGGCGAAGTTGCTGGCCGACGCGCTGGTCAATCCCGCCGATGGCGACCACGTCGCCGAATAACCCACAGAACACGACATCCAAGGCCCTGCCATGAGCATCGAAGTCAAAGTCCCCGTCCTGCCGGAATCCGTGTCCGACGCCACCATCGCCACCTGGCACAAGAAGGCCGGCGACAGCGTGCGCCGCGACGAGAACCTGCTCGACCTGGAAACCGACAAGGTCGTGCTCGAAGTACCCGCGCCGGTGGACGGGGTGATCAAGGAACTCAAGTTCAAGCAGGGCGACACCGTCACCAGCTCCCAGGTGGTGGCGATCATCGAGGAAGGCGCCGTCGCCGCCGCGCCGGCACCGGCGAAGGCTGCGCCCGCCGCTGCCGCCGCAGCCCCTGCGGCCGCATCCGCTCCGGCGCCTGCCGCCGCGCCCGCCCCCGCGCCCGCCGCAGCTGGCGACACCTCCAACCTCTCGCCCGGTGGCCGCTTCTTCGCCGAGCAGCAGGGCGTCAACCCCGCCGAGGTCGCCGGCACCGGCCGCAAGGGCGCCGTCACCAAGGAAGACCTGGTGCAGCACGTGAAGTCCGGCGGCGGCGCCCGCGCGGAGCAGCGCGTGCCGATGACCCGCATCCGCCAGCGCATCGCCGAGCGGATGATGCAGTCCAAGAACTCGATCGCCATGCTGACCTCCTTCAACGAGGTCAACCTCGGCAAGGTGATGGCCATGCGCAAGGAACTCGGCGAGCCCTTTGAAAAGACCCACGGCATCAAGCTCGGTTTCATGAGCTTCTTCGCCAAGGCCGCGGCCAACGCGCTGCAGAAGTATCCGGTGGTGAATTCCTCGGTGGACGGCACCGACGTGATCTACCACGGCTATGCCGACATCTCGATCGCCGTGGCGACCGACAAGGGCCTGGTGACGCCGGTGCTTCGCAACGTCGAGAACATGGGCTTCGCCGATGTCGAGAACGCGATTGCCGGTTACGCCAAGGCCGCGCGAGAGGGCGGACTCAAGCTCGAGGACCTGCAGGGCGGCACCTTCACCATCACCAATGGCGGCACTTTCGGCTCGCTGATGTCCACGCCGATCGTCAATCCGCCGCAGTCCGCCATCCTCGGCATGCATGCCATCAAGGAGCGCCCGATCGCCGACAACGGCCAGGTCGTCGTGGCGCCGATGATGTACATCGCGCTCAGCTACGACCACCGCATCATCGACGGCAAGGACGCGGTGCTGTTCCTGGTGGACATCAAGAACCAGCTCGAGAACCCGCACCGGATGCTGCTGGGCCTGTAATCATGTCACTACGCCCGATCCTTACGCGCATGCTCCTAGCGTCACTGGGACTTTCCTGCGTGCTGGCCGCTTCGGCAGCCAGCTCTCAGGCCACGAGCGGTGGTGGGATAAGCCACTTGAGCTGGCGCGAGTCGCGGCTGCTGGATATTGAAATCGCCGTTTCATTCTGCACTCGGCTTCATCCTGAAGCAGGAAGGGATCTGGCAGACGCCTATAAAGACTGGAAGAAGTCGAATCGTGACAGCTACGACAGCTTCCTGACAAAGCTTAATGCGGATCCGGTAGCCACTTCGAGCGTGAAAGCTTCATTATCAGGCTTAAGCGAGGCAACGTACGTTGGTGACGTTGGTCTCCAGTCGTGCCGAAAGCTTGCGGCCGACCTCCGGGAACCCGGAGGAATCGACCGCATGGATCCGAACATGGCCGCGGGTCAGTACTACCAGTACGTCGTCCAGTCTCAGGCGATGCAGCCGGCGTGTACTCGACATTATCCGTCGTTGGCAAACGCTATCGCCGAGGACGAACGCGCGTGGGAAGCGCAGGATTCCAGAATCCGAGCGACTGTAATGGCAATGGTCGCAGATTGGCGCGGTGAGCCAGGGGCGAACATGGATGAGATGATCGACGAGGCCAAGAAGATGCACGAGGCGAACGTGGAGGACGCGGTAAAGCGGGGAGTCGGACGGGAATTCTGTCGCCAGACCTTCGCTCTCCGTGCGTCGGGTCAGATTCGCCGCCAGCATCCTGAGATCTACAAGGCGCTCGAGCGCGCGCCTGTCAAGAAATAGCCGCTCGGTGGCGACCAGGCGTTTCGATCCGCAAAACGATAAGGCATAAACGGCATGAGCGAGATCCAGCAATACGACGTGGTGGTGATCGGCGGCGGCCCCGGCGGTTACGTGGCGGCCATCCGCGCCGCGCAGCTGGGACTGAAGACGGCCTGCGTGGACGCCTTCATCGGCAAGGACGGCAAGCCCGCGCTCGGCGGTACCTGCCTCAACATCGGCTGCATTCCGTCGAAGGCGCTGCTCGATTCCTCGCGGCAGTTCCACAACCTGGTCCATTCCTTCAAGGACCATGGCATCAGCGCCGACAACGCGCGCATTGATGTTCCCGCAATGATTGCCCGCAAGGACAAGATCGTTAAGCAGTTCACCGGCGGCATCACCATGCTGTTCAAGGGCAACAAGGCCAACCCGGTGACGCCGATCGCCGGCTTCGGCACGCTGAAGGCCAACAAGGTCGTCAGCATCAAGGGCCACGACGGCAAGGTCGCCGAGATCAGCGGCAAGCACATCATCCTGGCGCCGGGTTCGCTGCCGATCGAGCTGCCGTTCGCGAAGTTCGACAACGTGCGCATCCTCGACAACGCCGGCGCGCTCGACATCAACGCGGTACCCAAGCGCCTGGGCGTGATTGGTTCGGGTGTGATCGGCCTGGAGATGGGCAGCGTCTGGCGCCGCCTCGGCGCGGAAGTGACCATCCTCGAGGCACTGCCGGAGTTCCTGGCCGCCGCCGACGCCGACGTCGCCAAGGCCGCGGCGCGCGAGTTCAGGAAGCAGGGTCTCGACATCCGCCTGGGCGCGAAGGTGTCGAAGGCCGAGATCAAGGGCGAGGAAGTCCACGTCACCTACGCCGACGACAAGGGCGAGCAGACGATCGTGGTCGACAAGCTGCTGGTCAGCGTCGGCCGCCGCGCCGCCACTGCCGGCCTGCTGGCCGAGGGCACCGGGGTGCAGCTCGACGAACGCGGCCGCATCGCCGTGGACTCGCACTGCAAGACCACCGCCGCCGACGTGTGGGCGATCGGCGACTGCGTGCGCGGCCCGATGCTCGCGCACAAGGCCTCCGAGGAAGGCATCGCCGTGGCGGAACTCATCGCCGGCCTGCCGGGCCACGTCAACCTCGACACCGTGCCCTGGGTCATCTACACCGAGCCGGAGATCGCCTGGGTCGGCAAGACCGAGAGGGAACTCAAGGACGCAGGCATCGCCTACAAATCCGGCAGCTTCCCGTTCGCGGCGATCGGCCGCGCGGTGGCGATGAACGAGACCGCCGGCCTGGTGAAGATCCTCGCCGACTCCGAGACCGACCGCATCCTGGGCGTGCACATGTGCGGCGCCAACGTGTCCGAGATGATCCACGAGGCCGTCGTCGCGATGGAATTCCACGGCGCCGCCGACGACCTCGCCCGCATCTGCCACGCGCATCCGACGCTGTCGGAAGCCGTGCACGAAGCCGCCCTGGCGGTCGACAAGCGCGCGATCCACAAGGCGAACTAGCGCGGCGCCATGGACACGACGTTCCGCGGCTTCCGGATTCACCAGGACGCGCAGGGACATCGCGCCGGCATCGAGACCCTGCGTTTCGACGACCTGTCCCCCGGTGAGATCGTGGTCCGCGCCGTCCACAGCTCGGTCAACTACAAGGACGCGCTGGCTGGCTCCGGCCAGGGCAAGATCCTGCGGCGCTTCCCGCTGGTGGGCGGCATCGACGTCGCCGGCCACGTGGTGGCATCGACCGATGCTACGTTCAGGGAAGGCGATGCCGTGCTCTGCACCGGCAGTGGGCTGTCCGAAACCCGCGACGGCGGCTACAGCGAACATGTCCGATTGCAATCCGCCTGGGCGATTCCCCTGCCCGCCGGCCTGACGCTGCGCGAAAGCATGATCCTCGGCACCGCCGGCTTCACCGCCGCGCTGGCCCTGCTACGCATGCAGGAAAACAGGCAGTCGCCAGCGATCGGTCCGATCGCGGTGACGGGCGCAACAGGCGGCGTCGGCAGTCTCGCGGTTGCGATCTTCACCAAGGCCGGTTACGCCGTGCACGCCATCAGCGGCAAGGCCGACCAGGCCGACTACCTGCGCGCACTCGGCGCAGCGGAGGTGCTGCCGCGCGAGGCCGCGACTAGCGCGAAGCCGATGGGCAGCGTGCGCTTCGGCGGCGCCCTCGACAACGTCGGCGGGCCGATGCTCGCGGGACTGCTCGCGCAAATCGCACCCTACGGCAACGTCGCCAGCTGTGGACTCGCCGGCAGCCACGCCCTCCCCGCCACGGTCATGCCCTTCATCATCCGCGGCGTCTCCTTGCTCGGGATCGCCTCGGCCGGAACCGCCCGCGACCTGCGCGAGCAAGTCTGGGAACGCCTGGGTTCGGACTGGAAGCCGGTGGACCTCGAGCGCATCTGCACCCGCGAAGTGACGCTGGAAACGCTTCCGGAGGCGTTCGAGACCCTGCTCGCGGGCCGATCCCTGGGTCGCACGATCGTGAATCTGTGAACCGAGCTTGCACCGCCGGCCGCCGGCAGGCATACAATCCCGGCACGAACCCGAGGGCTTCCCATGGCACGCATCCTGATCGTCGATGACTCCCCGTCCCAGCTGCTGGGCATGAAGCGCATCGTGGAGAAACTCGGCCATGAGGCGGTCACCGCCGAGGACGGCGCCGCCGGCGTCGAAGCCGCCAAGGCCAACATGCCCGACCTGATCCTGATGGACGTGGTGATGCCGAACCTCAACGGCTTCCAGGCCACGCGCGCGATCTCGAAGGAAGCGACCACCTCGCAGATCCCGGTCGTGCTGGTCACCACCAAGGACCAGGAAACCGACAAGGTCTGGGGCATGCGCCAGGGCGCGAAGGCCTACATCACCAAGCCCTTCACCGAAGGCCAGCTGGTCGAGGTGATCAACTCGCTGCTCGTGCCGGGCTGAGTCCGGCGCGACGCACGCGCGTCGCGGCGAGGGAATCAGGCGCGCACGCGCGCGCCGAATTGTTCCGCCATCTTCTGGTAGAGCGCACGCTGCTCGGCGGTTTCCGCGCGCGGCGCGCTGACCTCGATCTCCACGATCTGGTCGCCCGCCGCCGGCTTCCCCGGCAGGCCGCGGCCGCGCAGTCGCAGCTTGCGCCCGGTATCGGAATCCGCGGGCACCCGCAGGTCGACCTTTCCACCCAGCGTCGGCACGCTGAGGGTGGTGCCTAGCGCCGCTTCCCAGGGCGCGAGCGACACCGTGTAGAGGATGTTGCGGCCGTCCACCTCGAACTCGCCGTGCGGCTTGTACTCGATTTCCAGCAACAGGTCGGAGTTGCGTCCCCCGGGACCCTGCTGGCCCTGCCCCGCGAGCCGGATGACCTGGCCGGGCCGGATGCCCGCCGGAATCTTCACCTGCAGCGTCCGCCCATCCACGCCGATGGTCTGCTGGCCGCCCGCATAGGCGACTTCGAGCGGAATCGCGAGCTTCGCCCGCACGTCGCCCGGCGGCGCCGCACGCTGCGCGCGCGGTCCACCGCGCCCGCCGAACAGCGACTCGAAGAAATCACTGAACCCCTCGCCGCCGAACGCGTCCTCGAAGCGGAAGCCGCCGGCGCCAGGCTGGCCCTGGCCCCATTGCTCGCTGAAATCCGGCGGCGGGCGGAAGTCCTCGCCCGGCCGGTAGCCGCGCGAACGCAACTGGTCGTAGGCGGCGCGCTTTTCCTTGTCGCGCAGCACCTCATAGGCTTCGTTGACCGACTTGAAACGCTCCTCCGCGCCAGCCTCCTTGCTGACGTCGGGGTGGTACTTGCGCGCAAGCCGGCGGTAGGCCGCCTTGATCTCGGCCTCGCCGGCGCTGGGCTCCACGCCCAGGGCTTCGTAGTAGTCCTTGAACTGCATCGGCTCCTCCATGGAAAAGGCCCGCGAAGCGCGCTCCGCGGGCCCATTCTAGGCTCCCCTGCGCGGTCGCGTCCCTACTGCACGGTGATGCGGCGCGGGGTGGACTCGGGACGCTTGGGGATGGCGATCTCGAGCACGCCGTGGCGACCGGTGGCCGAGACGCCCTCGGGATCGGCGCTCTCCGGCAGCGCGAAGCGCCGGTAGAACACGCCGTGCGCACGCTCCACGCGCGAGTAGCGCTCGCCTTCCGTGCGCTCCTCGCTGTGGCGCTCGCCGCGGATCGAGAGGATGCCCTTGTCCATGTTCACCTCGATCGAGTTCGGGTCCACGCCCGGCAGGTCGGCGAGGATCACGAAACGGCCGGGTTCCTCCTTGATGTCCACGCGGGGCACCCACTGGCTGGTGACCACGCTGGACGCGTCGCCCTCGGTCTCGCCGAAGAAACGGTCGAACACCTGCTTGATCTCTTCCTGGAGCGGGTTGGCACGGTTGCCCCACCCCAGCTGGCGGTTGTTGCTCATGAGCTTTCTCCTGGATCGGTCTGTGTCTAAGTGCGGCCGCGCCCATCGGGGGGCCGCGGCCAGCGGGGCAAATATGAGCGCGCGCCGCGCGGTTTCAAGGCCTTTGTGACGCGGGCTGCACGCGCTTGTCGTTTACACTCCGGCTTCCCTCCCCAGCGAGCGCAAGCATGATCCAGGTCGGTGAAACCCTGCCCCAGGCCACCCTCAACGTCCTCGACGACGGCGTGCAGGCGCTGGACACCCGCGAGTTCTTCGGCGGCAGGAAGGTCGTGATGTTCGCCGTTCCCGGCGCCTTCACCCCGACCTGCTCGGCCAAGCACCTGCCCGGCTACGTCGAACGCCTGGAGGACTTCCGGTCGCGCGGCTACGAGGTCGCCTGCCTGTCGGTCAACGACGCCTTCGTGATGGGCGCCTGGGCGCGCGACCAGGGCGTTCCGGCGGGGCTGCGCATGCTCGCCGACGGCAACGGCGCCTTCACCCGCGCACTCGGCCTGGAGCTCGACGCAACGCCCTTCGGCATGGGCCTGCGCGCGAAGCGCTTCGCCCTGGTCGCCGACGATGGCGTCGTCACGCAGCTGCACGTCGAGGCGCCGGGCGAGTTCAAGGTGTCCGCGGCCGAGTACGTCCTCGAGCACCTGCCGACCTGATCGTTCAGCGGGCATTTCCCTTGCTGAAGCAATCCTGTATTTCCCACTGGAGCCCGACCATGAAGTCCTTCCTGCTTGCTTGCGTGATGACCCTGATCGCCAGCCTGCCCGGCGTTGCCGCCGCAGACTGCTTCGACTGCGGCCGAATCACCCGTATCGAGGCTTACACCGGTCACCGCAGCGGCACCGGCGGCGCGATTGCAGGCGCCGTGGTCGGCGGGTTGATCGGCAACCAGGTCGGCAAGGGCGACGGCAAGACGGTGGCGACCGTCGCCGGCGCCGCCGGCGGCGCCTACGCCGGCAAGAAGATCGCCGAGAACTCCGAGAAGACGCGCTACCGGGTCACCGTGCGCATGCAGGACGGGCGCATCGAGCGGGTGGACCAGGCGTCGGTGAAGAACCTCAAGGTGGGTTCGTCGGTGCGCATCCGCAACGGCAAGGCTGTTCGCCTGTAACGATTATCGGCGCTTCGCGGCGGCGCCGGGGGTGGGCATTCCGCCTGCTCGCGACGGCGTAAGCCGCTCCTGCCAACTCAGTCGCGACCGGGCGGGCATCCATGCCCGCCCTTCTGTCGGAATGCCCACCCCCGACACCACCGCGAAGCGGTAAGCGCGCTGCAGTTCACTGAGAATCAAGAGCGCACCGCGGACTGCGGTGCATCGGCGTGCGCGGGAGTTCGGCGCACCGGTCGAGCGAAGCGAAGACTCCGCCCCTCATCCCCTTTCGAAAACCGCGGGGCGACGTCCGGTGACGTCGGGGGGATGGGCTTGCAGCGGAGCCCGGCCAGGGATGGCCGGGCGGGCGGGACTCAGCTGGCAGGACGCAGCGTGCTGAGTCCCGACCGCAGCAAGCCCATCCCCCCGGCGGCGCCGGACGTCGGTCTTTAGCCGACCCTACTTCGGAGCGACGACGACGGGCAGTTTTTCGGCCAGATGCGTCGCGGCGGCAACCTTGGCGATGGGCGTCATCTGCAATGCCAGGTCCGCCGTATCGAGGCCCAGGCCATTGCCGGCCCCGCGCGCGCGCATGATGCGGCCCAGGTCCACGTCCACGTAGCCGATCGGCTGGCCGTTGGCGGCGAAGGCCATGCCGGGCACGCCGTCCACGAGCAGCAGGGTCTTCGGCGTGCGCGTCTCACCCATGATGAAGCCGGGGCGGAACACCGGCACGCCGCCCCACTCGTCGGAGGTGCGCATCAACGAGAAGAAGGTCATGCCGGGCTCGGCCTGCAGGCCGTTGTCGAGGTTGACGAAGGACAGGCCCGCCGGCGGATTGCGCAGGCGCAGCCAGGCCAGTCCGAGCTGGGTGTCGCGCGTGACCAGGTCCGCAGGCAGCCAATCCTCGCTACCCGCCAGGCGCACGCGGAACTCGCTGGACTTGGCCACCGGCGCGCTGCCCTGCGCCGCGCCCATGAACTGGCGGAAGTCCACGCTCACCGAGCGGTCCGGCACCAGCAGCAGCCCATCCGCACTGACCAGCAGGGCCTGGGTGCGGTCCTCGATGCGGTCTTCCTTGCCGGAAGCCGTCACCGACATCACGAACTTCACCGTCACCACCGCGCCGGCGTGCTTGTCGGTGAGCGAACGGTAGATGCCACGGTAGTCGCGCACTTCGCCGCGCGCGTCGGCGCCGGTGGCGGCCAGGCTGGCGGGCGCCGCGACGAACGCGGCGAGCAACAGGATGGATCGGAACATCGGGGTCATGGCGCCTCCGGGGCGTCGGCTTCGAGCCAGTAACGCTCGAGGAACAGGATACGGGTCTGGTTGCCGCGCACGGCCTCCAGCGGGATGAGGTCGTCGCTGCCCGAGGCGAGCGCTTCCTCGAGGGCCTTCGACAACTCGGTCGGGTTGCTCACCGCGCGCCCGTTGAGCCGGGTGATGACGTCGCCGCGGCGCAGGTGGGCCAGGCCGGCCGCGCCACCGCTTTCGACGCCGTCGATGAACACGCCTTGCACGCTGCCCGGCAGGCGCAGGCCCACGCGATCATAGAAGCCGAGCTCGCGCAGCTGCGCGCGAAGCCGTCCGCTCGCCAGCGTGCGCAGGCCCGAGGTCTCGACCGGCGACGGCGACAGCGTCAGCTCGAACTCCTGCGGCTTGCCCTCGCGCAGCGCCGAGAAACGCACCTTCGCGCCGACGGAATGGTCGTGCACGCGCTGGTCGAAATCTTCGGCCGACACGTCGTTGGCGGGCTTGAGAGGCTCACCGTCGAGTGCCACCAGCAGGTCCCCGACGCGCGCACCGGCCTTCACGAGGGGACTGCCGGGATAGACCCGCGAGATCCGGAAGCCGCCGCTCGGCAGGCCGATTTCCTTCGCGAGCGAGGTGGTCAGCGGCTGCACCTCGACGCCCACCCAGGACTTCGGCAGTTCCGGCAAGGGCTCGCGCGACTGGTCGCCGAATACCGGCTTGAGCAGGCTCAGGCGCTGTTGTCCGTTGGCCTCGACCTTGAGTACCAGCGACTTCGCGCCGGTGGACGCCGTTGCATGGCGCAGCATGTCGTCCACGCTGCGTACGGGCTTGCCATCCACCGCCGTGACGACGGTGCCGGCGCCGATCTCCGGGCGCGCCACCGCGGCCGGGCCGCCCGGACGCACGCCGGTCACGAGCACGCCGTCTTCCGCCTCGAGGTTGCGCCGCTTGGCCATCGGCTCGGTGAGCGGCACGGCCGAAAACCCGTACGCCGCCAGCGCGGTTTCCTTGCCGCGCGCGGGCGGCTGCGGGCTGGCATCGAGCACGACGTCGCTCTGCTTGCCGCCTCGCTCGATGCGCAGTGTCACCTTCGAACCGACCGGCAACTCGGCGATGGTCTGCTGCACCTGCGGCACGTCCACCGGCTGCAGCGCGGAGATCGGCTGCCCGTTGAGGCTGAGGATGCGGTCGCCGGCGCGCAGGCCGGCCTGTTCCGGCGGCGAGTCGCGTTCGACGGCGTTGACCAGCACGCCTTCGGTGTAGGGCGTGCCCTTGAGCGAACGCAAGCGGAAGCCGAGCGAGACGCGCTCGACGCGGCCCTTGGCGATCAGCGTGTCGACGATGCGGCCGGCCTCGGCGCCGGGAATCGCGAAGGCCAGGTCGCCGCCGACGATCATGCCGCGCGTGTTGACGCCGACGATGCGCCCGCGCAGGTCCACCAGCGGGCCGCCGGAGTTGCCCGGGGCGATCGAAGCGTCATGCTGGATCCAGGCGTAGTAGCGGCCGGTGGGCTCGTCCTCGCCGAGGCTGTCCTCGTACTCGGCCTCGTCGTCGAAAAGCGAAACCAGCAGGCGGCGCGGATTGTTGACCACGCCGGCGCTCATCGAGTTCGACAGGCCCCAGGGCGCACCCATCGCCAGCACCGTGTCGCCGGGGCGCAGGTCGAGCTGGCGGGTGAACTCGGCGTAGGCGAAGGTCTCGGGCTTCGGCGGCTGGACCTGCAGCACGGCGAGGTCGGAGAGCGTGTCCGTGCCGATGAGCTTCGCGGGCAATTCCCGGCCGTCGGCGAAAACCACCCGGAAACTCTTGCCGTTCTGGGTCACGTGCGCGTTGGTGGCGATGTGCCCCTGCGCGCTGACCACCGTGCCGCTGCCGCTGGACACGCTGAGCGAGGGTTCGCCCTGGCGGAACTCCTGCCGCACCGTGAGGATGCTCACCACCACCGGCAACACCCGGTCGCGCGCGGCGGCGATGCGGCTGGCGTCGGCGCTTTCCGGCACCGCCTGGTCCGCCACGGCCGCCGTGGGGACCAGCAGCATCAAGGCGAGCAGCGCCGGGGCGAAGCGGGCCAGGCCCGCCGGAACGCGCACCACGCGGCTCACTCCTCCACCGCCGGCTCGGCGACCACGTCCGCCGCGTCCTCGCCGTCGACCACGTCGAGCCGTTCGACCGCGATCAGCTTCTCATCGCCTGCCACCCGCATCAGGGTCACGCCCTGGGTGTTGCGGCCGACCTGCGAGACCTCGGCCGCGCGCGTGCGCACCATGGTTCCCTGGTCGGAGATCAGCAGGATCTCGTGCTGCTCGGTCAGCTGGATCGCACCGACCAGGCAGCCGTTGCGTTCGCTGGTCTGCAGCGCGATCACGCCCTGCGTACCACGGCCCTTGCGCGGATACTCCGCCACCGAGGTGCGCTTGCCGAAGCCGTTCTGGCTGGCGGTGAGGATGTCGCCCTCGCCGTCGATCACGATCAGGCTGACCACCTTGGCGGCGGGCCCGCCCTCGCCATCGTCCTTCATGCGCATGCCGCGCACGCCAGTGGCGGTGCGGCCCATCGAACGCACCTCGGTCTCGTCGAAGCGCACCGCCTTGCCATTGGAGGCGAACAGCATGATGTCGCGGCGGCCGTTGGTCAGCTGCACGTCCACCAGGCCGTCGCCCTCGTCGAGGTTGATCGCCCAGATGCCGGTCGAACGCGGCCGCGAATAATCCGACAGCGGCGTCTTCTTGACCGTGCCGTCGCGGGTGGCGAAGAACACGTACATGTCCTCGCTGAACTCGCGCACCGGCAGCACCGCCTGCACTTTCTCGCCTTCCTGCAGCGGGATCCAGTTGACGATCGGGCGGCCACGCGAGTTCGGGCCGGCATCCGGCAACTGGTAGACCTTCAGCCAGAACACCCGGCCGGCGCTGGTGAAGGTCAGCAGCGTGTCATGGGTGTTGACCACCCACAGGCGCTCGATGAAATCCTCGTCCTTCACCGCGGTCGCCGAGCGGCCCTTGCCGCCGCGCTTCTGGGCGCGATAGGCGGTGACCGGCTGGCGCTTGGCGTAGCCGGAGTGCGAGAGCGTGACGACCACGTCCTCGGACTCGATCAGGTCGAGGATGTCGAGGTCTTCCTCGCCGGGGCGGATCTCGGTGCGGCGGGCGTCGCCGAATTCCTCGCGCAGGTCGCGCAACTCGGTGCGGATGACCTCCAGCAGCACGTCGGGATTCTCGAGGATGCGGATCAGGCCGGCGATGGTCTCGAGCAGCTGCTTGTATTCGTCGGTCAGCTTCTCCTGCTCCAGCCCGGTCAGGCGGTTCAGGCGCATCTCGAGGATCTGCGTGGCCTGCACCTCGGTCAGGCGGTAGCCGCCGCCGTCCTGCAGGCCGAATTCATCGGCGAGGTCCTCGGGACGCGAGGCGCCGGCGCCGGCCGCGGCCAGCAGCGCGCGCACCAGGCCCGGCTCCCAGTGCTTGGCGAGCATCCGCTCCTTCGCGACCAGCGGGGTCTCGGAGGTCTTGATCAGCTCGATCATCTCGTCGATGTTGGCGAGCGCGACCGTCAGGCCCTCGAGGATGTGGGCGCGGGCGCGGGCCTTGCGCAGCTCGAAGATGGTGCGGCGGGTGACGACCTCGCGACGGTGGCGGATGAAGGCCTCGATCACCTGCTTGAGGTTGAGCACCTGCGGGCGGCCGTCGACCAGCGCCACCATGTTGATGCCGAACACCGATTCCATCGGCGTCTGCAGGTAGAGGTTGTTGAGCACGACCTCGGCCGACTCGCCGCGCTTGACCTCGATGTAGATGCGCATGCCGTCCTTGTCGGACTCGTCGCGCAGCTCGCTGATGCCCTCGAGCTTCTTCTCCTTCACCAGCTCGGCGATCTTCTCGATCAGCCGCGCCTTGTTCACCTGGTAGGGGATCTCGGTGACGATGATGGACTCGCGGCCGGTGTCCTCGTTGACCTCGATGTCGGCGCGCGCCTTCATCCGCACCCGGCCGCGGCCGGTGTGGTAGGCGGCGTGGATGCCGGCGGCGCCGTTGATGATGCCCGCCGTCGGGAAATCCGGGCCCGGGATGTGCTGCATCAGGTCGCTGATCGACGCTTCCGGATCATCAATGAGGGCGATGGTGGCGTTGATGACCTCGGTCAGGTTGTGCGGCGGGATGTTGGTCGCCATGCCGACCGCGATGCCGGCCGAGCCGTTGACCAGCAGGTTCGGCACCCGCGTCGGCATGACCGTGGGCTCGAGTTCCTTCTCGTCGTAGTTGGGCTGGAAGTCGA
>CAMPGW010000074.1 GCA_946885735.1 uncultured Gammaproteobacteria bacterium
CCGCCGAGCTTGCCCTCGGTGCCGACCTCGCGCGCCACGCGCGTCACCTCGGCGGAGAAGCCGTTGAGCTGGTCCACCATCGTGTTGATGGTGTCCTTGAGCGCGCGGATCTCGCCCTTCACGTCCACCGTGATCTTGCGGCTGAGGTCGCCACGCGCCACCGCGGTGGTCACCTCGGCGATGTTTCGCACCTGCGAGGTCAGGTTGGTCGCCATCGCGTTGACCGAGTCGGTCAAGTCCTTCCAGGTGCCGGCGACGCCGGGCACCACCGCCTGGCCGCCGAGCTTGCCGTCGGTGCCGACCTCGCGCGCCACGCGCGTCACTTCCGAGGCGAAGGAGCGCAACTGGTCCACCATCGTGTTGATGGTTTCCTTGAGCTGCAGGATCTCGCCGCGCACGTCCACGGTGATCTTGCGCGACAGGTCGCCGTTGGCGACCGCGATGGTCACCTCGGAGATGTTGCGGACCTGGCCGGTCAGGTTGGATGCCATCTGGTTGACGGACTCGGTGAGCTCGCGCCACACGCCGGACACGCCCTTCACCTTGGCCTGGCCGCCGAGCTTGCCCTCGGTGCCGACCTCGCGCGCCACGCGCGTGACCTCCGAGGAGAACACCGACAGCTGCTCGATCATCGTGTTGACGATGGTGGCCGAGCGCAGGAAGGCGCCTTCCAGCGGCCGTCCTTCGACTTCCAGGCTCATCGTCTGCGAGAGGTCGCCCTTGGCGACGGCCGCGATGGTGCGGGTCACGTCCTGGGTCGGCCACAGCAGGTCCTCGATCAGCGAATTGACCGAGCCCTCCATGGTTTCCCACGCACCCCCGCGCCCGCCGAGCGAGAACCGCTGCCGCGTCTTGCCCTGCTTGCCGACCGTGTAGCCGATACGCTCGAGCTCGCTGGCCATGCGCTCGTTGGCGGCGATGATGTCGTTGAATGCGTCGGCCAGCTTGCCGTGGACGCCGTCCCAGTCGCCGCTGACGCGGACGCTGAAATCGCCGGCCTGGACCGATTGCATGGCGCGCAGGAGAACGCGCAGTTTGTCCTCGGCGGACGCGGATTCGGCGCCGCGGCTGCTGCGTGCGGGCCCTTGGGCGATGGGGGTGCTCACTTCGCGCTACCTCGCTGGAAGCCGCCGCGCGCAAGTCCTGTGCGCGGTCGCGGAGAGGCAAGCATAGTCAAAGGCCACTGTGCGGCAAGCCGCATATGCGCCGAGCCTGAACGCCGCCGAACTGCGCGCGAGATTCGCGCAACTTGCACGGGCCGAGGCAGGCGTCCGTGCAATCTGCACGATGTCCTTCCCCACTTTTTCCCGGCGATATGGAGCCCCGCGCGGAGCCTCGCGCAGGTCAGGCCAGCGGCAACTCCAGGGTGAACACCGAGCCGCCGCCATCCCTGGTTTCGTACCAGAGGTTGCCGCCCATCGCGCGCGCCTGCTGCTTGGCCAATGCCAGGCCGAGGCCGGTGCTGCTCTCGCCCTGGGTCGGCTCGCTCGACAGCCGCGCGAATCGCTGGAACAGCCGCGCCTGGTCTTCCTCGCTGATGCCGGGACCCCGGTCCATCACCTGCATGCGGCCGAACTTGCCACTGCGCTCGGCGCCGATGGAGATGCGGCTGTCCGGCGGCGAGTACTTGATTGCATTCGACACCAGGTTCTGCAGCACGTGGGCGACGCCGGCGCGCAGGCCGGAGACGATCACCGTCTCGTGCTCGAGCAACTCGAGCCGGATGCCCTTGGCGGCGGCACTGCGCCCGAGCAGGTCCACCACGTCGCAGAGCATCTGCCGTACCGGCAGCGGCTCGATGGCCGCGCCGTGCGCCTGGTGCTCCTGCTGCTCCAGGAAGGCCTGCAGGAACAGCATTCCGGAATCGGCCGAGGCGTGGATCGAGTCCACCAGCCGGTGTTGCGCCGGCTCGCCGGCGACGGCGCCGGCGAGCAGGTCGGAGGCGAAAAGGATATTGGCGAAGTAGTTGCGCAGATCGTGCGCCACCAGCTCGGCCATCTCCTGTTTCTCGTGGGCGAATCGCTGCAACGCGTCGCGGGAACGCTTGAGGTCGGCATGCGTGCGCACCCGCGCCAGCAGCTCCTCGGCCATGAAGGGCTTGGTCACGTAGTCGATGGCGCCGGCGGCGAAGGCCCGGATCAGGTTCTCGCGATCGTCGTCGGCGGTCAGGAAGATCACCGGCAGGTCGCGCAATGCCGGATCCTCGCGCATCTGCCGCAGCACCTCGAAACCGTCCATGCCGGGCATGCGCATGTCCAGCAGGACCAGGTCGGGGCGGCGGCTGCGCGCGAGCTCCAGCGCCTCGGCCCCGCCCGGCGCGGGCACGCCCTCGAAGCCCGCACGCGCCAGCAGCGCGCAGACCATCTGCACGTTGTCGCGCTGGTCGTCGACCACCAGCACGCGCGCCTGGGCGGCGCTGGTGCGACTCGCGGGTTCGCCGATCACGATCTCAGACGCCATAGGCCTTGCGCTTCCGGTAGAGGGTGGAACTGTCGATGCCGAGCGTGCGCGCGGCGGCCTCGAGCGTCTGGCATTTCGCCAGAACGCTCTGGATATGCATGCGCTCGAGTTCCTCGAGCGAGTACGGGGCCCCCGGCACCACCGCCGGCGCCGCGCTCACCGGCCGGCTGATCGCCAGGAACTCGGGGCCGACCTGGGCATCCGGGCAGAGGATCACCGCCCGCTCGACCACGTTCTGCAGCTCGCGCACGTTGCCGGGCCAGCGGTAGTCGGCCATCAGCGACAGTGCTGCCGCCGACAGGCCGCGCGCCGGCATGCCGTAGCGCGAGGCGTAGCGCTCGAGGAAGCCCTGCGCCAGCGGCTCGATGTCCTCCTGGCGGTCGCGCAGGGGCGGCAAGGTGATGGTGACGACGTTCAGGCGGTACAGCAGGTCGAGCCTGAACTCGCCGCGCTCCACCATCGCCTCGAGGTCGTGGTTGCTGGAGGCGATGATGCGGGTATCGGCCTTGAGCGTGGCCGGGTCGCCGACGCGCTCGTAGAGGCGGTCCTGGACGAAGCGCAGCAGCTTGGCCTGCAGCGGTACCGGGAAGTCGCCGATCTCGTCGAGGAACAGCGTGCCGCCCTCCGCATGGGCAATGCGCCCGAGCATGGCCGGTGCGCCGCCCTCGCCCGGCACGGCGGCACGACCGAACAGCTCGGCCTCGATCATCTCCGCCGACAGCGAAGGGCAGCTCACCGTCGCCAGCGTCGAGCGCGCGCGCGCGCCGGCGGCATGGATCGCCGCCGCCAGCACGCCCTTGCCGGTGCCGCTTTCGCCGAGCAGCAGCACGGTGGCGTCGGTCTGCGCGACCTGGTCGGCGATGCGCAGCGCCTCGTTCATGCGGGCGTTGCGCGAGGCCAGCCGCACCCCACCGGCAGTGGACTCGCGCTCGAGGCTGTCGATGCGATCGAGCAGGCGGCGCGTGTCGAGCTGCCGCGCCACGGCGATGCGCAGCTGGTCGGGCGAACAGGGCTTGACCAGGTAATCGCAGGCGCCTTCCGAGATTGCCTTCACCGCTTCCGGCACGCCCGCGTGGGCCGTCACCATGATCACGCGCATCGCCGGCGCCAGTTCACGGAAGCGGGGCAACGCGTCGAGGCCGGAGTCGCGACCGATGCTGCGATCGAGCAGGCAGACGTGGAACGGCTGGGTCGCCGCCAGCCGCAGTCCTTCGGACAATTTGTCGGCGGTGACGACCTTGTGGCCGTCCAGTTCCAGGCAGGCGGAAAAGTTGGCGAGCAGCTCGCGATCATCGTCGATCGCGAGGATGCGCCCCTTCAATGCCGTGCTTCGCGCCATGCCGCCCTCCCCGCTCGTGATGTCCGGTAATTATCGCAGGATGCACGGCCGGTTCCGGGTGGCCGTGCAGCGTGCCTGCTTGCGCTGCCGTTCAGCTTCCGCGTGCCGGGCGACCGATATATACGCCGTGCGCGTGGCGAGGGCAAACCCGCCATCGCGTGTTGAGCAAAGCCAGCTGTCGCGTTGAATTTACTGATCGGCGCCGGGCCCCCGCGCGCCCCCGCGGCACGGCCGCTATTGGGCACGGGTTAACCTCTGCCGGTGCAAGATTCAGGCTCCCAGGAAGTGGGACGTCCGACGCAATGCGCGCGGCGAATCGTGGATGTTCTTAAGGAGAGAGAACGATGTCCGATATCAGGAAGGATCATTCGATTGGCGCCGGCACCGGCGCGGCGGCCGGTGCCGTGACCGGCGCGACCGTGGGCGCCGTCGGTGGCCCCGTGGGCATGGCGGCAGGTGCGGTGGTCGGCGGCATCATCGGCGCGGCGGCGGGCGACAGCATCGCCGAGGCCGTCAATCCGACCGAGTACAAGGACCACTGGCGCAACAGCTACCAGACCACCCCGTACTACGCCACGGGCCGCGAGTGGAATGACTACGAGCCCGCCTACCAGCTCGGCTACAACGGCTACGGCGCCTACCGTGGCAAGCGCTTCGAGGACGTGGAGCCGGACCTGGAGCGCAACTGGGAAGCCAGCAAGGGCAACTCGCGCCTGGCCTGGAACGAAGCCAAGGGTGCGGTGCGCGACGGTTGGCACTACGTCGAGCGTGCGATCCCGGGCGATGCGGATCGCGACGGCCGCTGAGGCTTGCGTCGCAGTGTGACCCTCGGGCCGCGGGAAACCGCGGCCCGTTTTCGTTCCAAGGAGGCCCCATGAATCCCGCCCGGCTCGCCGCCATCGCCCGCTTCTTCCTCAAGTACCGCTCCGCCGGGATCCTCAGCGGCGTGCCGCTCGACGACCCGATGTTCGCCGGCGTCGACCAGGCGGCGATCGAGGCCGGCAAGCCCGAGGAATTCGTCCGCGACCTGGAGGCGCTCGGGCCGACCTTCATCAAGGTCGGGCAGTCCCTGTCCACGCGTCCGGATTTCGTGCCCGAGCCCTACATCCTGGCGCTGGAGCGAATGCAGGATTCGGTGGCCGAGGAAGATCCCGCGATCATGCGCGCCATCGTCGAGGAGGAGCTCGGCGCGCGCATCAACAAGCTCTTCAGCGAATTCGACGACCAGCCGATCGGGTCGGCGTCTCTGTCGCAGGTATACGCCGCGACGCTGCGCGACGGCCGGCCGGTGGCGGTGAAGGTGCAGCGGCCCGGCGTCGCCGCGGTGCTGCGCGAGGACCTCGAACTGCTGGGCCGCCTCGCCGGCACCGTTTCGATGGTCAGCGATGCGCCGCGCCGCTACGGCTTCGTCGAATGGGTGGAGGAATTCCGCAAGGCCCTTGCCGGCGAACTCGACTATCGGCGCGAGGCGGAGAACCTCGAGGCCTTCGCCCGCAACCTCGAGCCCTACCGGCGCATCTTCGTCCCGCAGGCGATCTGGGACTATTCCGGAACCCGCGTGCTGACGATGGCGATGGTGCCGGGCACCAAGGTGACCCGCATCTCCGAGTTGCGCCGCATCGATCCTTCGGAGGCGCTCGGGGACCTCGGCGCCGACCTGCTGCGCGCCTACCTCGACCAGGTCTTCGTGCATGGGCTCATCCATGCCGATCCGCATCCCGGCAACGTCCTGCTGACCGACGATGGCCGCCTCGCGCTGCTCGACCTCGGCATGGTGGCGCACGTGCCGCCGCGCTTGCGCGACCAGCTGCTGCGCCTGCTGCTGGCGGTGGTGGACGGCCGCGGCGAGCAGGCTTCGGAGACCTTCGTGCACCTGGGCACGCGGCTGGAGGATTTCGACGAGACCGGTTTTGGCCGCGAGGCCGCGCGCCTGGTCGCGCAGTACTCGAGTTCGCTGGAGAAGGGCCGGTCGGAAGGCCGCCTGCTGCTCGAACTCACCCGGGTGGGCGCGAACTTCGGCTTCCGCGCACCGGCCGAGCTGCCGATGCTCGGCAAGACCTTGCTGAACCTGGAATCCGTTTCCACCGCGCTGGATCCGCGGATGCCGGTCCGGGACATCATCGAAGGCCACCTGCAGGACGTGCTGAGCCGGCAGATGCGCCAGATGTTCTCCGCCAACCGCCTCGCCAGCGATATGCTCGAACTGCAGGAACTGCTGCGCGAGTCGCCACGGCGGATCTCGCAGCTGCTGCGCACGCTCGCCGACAACCGCTTCCGCGTGCACGTCTCGGGCCTGGAGGAATCGCGGCTGATCGAAAGCATGCAGAAGATCGCCAACCGCATCGCCGTCGGCGTGATCACCTCCGGCCTGATCGTCGGTGCGGCGATGATGATGCGCATCCCGTCGAGCCGATCGATCCTCGGCTATCCGGCGCTGGCCTTGCTGCTGTTCCTGGTCGCCTTCGGACTCGGCGCCGCGCTGGTCGTCAGCAGCCTGCTCAACGATCGTCGCGCCAAGCCGCGCGAGGACCGCGATCCGATCTGAGCCACGACCGACTCCGAGCCGCGACGCGACCCGTTCGCGTCGCCGGCTCAGTTCGGCAGGCGCTGGTCGAGCGCGTCGATGCCGTCCCAGGGATCGCGGCGCAACGAGGCGGCCCGCCGTAGCGCACGCGCCAAGCCGAAGGCCCCCGGCCCTTCTACTTTGCCGAGCTCTTCCCAGCGCAGGGGCATGGCCACCGGCGCGCCCGGGCGCGCGCGCAAGGACCAGGACGTGACGCTGGTGGCACCGCGGGAATTTCGCAGCCAGTCGATGAAGATGCGGCCCTCGCGGCGCGCCTTGCTCATCGTCGCGACGTAGCGTTCGGGCCGCTCCGCCGCCATCGCGCCGGCCAGCGCCTCACTGAAATCCTTCGCCGCCTGCCAGCCGGGCCCACGGCGGAACGGCGCGACCACGTGCAGGCCCTTGCCACCGGTCTGGCGCACGAAGCTTTCCAGGCCCGCCTCGCGCAGCCGGGCGCGCACTTCGCGGGCCGCGGCGACCACCTGCTTCCATTCGATGCCGGTGTCGGGGTCGAGGTCAAAGACCAACCTGTCGGGCTTCTCCGGTGCGTCCACCCGCGAACCCCAGGGATGGAACTCCAGCGAGTTCATCTGCACCAGCGCGAGCAAGCCGTCCACGTCCTCGACGTAGAGGTAGTCGTGGACGCCGTCCTTCTGCTCGAGCGCGACCGCCTTCACCGCCGTACCGAAGCTGCCGCTGTGGTGCTTCTGGAAGAAGCAGGCGCCCTCGGATCCCTCGGGGCAACGCACCAGCGACAGCGGGCGCCGCGCGAGTTCCGGAAGCATCCAGCGGGCGACCGCCCGGTAATAGTCGGCGACCTCGCCCTTGGTGACCGCGCGCGCATCGCCGGACGCGACGAACACCACGCGTTCGGGGTGGGTGATCCGGATCTCCATGCCCGCCTCCGCCTCGATCTCGTCCCGCGGCCGGTCCTCGCGCAGGCGGCGGAAACTCGCGTCCCGAAGCATGCCGTCGGCGTCCCAGCCACGATAGGCCACTTCAACCTCGACGTCCGCCCGCAGCCAGCGCACTCGCGCAAGCGTCGGCGCGCCCGCCACTGCAGGTGCCGCCGGGATCCGCCGCAACCTGGTGGCGAGCGCCCGCGCTTCCGCCGAACCGGCGGCGATGCGCGCGCGACCGGTGTAACGCAGGCCGTGTTCATGCCGGATCGCCAGCAGCAGTGAGCTGGGGCGATCCACCGGGCCGGCATGCCCGACGACCACGAAGGCATCGGCCTGGTCATGCCGGACCTTGATCCACGCCTCGCTGCGCCCGCCCTGGTAATGCGCGTCCACGCGTTTGCTGACGATGCCTTCCACGCCCTGGCGCTTGCTGGCCGCGAACACACGGCTGCCGTGTCCCACCAGGTGGCGGCTGTACGCCAGCAGCGGCGAAGGTTGCGCGGCCAGCACGCGCTCGAGCAGGCGCTTGCGTGCCAGCAGCGGCGTGCCCCGAAGGTCGACCTGCTGCAGCGCAGGCAGGTCGAAGGCGAGCAGGCGCAGGTGCTCGGTGTCGCCCTCCTGCAAGGCGCGCTGCAGGGCATCGCGGTCGCTGCGACCCTGACGGTCAAGGGCGACGACCTCGCCGTCGATCCATGCCTGCGCCAGGCCCATGGCCTCCAGCGCACGCACGACGCCGGGGAAGCGCCCGGTCCAGTCCTCGCCGGCGCGATTGCGCAACGTGGCGTTGCCTCCCTGCAGCTTCGCCATCACACGATACCCGGACCATTTGATTTCGTGCAGCCAGTGCTCGCCCGCCGGCGGTTCGTGTCGCGCCACGCCCAGTTGCGGCGTCCAGCGCGCAGTGGGCTCGAGCGGGCGCGCACCCTGGATTGCCGCGGCTTCGGTCGCCCAGTCGCGTCGGGCCCGGCGCGGAAGCAACCGCGGCCCGCCACCGACCGACGTCGTGCGCACCGCAGGCGCGTCCGCGCCGGACGGACGCGGCGCGAGCTGCGGCGAACGCCGCACCACGGTGGCGTGGGTCGGGATCCGCGGTTCGTCGGTGCCCGCCTGCCCGCCCATGGCCGGTCAGGCCGAACGGCGGCGGGTGGACTTGCGGGCGGGCGCCTTCGCCGGCGCCTTGCCGGACGTCTCGCGCGTGGCGCGCTTGCTTGCCGGCGCCCGCGTGGACTTTCGCGGCGCCGCCGCAGGCTCGGCTGCAGCCGATTTGCGGGCCGGCGTGCGCTTGTTGCTCGCCAGGCTCTTCTCCAGCAGCGACATGAAGTCGACGACGTTGGTGGTGGCCTCCTCGTCCTCGTCCCCGTCCTTGCCTTCGACGTTGGTCACCAGGCCCTTGGACTTCAGGCGATCCTCGATCACCTGCGACAGCCTCTCGCGGAACTCGTCGCGGAACTCGTCGGGCTTCCACTCGCCGGCCATGGACTCGATCAGCTGCTCGGCCATTTTCAGTTCCTTCGGACTGACGCGGTATTCCTCCGCTTTGCCGGTCGGCAGCTTGTACTCGGAGGCGTCGACGATCTCCTCTTCGAACCGTAGTATCTCCAGGATCAGCGCGTCGCCCTGCGGCATCACCGCGCACAGGTATTCCTTGGTCCGCAGCACCACCCGGCCAACGCCAACCTTGCCGGTGCGCTTGAGGGTCTCGCGCAGCAACACGTAGCCCTTCTCGGCCTTCTTGCCGGGCACCAGCACGTAGGGCTTCTCGAAATATTGCGGCGGGATGGACGCGGCGTCCACGAAGGTCTCGATCTCGACCGCCTCCTTGCCCGCCGCCGCCGCCGACTTGATGTCCTCCGGCTCGAGCACGACGTAGTTGCCCTTCTCGTACTCGTAGGCCTTCACGATCTCCTTCCAGGGCACCTCCTCGCCGGTCTCGGCGTTGACGCGCTCGTACTTGACGGCCGCGTTGTTGCGCGAGTCGAGCATGCGGAAGCTCAGGTCGTTGCGGCGTTCGCCGGTCATCAGCGAAACGGGGACATTGAGGAGGCCGAAGCTCAGCGTGCCGGCCCAGATCGGTCGTGCCATGGGGATTTCTCCTTGGACTTCATTTCAGGCCGGCGGCAGTTAACTCGCACTGAACTCCGCCGCCCACCGGACCCCATGCCCCGGCGGCTGCCGCCGGTGTTCACGGCACGTTGGCCCGGGCGGCCGGGGCCCTGCGCGACCGGGGCACGGCCGCCGCCTTCTTCGCGGCCGCCTTGCGGGTTTTTCGGGGCCTCGGGGCATACAAGGGCTCGGGCGCCACCGCGAGGCCGCCGTAGAGGGGCTGGCAGTGTTCGCACCAGAAAGCGCGCCGGTGGGTGCGGCCGAGGTGGCGGATGGTGAGCTTGCGCCCGCAATCCGGGCAGGCCGAGCGGCGGTGCACCAGCAGGTTCTTCGTCAGCAGGTACACCCGCCGCCAGGCGAGGAAATCGAAGCTGTAGTTGCGCGCCTCGGCGACCAACGCGTCGAGCTTCTTCGGCGGCAGCTCGCCGACGGTGCTAAGGGGGCTCACCTTGATGCGGAACAGCACCTCGTTCTTGATGATGTTGCCCACGCCGGAGAAGATCGACTGGTCCAGCAACGCGTCGCAGGCCAGCAGCTGCGGCTGCTTGCGCAGCTTGGCCTTGGCGGCCTTCGGATTCCAGGCGTCCGACAGCACGTCGGCGGACCAGTCGTAGATCTCGTCGAGCGGCTCCTCGATGAACTTGATGGAGCTGGCGTAGAAATTCAACTCGCCGTTGGTGAAACGCAGGCTCAGGCGCGGGCTGGCGTTCTCGCGCCGCTCGTCGATGCGGTAGCTGCCGAACAGCATGAAATGCACCTTCAGGCTGAAGCCGCGGAACTCCATCAGGAAGTGCTTGCCCCAGGTGCGCACGGCCTTCACCGTCTTGCCCTTCATCCGCTGCAGGTCGGGCAGGCGGCTGTTGCCGCCGACCTCGAGCACCTTGCGGCCGGCGAAGCGCTCGGCCTCCTCGCGCAGCAGCAGCAGGGTCGGACCTTCGGGCATGGCGGCGTTCCGGTAGCGGGCCCTGCAGTCTCGCGTCCCCGCGTGGAGCGGCCGATGAATGCGGCCGCTTCAGGCCTTCAGCGACGCACCCGGAACGCCAGGCTGATCCGCGGCCCGAGACGCACCTTCTCCTTGGGGATGCCATGGTCGTAATGCAGCTGCGTGGCGTAGTCCATCAGCAGCAGGCTGCCGGCCGCGAGGTCCACCTGCAGCTGCCGCCGCGGTGGCCGCTTGGTACGGATTTGCATCCGCCGCGTATCACCGAACGACAGCAGCACGATCGGCTGGCCTTCGACCAGGTCGCCGAGGCGGTCGTTGTGCATGGCGACGCTGTCGTCCTGGTCGCGGTAGAGGTTCAGGCCCACCGCATTGAAGGGCGCATCCACCACCGCGCGCACCCGTGCCGCGGCTTCGCCCAGCGGTTCGGGCAAACGCGCATCGTCGAGCCGGTAACTGGCCAGCAGCCGCGGCACGTCGAGCTCACGCTCGTACATCAGGCGGCGCTCGGCGCGCCAGGGAATCGTTTCGCGCAGGATCGCGAACCAGGCCGCGGCTTCCTCCGGCGCGATGAAATCCGGCCGGTGCTCGATGCGCCCGCTGGCATCGTCCAGCAGCACCTGCGGTCCGTCGCCGAACAGGAAGGAAGGCATTCCCTTGCCCTCGCGGCGTCCCGGGCCGTCAGTCCGCGTTGTGCGCGTACAAGCGCAGGCAGAGCGCGCGGCTGAGGTTGCGCAGCACCTTCATCGCCACCCGCGGGTGCGCTTCGCCCAGGCGCTCGAAGCCGGCGACGTCGAGCACCACCAGCTGGCTGTCCGCGATCGCGGTGACGTCGGCGGTGCGCGGCGTATCCATCAGGAAGGCCGCCTCGCCGAACAACTGGCCGGCGCCCAGGGTGGTGAGCACGCGGCGCTGCCCGCGCGGCGATTCGGTCACCTCCACCGCGCCATCCAGGATCAGGAACATCTCGTTGCCGGTGTCGCCCTTGCGCAGCACCAGCTCGCCCGCGGCGACGTCGCGATGGCCGGCGGCCAGGAACAGGTGCTCCTTCTCGTCGCCGTCGAGGTCGTCGAGCAAGGGGATGCTCGGGTCGTTCAGTCGCGCGGCGAAGCTGAGCAGGAATTCCTCCTTGCCCAACACGCGCACGCTCGCCGGCCGCGCATGCTCGGGATAGCGGCCCTCGAACCAGTCGCCGAGCACGACATTGGGCGCATGCTGCTGCACGTTCTCCAGCAAGGGCGACTTGACCTGCGCGAAGTAGGTCCAGTCGCCGGCGATCATCACCATCGGCACGCGGAAGCCCGCATCGGGATCCACCTGCCCGGCCCGGTAGCGCCGGCAGCCCATCACTTCGTACAGGGGCACCAGGTTGGCGGTGCAGCGCAGGAACACCAGTTCGCCGCCATCGCTGCGGAAACGATCGTAGGCCGCGGCCAGCAGTTTCGGCGCCAGCAGGCTGGCGCGATGCTCGGGATGCACGACCATGCGCGAGATCATCGCCTGCTGGCTTTCCGGCACCGGGAAATCGGCGGTGCCGAATACCTCGCGCCAACGGCTGGATTCCGGCAGCCCGTCGATCGGCGTCATCCGCAGGCTGGCCACCGCCTGTGCGCCGTCGAAGGCGCCGTACAGCAGGGACGACGCGTCCTCGGGTTCGGATTGCTGCTCGAGACCGTCGTCGCAGCCGGCGGGTCGCCGGCCGAGCTCGCGGACATAGACGTCGTAGCGCAGTCGACCGATCGCGGCCCTTTCTTCCGGGTTCGCGGCGACGCGGATCTCGATGCCCATGGCGGCCCCCTGCTGACGGTGGCCGCATTCTCGCCCGAGCGGGAGCCCCGCCGCTAGCCGGCGTGCTGCTGGGTACTCTCGCGCTGGGCCGCCGCGGTGGGCGGGATGAAGAGTTCGTCGCCCGAGCCGGGAATGCTCATCCCACCGCTGTCCGGGTCGAGGTGCTTGGCGAATTCCTCGCCTTGCTGCATCGCGTGCTCGGCCGCTTCCTGACAGGTGGCATACGTGCCCGGCACGGCCTGCGTCGCGATGATGCGACCGTTGTTGACGCCATAGCGGCGCACCGTCCAGATGCCGGTCCACTGGCCGCTGTCGTTGCAGCTGTACATCGTGCCGACCACGAAATTGCCGACGATCTTCTGGCTCATTGCGTTGCTCCCTGGCGAATGCGCCCGGATTCATGGGGTGATGGTAAGGCCGCGCTTGGACCGCAGGGTGAATCGGCCGCTAATGTGGCGGTCATGCCGGCTTGCTTCACGCCGGCTTGCTTCACGCCAGCCTGCTTACGCCGGCTTGCGCGCGAGTTCCATGCTTTCGTTTTCCGACAACACGCCGGCCTCGCCGGTGACCGCGGCCGCCGCCAGGTAGAGCGCGTTGCCGACCAGGCCGCCCGGGCTGTCCCAGTACTCGGCGCCTTCCAGCTCCACGCGCAACAGGCACAGGTCGGGATCGTCCACGCCGTCCGGGTAGAAGATCGTCATGGCCGGCGACCACAACTCCTGCAGCCGCGCCTTGTCGAACAGGATCGTGGCCTTGCCAGACACCGACACGTAGGTGTTGTCGGCAGGCGCGGCGAAGGCCAGGTTGACCTGCGGGCGTGCGCGGATCTCGTCGATCTTGTGGCTCTTGCAGTCGGTGACGAACCACATCGCACCGCCCTCGTCCATTTCCTGCATGCGCAGCGGGCGGCTCACCAGCCGTCCCTGGGCGGAGATCGTGGTGAGCATCGCCGTGTCCAGTCCGTCGATGACGTCCTTGAGTTTTTCGATGTCGCGATGACGGTCGTTGGCCATCCTTGCCTCCTTGCTCGCTGCCGCTTCCGAGATGCACATCACAGCCGACGCCGCTTGAACGGAACCTATCCCTGCCGGCTCCTGGCTGAACCGGGCTCGCCTGTTTCATGCAGTGAGAATGGCAAGTGCTTGAATCGGCTGGAGCTGCGAAACGCGGCTTGTCTTTCGCCTCCACAGGTACCTATATTGGTACCCCAAGGACACTTACCGCCATGAGCGACGCACTTACCTTCCGCCAGCAGGCCATCCTCGATTTCATCCGCGCGCAGGTGGACGGCCAGGGCCTGCCGCCGACCCTCGCCGAGATCGCCCGCGCCTTCGGCTTCAACCAGACCCGCGCCGCGCACAAGCACCTGCTCGCATTGGAGGCCAAGGGCTGCCTGCAACTGATCCCGGGCAAGGCGCGCGGCATCCGCCTGCCGCGCGAGCGCCGGCGCGAAGCGCTGCAGTTGCCGATCCTCGGCCGTGTCGCCGCGGGCGCGCCGATCGGCGCCGATGCCGAGGTCTCCGAGCCGATGCTGCTCGACCGCGCGATGTTCTTCCCGCGGCCGGATTACCTGCTGCGCGTGCGTGGCGACTCGATGGTGGACGACGGCATCCACGACGGCGACCTGATCGCGGTGCATCGCACCGCCGAAGCGCGCAACGGGCAGATCGTGGTGGCGCGGCTGGACGGCGAGATTACCGTCAAGCGTTTCCAGCGCGACCATTCGCGCATCACCCTGCTGCCGCGCAATCCCGACTACGCGCCCATCGTGGTGCCCGCCGATGCCGACTTCGCCATCGAAGGCCTGTACTGCGGCCTGGTGCGGAGCGCCTGATGTCGGCCGTCGTCACCGCCTTCGATCCCATCGGCACGCTGTTGCGCGATCCGCGCGTCTGGCGCGGCCAGGACAGCCCGGCGCCGGCGCCTTCGCCACATCCGACCGGGCACGCCGCGCTCGACGCCGCCCTGCCCACCGGTGGCTGGCCCGAGGCCGCGCTGGTGGAGATCTTGTTCGCCGCCGACGGCCTGGGCGAGTTGTCGCTGCTGTTGCCGGCGCTGGCGGCGCTGTCCTCGCGCGAACGACCCGTGCTCGTCGTCGCCCCGCCCTATCGCCCGTATGCGCCAGCCTGGCGCAATGCCGGCGTGGACCTCACGCGCCTGCACCTGCTCGACGCCACGCCGAAGGATGCCTTGTGGGCGATGGAACAGGCGCTGCGCGCGGGCTGCTGCGGCGCCGTGCTCGGCTGGCCGCTGCAGGCCGACGACACCGC
>CAMPGW010000075.1 GCA_946885735.1 uncultured Gammaproteobacteria bacterium
TGAAGAAGATGTTCCCGAACCTCGACTGGTACAGCGCCTCGGCCTACCACATGATGGGCATCCCGACACCGATGTTCACCCCGCTGTTCGTGATCGCGCGGACCAGCGGCTGGTCCGCGCACGTCATCGAGCAGCGGCAGGACGGCAAGATCATCCGGCCCAGCGCGAACTACACCGGCCCGGAAGACCGCGAGTACACGCCGATCGAAAGGCGCTGACGTGTACGGCGACTGGCGGGCCAATCTGCTGGTCGTTCTCGCCACGGCGCTCGCAGTGGCCGCCAGCGTTCTCGTCCACTACGAGGGCCTGGTCCGCCTCTCGGCCTGGCTTGGCCGGCGCCATCCGGCGCATGCACGGCGCAAGGTGCTCTACGGAATCTTCGGCGTGCTCGGCTGGCACGTCGTCGAGATCTGGATCTTCGGCCTCGTGACCTGGGTATTGCTGCAGTGGCCCGGCACGGGGTTCATGGCGGGGGCGCCCGACCTGGGGCTGCTCGACGCGATCTACGCGTCCGCGATGACCTACACCACGGTCGGCTTCGGCGACCTCGCGCCGGTGGGTCCGGTGCGCTTCCTGAGCGGCACCGAGGCCTTGACCGGATTCGTGCTCATCACCTGGTCCGCCTCCTTCACCTTCTTGGAGATGGAGCGCTTCTGGCGCCGCTGAGCACTTATTCCACCAGGCGCTCGACCCGGTAGAAGCGGTGCTCGCCGATCCTGGCCACCAGCGGCCGGTCACCCCAGCTCGGCCGGGCGTGAAGGGCGGCGAAGTGGCTTGCGCCGGGGACGACCTCGCGGCGCTCGCCCGGCGGACGCTGCCAATCCTGCTGCGCCTGGAACGCGACCGCGACCGCCTGCTCCCAGGCGTCCACCGAACCGAGGCGGAGATTGGGATTCACGAAGCTCGGGGCGAACTGGCTGGGGGCAGTCACCACTTCGCAGACGGACTCGCCCCAGCGGCCATCGGCGCGCCGACGCATCGCGACCTCCGCGACTGCCTGCTGGCCGGCGACGGGCTGGTCCCGAGCCTCGAGGTAGACCGTCGCGGCCAGACAGAGTGGATCGGCCGCCGATTGCGGCAGGACGCTGGCGAGCCAGAGCAGGAAGGAGAGCTTCATCCGGGGTGACCGTGGGGTGGGACGAGGGCGCGCATCCTACGGTTCAGGGCGCAACAACCGGTGAATGGTCTTCGCCAAGCCCTTGATTTTACGGAGCAACTACTCGAAAACCCGGCTAAACCCCTGTCTGCGCTGAAGTCGCGCGGGACTGCGCGACCGTTCAGGAAGATGAAATCCACCGGCGGCCAAGACCGGCCGGGCGCGAATTGCGCGGATCAGAGCGATGCGGCGAGCCTGCTCCCCTGGGCGATCGCGCGCTTGGCGTCGAGCTCGGCCGCCAGGTCGGCGCCCCCGATCAGGTGTGGCTTGCACCCTGCCAGGCGCAAGGGCTCGGCGAGGTCACGCAGGGGTTCCTGCCCGGCGCAGATCACGACCGTATCGACCGGCAAGGTCTGCACGAGCTCGCCCTGGCGGATATGCAGACCGGAGTCGTCCACGCCCAGATATTCGACTCCGCTCATCGTCTTCACGGCATGCGCCTTCAGGGACGCACGATGGATCCAGCCGGTGGTCTTGCCCAGTCGCGCCCCCGGCTTGCCCGGGCTGCGCTGCAGCAGCCACACCTGGCGGGCGGGCGGTTCCGGCCGAGGCGCCGCCAGTGCGCCGGCGCTCTCGAAGCTGGGGTCGACGCCCCATTCCGCCATCCACCGGCCGATATCCAGGGTAGGCGAGGGCGCTGGCTGCACCAGGAACTCCGCCACGTCGAAACCAATGCCGCCCGCGCCGATCAGGGCCACCCGAGCTCCGGGCTCGACCCTGCCGGTGAGTACGTCCGCATAGCCGCAGACCTTGGGATGATCGGCGCCGGGAAAGTCCACCTTCCGCGGCACCACGCCGGTCGCCAGAACCACGTCGTCGAAGTCGCGCAAGGCCTCGGCCGTCGCACGCACGCCCAGCCTCTGCTCGACGCCCAGCTGCGCAAGCCGCGTGGCGAAATAGCGCAGGGTCTCGGCGAACTCCTCCTTGCCCGGGATCCTGCGCGCAAGCTGGAACTGCCCGCCGATCGCGGCCGCCGCATCGAACAGCGTGACCCGATGGCCGCGCTCGGCGGCGACGGTGGCGCAGGCCAGGCCCGCCGGGCCTGCGCCCACCACGGCGATTCGTCGTGGAGAGGCAGCGGGCCGGTAGACGAGGTCGGTCTCGGCGCAGGCGCGCGGATTGACCAGGCAGCTGGCCGTGCGGTTTTCGAAGGCATGGTCCAGGCAGGCCTGGTTGCAGGCGATGCAGGTATTGATCTCGTCGCGCCGACCGCTGCGCGCCTTCGCCGGCCATTGCGGATCGGCCAGCAGCGGGCGCGCCATCGAGACCATGTCCGCATGCCCGCCGGCAATCACGGCTTCGGCCTCCTCCGGCATGTTGATGCGGTTGGTCGCCACCAGGGGCAGCTTCACGTGGGGCCGAAGCTTGGCGGTCACGCCGGCGAAGGCCGCGCGCGGCACCGAGGTGGCGATGGTGGGCACCCGCGCCTCGTGCCAGCCGATGCCGGTGTTGATGATGGTGGCGCCGGCGGCTTCGATCGCGCGCGCCTGAAGGACGATCTCGTCCCAATCCGAGCCACCGGGCACCAGCTCGGCCATTGACAGGCGGTAGATCAGGATGAAATCCGGCCCGCAGGCCTCCCGGATCCGCCGCACGATCTCGACCGCGAAGCGCATGCGTTTTTCAGGCGTTCCGCCCCAGGCGTCCTGGCGATGGTTGGTGCGCGCGGACAGGAACTGATTGATGAGATAGCCCTCGGACCCCATCACTTCGACGCCGTCGTAACCGGCGTCGCGAGCGAGACGGGCGCAGTTCACATAGGCGCGGATCTGCCGCTCCACACCCCACGTGCCCAGGCCGCGCGGCTTGAAGGGGTTGATGGGCGCCTGCAGCGGCGAGGCCGAGACCGTCAGTGGGTGATAGCCGTAGCGACCGGCATGCAGGATCTGCAAGCAGATTCGGCTACCGGCCGCGTGCACCGCGTCGGTCACGATCCGGTGCTTGTGGATTTCCCAGGGCCAGCTGAGCTTGGCGGCGAAGGGCTTCAGCCACCCCACGAGGTTCGGGGAGACTCCGCCGGTCACCATCAGCGCCGCCCCGCCCTCGGCGCGCTCGCGAAAGTAGGCCGCCAGGCGGGGGAAGTCCCGGCTTCGGTCTTCCAGGCCCGTGTGCATCGAACCCATGAGGATGCGGTTGGGCAGGACGCAGGGGCCGATGTCCAGCGGCGAGAACAGGTGCGGGCAGGCGTCGGCGAGCATGGGATACGCAGGCGTAGGGAGGCAGCCACGATGCAGGGAACCGCCGCTTCAGGCAAGCGTGAACCCGCTCACCCCCGGTTCACGGTCGTTCAGCCAGCCTTGCGACCTCAAGCGGCCGTTGGTCGCCGTGGAAAGCGGGGGTTTAACGTTGTTGCGCCATTCAGGCCAGCTTGTTATATTCAGGTTAACGCCCCCCTGAAATATGGACGTTGAGTGGTATGGCATGGCAGTCGCCGGGCCGATTACCGAAGTGAACTTTTTGATCGTCATATGGAGTTGAACATGAAGAAGAAGCTTCTGACCTGCGCCCTGCTCGCTGGCTTCGGCTTGGCCCAGAACGTAATGGCCCAGGATTACGACGACCGCTATTACCTGACCGCCGGCGGCGGCGTCTCGTTTTTTGACCAGGATCGCGCCGTCGCCGACGACGTGTTCGGCCAGATTGGCTTCGGGCGCTTTTTCTCGCCGAACCTCTCGCTCGACCTCGAGCTGGCTCACAGCAACCCGACCCTGAACGACAGCGGCGATTCCGAGCGCAACTGGGAGCTGACCAGCCTCTCGCTCGTCGGTCGCTACCACTTCATCCAGGAAGGCCGCGACTGGAACCCGTACGTTGCTGCCGGCATCGGTGCGACCGAGCACCACGACGGTACCCAGACCCAGCCGCAGGTGTTCGGCTTCAACCCGAGCCGCGTCGGTACCAACATGTCGATGCTGGTCGGCGTGGGCATGCAGAAGGACCTGGGCTATGCCAGCCTGCGCGCGGAAGTCGGCGCGAAGATGGACCTGGACGATGAGGGCCAGGGCGGTGACTACTACTCCGATGGCTACCTGGGCCTTTCCTTCCTGTTCCCGATCGGCGCCGAAGCCGAGCCGGTTGCCGAGGTCGCTCCGGCCGCCCCGCAGACCACCTGCGCGGACCTGGATGACGACGGCGACGGCGTCAACAACTGCAACGACAAGTGCCCGGGCTCCGAAGCCGGCCAGGCGATCGGTGCGGATGGCTGCCCGGTTCCGCTGACGATCGACCTGAAGGGCGTGAACTTCGACTTCGACAAGGACGAGCTGCGTCCGGATGCCGTTGCGATCCTCGACGAGGCCATCGCGATCCTCGGCAAGTACCCGCAGCTGCGGGTTGAAGTCGCCGGCCACACCGACTCCGTCGGCACCGACGAGTACAACCAGGGCCTGTCGGACCGTCGCGCCCGCGCCGTGTACGACTACCTGACCGGCCACGGCATCGACGCCGGCCGCCTGTCGGGCCCGACCGGTTACGGCGAGAGCCGCCCGATTGCTCCGAACACCAACGAAGATGGTTCGGACAACCCGGAAGGCCGCGCCCGCAACCGCCGCACCGAGCTGAACGTCCAGAACTGAGTTCAGTCGTCACGCTTCACGAAAAAGCCCGGCTTCGGCCGGGCTTTTTTGTTGCCTCCGGGTTGCGCGCGGGACTATGCTCCGGGCGTCGCTTCGAGGGAGTGGGATCATGATCTGCATGCGTTCCGGCATCGCGTTGGCCGTGATGTTCGCCGCGTCCCCCGCGTGGGCGGGTGACTGCCTGCTTCCCGTCGGGGCAAAGCTCGCCGAGGGAATGAGCACCGTCGCGCCGGAAATGGCCGCGGTCCCGGTCGGCCATCCGTACTGCCTTCCCGCCGATCAGGCACTTGCCCGGTTGCGCGCCCCCACGCCTGCCAGCGGCGCCTATGTGCCGCTGACCAAGGACGACAACACGCCGTGGCGCTTCGACATGAGCCAGAACGGCAAGCGCATGACCGCCGTCGAGTTCGATGCGTGGATGAAGGCCAAGGGAATCCGCGTCGCCACCGGCAAGCCCGCTGTCGCCGCGCCTGCCGATGCGCCCGCCGCACCGCCACCGCCGGTACAGACGGGCAAGTAGGCCGGATCGCGATGTCGGCCTAGTCGCGGCCGAACCGGTAATGGGCGACCTGCCACTGGCGTCCCCCCTGGTAGCCGAACAACTCCGCGCAAGCCATCCAGAACATCCGCCAGCGCTGGTTCCAGCGAGCGGCATCGGCGGCCCCGTAGGTCGCAGCCATCAGCTCCCTGATCTCGTCGCGGTTGCGGTCATGGTTGGCCAGCCAGTGGTCGGCGGTGCGCTGGTAGTGCGTGCCCGCTAGCAACCAGCGTTCCTGCAGCTGCAGGTCGCGCTGGAAATGCAGCAGCGTGTCGGCGGCGGGCATCAGCCCGCCGGTGAAGAAGTGCCTGCCCATCCAGTCGTCCTCGCCTTCGGTCTCGAAGGGATACATGAGGGTCCGGTGGCAGAAGATGTGGACGAACAGGCTTCCCCCGGGACGCAGCCACCCCGATATCCGCTCGAGCAGGAGCGCGTAGTTGCGCATGTGCTCGAACATCTCGATCGACACGCAACGGTCGAACGCGTCGGCCGGCAACTGGAGCGTGTTCACGTCGCGGGTCAGGACCTTGACGTTGGAGAGGCCGCGCTGGCCGCAGGCCGCCTCGATGTGGGCGCGCTGCGTCGCTGAATTCGACACGGCGGTGATGCGCGCATTCGGCAGTCGCTCGGCCATCCACAGCGTGAGGGATCCCCAGCCGCAGCCCAGCTCGAGGATGTCCTGGCCGTCGGCGAGGCCGGCGCGCTCGGCGTACAGCGCGAGCATGGCCTCCTCGGCTTCGTCCAGTGTCTCGTTTCCCGTGGGATACAGGCAGCTGGAGTACTTGAGGCGGCGGCCGAGGCAAAGTTCGAAGAACCTCGTCGGCAACTCGTAGTGCTGGGCATTGGCCGCGTCGGTGGCCAGCGCCAGCGGGCTGCGGCGCAGCGACTCGAGCTGGCGACGGAAACGCGCGTCGGCGCGTCCGGGCTCGAGCAGGCCCTCGTCCTGCAGCCGGCGGGAACACATGCGACGGATGCCGAGGCGGACGAGCGCATCCGGTACCAGGCCGCGCTCGACGAGTTCGATCATGGACATGCTGTCTCCGGTCAGCCGCGCCGTGGCGGCCAGGGAAGGAAGGCGCTGACCTCGCGCTGGTAGCGGGCATAGTCTTCCCCGCGCGAGCGCAGGGCCTGTGCCTCGGTCCAGGGAATGCCGCTGACACGATGCAGGAACAGCAGCATCAGGGAGGGCCCCAGCGGCGCGAGCCAGCCCAGCGGGCCGCCCAGCGCAAGCCATGCATACGTGAACCAGTGCAGCCACTCGAAGAAATAGTTCGGGTGCCGCGACCAGGCCCAGAGACCGACGCGGCAGGTCTTCCCGCGGTTCGCCGGGGGCGCGCGGAAGGCGGCAAGCTGGCGGTCAGCCAACCATTCCCCGGCCACCGCGAAGAGCCACGTCGCGATCGCCGCCAGGACCCAGCCGTCCACGTCGGGCTCGGGTCGCGCCGCCGCGGCCACGAACGCCAGCGCGAGCAGTGCCACGACCAGCGCCTGCGCTTGGAAGAACAGGAAGAAGCGGACGGGACTGCCCGACCATGCCGCTCGCAAAGCCCGGTAGCGCCCGTCCTCCGGCTCGCCGTGCACGCGCAGGAACAAGTGCCTCGCCAGGCGCAGGCCCCAAAGCCCGCCGAGCACCGCGACCAGCAACCTGGGCAATTCCGCGCCCTGTCCGAGCCCGCCGGCCAGGAGCGCCGCCAGCGCCATGAGCGCAGCCCAGGCCACGTCCACGTAGCCGACGTTCGACACGCGCATCGAGTACGCCCACGCCGCGGCCATGGCGACAGCGCTGACCGCCCAGACGAGAGCGATGAGGGCGGCGGTGCTCATGGTCTCGCGCTTCCGCTTTGGGCAAGGGCATCCAGGCGGAAGACGAGCGGAAGAAGCGCCGCCCACGACAGACCCAGCGCCAGCAGGGTGATGCCGGCCGGTGCGGGCAGCGACACCACGCCGAATCCTCGCGCTGCGCCCCAATAGGCAAGCGGGCCGCCCACCAGCCCAAGCAGGGCGGCAAGGCGCGGCTCACCCCGCAGGAACCCGAGCGAGTGGTTGAGGGTCATGGCAAAGCCTACCCACAGCGCGGCGATCCAGGGCGGCGCGGCCAGCGGCCAGGCGTCCGCGTGGGCGTAGTGCAGCCAGCCAGCCGCGGCGAAGCCGCAGTCCAGGCCGAGGCCGAGCGGCAGCGCGATGGCGAGCGTCCGCAGGTCTGCGCGCCATCGACCGCCCATTGCCAGCGTGGCGGCGGCGAATGCAGAGGCTGCGAGCACGCCGGGCCAGGCGTGGCCGAAACTCGCGCCCAGGATGCAGGCGAACCACACGGCCTGGAAGGCCAGCGCGTTCACGACCAGCTGGGCACGACCGGCGGCCATGCTAGAGGCCGGGCAGGTACTGCGCGCGACGATTGTCGCTGCGGGCAAACAGCAACTGCACGTCGCTGATCGAGCGCTCGAGGAAACCGCCCTCGCAGTAGCACAGGTAGAACTCCCACATCCGCACGAAACGTTCGTCGTAACCGAGCCCGCGGACCTCGTCGAGGCGATCGAGGAAGCGCGTGCGCCAGTGCCGCAGTGTTTCGGCATAGCTGGGCCCGAAATCCTCGAGGTTGAGCAGTCGCAGCTGCCCCGCGCGCGCCGCCGACTGGGTCATCGCGCCCACGCAGGGAATGAAGCTGCCCGGGAACACGTGCCGCTTGATGAAGTCCACCGAGCGCAAGGCCTGCTCGTAGCGATGGTCTTCAATCGTGATCGCCTGGACGAGCGCGAGGCCGCCGGGCTCCAGGAGCGCCGCGCATCGTGAGAAATAGGTGTCGAGGTACTGGTGGCCGATCGCTTCGATCATCTCGATCGAAACGAGCTTGTCGTGCCGACCCCGCAGTTCGCGGTAGTCCTCGAGCAACACCGTCACGCGGTCGGCCAGGCCGGCACGGGCGACGCGCTCGGTAGCCAGCGCGTGCTGTTCGCGCGAGATCGTGGTGGTGGTGACGCGGCAGCCGTGGTGCCTGGCTGCGTACAGGGCCATGCCGCCCCATCCGGTGCCGATCTCCAGCAGGTGGTCGGAGGGTCGCAGGTCGAGCTTCGTGCAGATCCTGGCGAGCTTGCGCTGCGAGGCCTGGTCCAGGGTGTCGCCCGGCGCGAACATCGCCGACGAGTACATCATCTCGGCATCGAGGAAGATCCGGAACAGGGGATTGCCCAGGTCGTAATGGGCAGCGATGTTGCGGCGGCTACCGGAACGCGTATTGCGCCGCAGTGCGTGCCAGGCACGCAGGGCCCAACCACCGAGTCGGGCCAGGCCGCCTTCCATGCCGTCGAGCAGGTCGCGGTTGCGCACCAGCAGGCGCACCAGGGCGACGAGGTCGTCGCTCGACCATTGCCCGTCCATGTAGGACTCGCCGGCGCCGACCGAGCCGCCAAGCGCGACCTGACGGTAGAAGTCGGGGTCATGGATCGTCAGCGTCGCGTGGATCGGATCCGGCCCGTCCGCCGTACCCAGCAGCACGCAGCCTTGGCCGTCGACGATGCGCAACTGCCCCTGCCGAAGTCCCGACAAGCCTGCGAGCACGCGCTGGCGGAGCCAGCGGTTCGCACCGGCGGCAGGCGTGTCGAGCCCGGTGGCAGGCAGGGATTCGGCGGGGCTGCTCATCGTGGGTGGCTTTGTTCCTGGGGATGCGAGTGGAAGGGGACGCGCTTGAGCCACAGACGCGCGGCTTGCCAGTAAATGGCCGCGGCGACCTGCGCGGTCATCAAGGGATACCGTGCCAGGCATGAAGCCAGCGTGTTCCCGTCGAGTGGGCGGCGCCGGAGGGATAGCGTCGAGTCGAACTCACGGATGCCGCGGGCACCCACGTCCATGTGCACCCCCAGCGTTTCGCCGGGCAATGACAGCCGCCAGCGGTAGTCACGGTCCATCGGCAGGAAGGGCGATACGTGGAAGCGCTTGTCGAAACGCCATTCGAGCCAGTTGTCCCGGTGCTCGGCCTCGCCCACCGGGAGGAAATAGGCATGGCGCTCACCCCACGGCGTGTTGGTGATCTCGGCGAGCACCCACTCCAGCGTGGCGCCGTCGGCGGCGAAACCGTAGTAGAAGCTGACCGGGTTCATCCGCACGCCGAAATAGCGCGCGTGCGTGAGCAGCCGGATGGGGCCGGTCGGGAATCTGCCCGTCTCGGCGGCCACGCGTTCGCGCACCGCCCGTGCCAATGGGATGGCCCGGTCGCCGAAGTAATCCTCGCGCCGCACCTGGGCCAGGTTGGGCCTGTCCAGCGACCACAGCCAGCGCTGCGCGAACAGCGTCGGCAGCTCGTCGAGGTCGAGGTAGAGCTGGAACATCCGGAACCGGAAGGCATGCGCCCGTGGCGCATGCCGTCGGTGCCGTACGCTGCCTTCGTAAATGGCGCTGGCGAGCGCGCTGCTCATCGCGCCTCGATGGCCTGGGCGACGTCGAGGCCACTGCGAATGCCGTCCTCGTGGAAGCCGAACCCCCAGTAGGCGCCGGCGAACCAGGTGCGACGCACGCCGTTGACGAGGTTGCGGCGCCCTTGCGCGGACACGCTGGCACGTGTGTACACGGGGTGGCGGTAGTTCATGCGGGCAATGACCCTGGACGGGTCGATGTCCGCGCTGCGGTTGAGCGTGACCACGAAGGGCTCGGGCGATTCGAAGCCCTGCAGGAGATTCATGCAGTAGCTGACGGTGCATGGCGCACCGGCCTCGGCCGGGACATGCGCGTTCCAGGCCGACCAGGCCTGGCGGCATTGCGGAAGCAGGCGCGCATCGGTGTGCAGCACCGTGTCGTTGTCCTGGTAGGCGATGGCGCCGAGGATGGCCGACTCCTCCGTGGAAGGATCCCGCAGCAGTGCCAGCGCGTCGTCGGAATGGCAGGCGAGCACGACCTGGTCGAAGCGCTCCTCGCCGGCCTCGGTCCCGACCCAGGCCGCGTCGTCCGTGCGCCTGACCGAGCACACCGGGGAGGCCAGGCGGACCTGCACCGACCAGTGGCGCTGCATCGCATCGACGTAGCTGGACGAACCGCCCTGGACCACCCGCCATTGCGGGCGGTCGGCGATCTGCAGCATCCGGTGGTTGGCCATGAACCGCACCAGGTACTTCGCCGGAAATTCGAGGATGCGGTCGGGTGGGCTGGACCAGAGTGCGCAGGCCATCGGCACCAGGTGGGCGCGGATGAACGTGCCGGAGTAACGACCGGCAGCCAGGTACTCGGCCAGCGAGGGCCCATCCGATGGCTCTTCGAGCAGCGCCGGGCTCTCGCGGTAGAAGCGTCGGATGTCGCGCACCATCCCCAGGAACGATAGCGAGAGAAGGTTGCGCCGCTGGCAAAACAAGGCGCCCAGGCCAGTGGTGCCGTACTCGAGGCCACTGGCGGCCTCATGCACGGAGAATCCCATGGTGGTCGGCTGCGATGCCACGCCGAGTTCCTCGAGCAGGCTCGAGAGCAGTGGATAGTTGTGGCGGTTGAAGACGATGAACCCGGTGTCCACCGGGTACTCGCGTCCTGCCTGCACGACGCGGTGCGTGTGCGTGTGGCCGCCCAGCCGGTCCGCGGCCTCGAAGAGCACCACCTCATGCGAGCGCGACAAACGCCAGGCCGCGCCCAGCCCGGCGATTCCACTGCCGACGACGGCGATCCGCGAACCCACCTCAGTTCCCCGGCCGCGGCTGGCGCATGGCCGCCGGCACGGACCTGAGGTTCCAGACCAGCCCGCAGGCCGCCATCGCGCGCAACAGGTACCAGGTCAGGTCCAGTTCCCACCAGCGCAAACCCTGGCGGGCGGCGCCGGGGAAATGGTGGTGGTTGTTGTGCCAGCCCTCGCCGAAGGTGAGCAGGGCGAGCAGCCAGTTGTTGCGGCTGTCGTCACGGGTGGCGAAGCGGCGGCTACCCCATCGGTGCGCCAGGGAGTTGATGGTGACGGTGACGTGGAACAGCACGATCGTGGAGACGCAGAAGCCCCATGCGAGCATCTGCGGGCCGCTGGTGCCGAGCGTGGGACGGGCTGCCTCGAGCCACGCGCCGAGGGCGTACAAGGCGGCCGCCAACAAGGCCGGCACGACAATGTCGAAGCGGTCCAGCCAACGCAGTTCCGGGTAGCGCAGCAGGTCGGGGATCGCAGCGCGATCCGTGGCGAAGGCCCGGCGCGTCAGGAACCAGCCCATGTGGCTGTGCCAGAAGCCGTGCCGCGGCGAGTGCATGTCCTGGTCGGTGTCGGCGTGCCGATGGTGCCGCCGGTGATGCGAGGCCCACCACAGGGGCCCGCGCTGCACGCTGGATGCCCCGATCACGGCGAAGGCGAACTGCAGCCCGCGCGACGTGCTGAAGCTGCGATGCGAGAAATAGCGATGGTAAAAACCGGTGATGGCGAACATGCGCAGCGCGTACAGTCCGCCGGCGACGGCCAGGGCCACCGCCGACACACCCGTCCAGATCACGCCCAGGCAAGCGAGGTGCAGCGCGAGGAAGGGCAGGACGCGCAGCCAGTCGATCCGGTCCGGATCCTTTCCTTCAACGGGCGTGGTCGCCTCGCTATCGAACCATCGTCGCAGGGCAGGGCGCGTATCGGAGCCGGGGTTGGTCGTTGCAGCGGCGTCTTGCATGCGGCGCATGGTCGTCGTCGCGCGGTGATGGAGGGGTGAACCGGGCGGCGCGATGGTGGCGCGTGGCGAACGCATCGGCGATCCTTCGCGCATGAAGGTGCCCGTCCCGCCGCCAGGACCCATGCGACGCATCGGCGTCGCGCGCGCCTTGTCCAAGCGCGGACTGGGCTCGCGGACGGAGGCGGCCCAGTGGGTGGCGCAAGGTCGGGTTCGGGTCAATGGCCGCGTGGTGCGCGACGCCGAGCATCCGGTGCGCGAAGGCGTGGACCGCATCGAGTTGGACGGTCGTGGCGAAGCCGCGGTCGCGCGCATGGTGATCGCGCTCAACAAGCCGCGTGGCCTGGTGACGACGCGATCGGACGAGCAGGGCCGCGCGACGGTCTACGATTGCCTGGAGGGCCACGGATTGCCCTGGCTCGCGCCCGTGGGGCGGCTGGACAAGGCCAGCGAGGGCCTGCTGCTCTTCAGCAACGATCCGGAGTGGGCGGCGCGCGTCGCATCGCCCGCGGAGGGCCCGGACAAGCGCTACCACGTCCAGGTCGATCGCATTCCCGCGCCCGATGTGCTGGCGGCCATGCGCGAGGGCGTGGACGTCGATGGGGAAAGCCTCGCCGCCAAGTCGGCCATCCTGCTGCGCCACGGCCAGCGCCATGCCTGGCTCGAGATCACCCTCGACGAGGGCCGCAACCGACAGATCCGGCGACTGCTGCAGGCCCTGGATATCGGCGTGCTGCGACTCGTCAGGGTGGCGATCGGTCCGCTCGAACTGGGCACGCTGGCCAAGGGCCAATGGCGACGGCTGGACGAGGCCGAGATCGCCTCGCTGCTGCCGACGCCCGCGCCTGCATCGGGCCCTAGGCGATGACCCCGAGCGCGCGACCCACGCGCGTGAAGGCTGCTATCGCGCGCTCGAGGTGCTCGCGCTCGTGCGCGGCGCTCATCTGCGTGCGGATCCGCGCCTGGCCCTTGGGAACCACCGGGAAGAAGAAGCCGATCGCGTAGATGCCTTCCTCGAGCAGGGCGGCCGCGAAGCGCTGCGCGAGCTCCGCGTCGTACAGCATCACCGGCACGATCGGATGCTGGCCCGGCTTGAGGTCGAAGCCCGCCGCGGTGAGTCCGGCGCGGAAGAAAGCCGTGTTCTCGGCGAGCTTCAGGCGCAGCTCCACGGCCTGCTCGAGCATGTCGAAGACGCGGGTGCCGGCGGCGACCACGTGCGGCGGCAGCGAATTGGAGAACAGGTACGGACGCGAGCGCTGGCGCAGGGTCTCGATGGCCACGCGCGGGCCGGCGGTGAAGCCGCCGAGTGCGCCGCCGAGCGCCTTGCCCAGCGTCCCGGTGAACAGGTCGATGCGATCCATTACGCCCTTGACCTCGGCCGAGCCGCGGCCGCCCGCGCCGAGGAAACCGGTTGCGTGGCATTCGTCGATGTGGACCAGGGCGCCGTACTGCCGCGCGAGCTCGGTGATGCGATCCAGCGGCGCGATGGTGCCGTCCATCGAGAACACGCCGTCGGTGGTGACCAGGATGTCGCGGACACCATCGGCACGGGCCTGCTTCAGCTGCTTCTCGAGGTCGGCCATGTCGCAGTTGCCGTAGCGGTAGCGCTTCGCCTTGCAGAGGCGCACGCCGTCGATGATCGAGGCGTGGTTGAGCGCGTCGGAGATGATCGCGTCCTCCTCGCCGAGCAGGGGCTCGAAGAGTCCGCCGTTGGCGTCGAAGCAGGCCGCGTAGAGGATGCTGTCCTCGGTGCCGAAGAAGCGGGCGATGCGCGCCTCGAGTTCCTTGTGCAGGTCTTGCGTGCCGCAGATGAAGCGCACCGAGGCCATGCCGAAGCCGTGGCTGTCCAGGGCCTGCTTGGCCGCGGCGATGACGTCGGGATGGTCCGCCAGGCCCAGGTAATTGTTGGTGCAGAAGTTCAGCACCCGGCGGCCGTCGGCCAGTTCGATCTCGGCCGACTGCGGGCTGGTGATGATGCGTTCGGACTTGAACAGGCCATCGGCGCGGATCGCGTCCAGGCCGGCGGCGAGGCGGGTCAGGGTGGGAT
>CAMPGW010000076.1 GCA_946885735.1 uncultured Gammaproteobacteria bacterium
CGCGACATCCCGGTCATCATGATCAGCGGCAACGAGCAGGCGACCGAGCAGTTCTACGCCCACCGGATCGGCGCCGACGACTTCATGAAGAAGCCGTTCTCGCGGGCGGAGGTGTTCGCGCGGATCGAGCGGCTGCTGGACCCCGACCGGATCCCGCGGCGGATCCCGGTGGCCACGGGCGAATCCGAAACCGCCTGAACCCGGTTCCGGGGGCCGTTTGAAACGGTGGTTTGGCGCTTTTGCGCGCCGGATAACCGAAATTTCATATCCCGTTTGCTACTATCCACCGGCAGTTCCCCCCGGACACGCGGCCTCGACCGATCCCCGGGCCTGCCTAGGCCGCGCCTCGCCGGCCCTCGCATCGGCCCCCGCCGCCCTCCGGTTTTTCCGTTCGCGCCTGCCGGCGTTCGCCGGCGGCCGTCCGCGTCCCCGCCTTACAGGAGCCTTCGATGAGCGAGACCGCCTGCACCCTCCACGACCTGATCCAGATCAGCCGCGATGGCACGGAGTTCTACGAGGAGGCCGCCCGTTCGGTGTCGGACAAGAAACTCAGCCGCGTCTTCACCGACATGGCGAAGGCCAAGGCGGACCTGGCCACCAACCTGGCCAGCGAAGTGAAGCCCGCCAAGGGCAAGGCGCTGCCGCCGATGGACCTGGTCGGGGAGATCGGCCAGACCTACGCCGGCATCGGCCGCGGCCCGACCTCGGTCAACTCCGCCCACATCACCGCGCTCGAGCAGAGCGAGACCCATATCCAGGGTTCGCTGCAGAAGGTGGTGATGGACCGCGACAACAGCTTCGTCATCCGGGTGCTGGCCAAGCAGTACGTCAGCAAGGCCGAGGCCCTGAAGGCCGAACTGCGCAGCCGCAAGCGCTCGCTGGGCTGAACCCGGCCGCGGCCGAATGGCCGGCGAACCGTCCGCCCCGTTCGCGGGGCTGGACCCGGATGCCATCCTCGCCGCCTGCGAGCACGTCGGCCTGGTGCCCGACGGCCGCATCCTCGCGCTCAACAGCTACGAGAACCGCGTCTTCCGCATCGGCATGGAGGACGCGCCCGCGCGGGTGCTGAAGTTCTACCGGCCCGCCCGCTGGAGCGACGCGGCGATCCTCGAGGAACATGCCTTCAGCGCCGAACTGCGCGAGGCCGATCTGTCGGTGGTGGCGCCGCAGGTCCTGCACGGACGCACCTTGCATCGGCATGGCGGGCATCGCTTCGCGGTGTTCCCGCTGCAGGGAGGCCACGCGCCCGAACCGGCGCAGCGCGACGTGCTGCAGCAGATCGGACGCAGCCTCGGCCGCCTGCACGAAGTCGGCGCCCGCTCCGCCTTCCGCCACCGCGGCCTGCTCTCCCTCCAGGGCCATGCCATCGACTCCGTCGAATACCTGCTCGACGCCGACTGGTTGCCGCCGGAGCTGGAAGCCAACTTCGTCGCCCTCTGCGACCAGGTCGTGGACGCCATCGAGGATGGCTTCGAGGCCTGCGGCGGGTTCGAGACCCTGCGCCTGCACGGCGACTGCCATCCGGGCAACATCCTGTGGCGCGACGGGGCCCCGCATTTCGTCGACCTGGACGACGCCATCGGCGGCCCCGTCATCCAGGACCTGTGGATGCTCGCCACCGGCGACGCCGCCGCGCGGGCGGAGCAACTGGGCTGGCTGCTGGAAGGCTACGGACTGTTCCGCGACTTCGACCCACGCCAGTTGCACCTGGTCGAACCGCTGCGGGCGATGCGCCTGCTGCACTACCACGCCTGGATCGCCCGCCGCTGGCACGATCCGGCCTTCCCGGCCGCCTTTCCGTGGTTCGCCTCGCCGCGCCACTGGGAAGAGGTGATCGTGCAGTTGCAGGAGCAGCTGGTGGCCCTGCGCGAGCCGACGATCGAACTGCCGCCGCGCTGAGGCGTAACTTTCGGCGCTACCGCCGCGAATGCTCACCGTACCGGTCTTCACCCGACCCTTCGCTTCGGCCCGCTAGACTTTCGCCATGGAACGCACCCCCGACCCGTCCCGCCGTCGCTTGCTCGTCGGCGGCATCCTCGCCCTCGCTGGCGCAGGCGTGGCCTGCTCGCGTCCCGGCGCGGCCGCGGCAGGGACGGCGGCCGCGGCTGCGGGCCCGCCGCCCGTCGTGGACATCGTCGAGGTCGATGCGACGGGCAAGGCCCTGCGCAGCGTGCGCGTGCCCAAGCTGCGGCTGACCGAAGCGCAATGGAAGCAGAAGCTCGGCCCGAAGGCGTTCTACATCACCCGCCAGGCCGGCACCGAGCGGCCCTTCAGCGGTGCCTACAACGACCTGCACGCGCGCGGCCTGTTCCGTTGCATCGGCTGCGATACCGCCCTCTTCCACTCCGACGCGAAGTTCGACTCGGGCACCGGATGGCCGAGTTTCTGGAAGCCCGTCGCCGCGCAGAACGTGGTCGACCGCGAGGACCGCAGCCTCGGCATGCTGCGCACCGAGACCCTGTGCCGACGCTGCGATGCGCACCTCGGCCATGTCTTCGACGACGGCCCGGCCCCGACCGGACTGCGCTACTGCATCAATTCGGCGGCGCTGCGCTTCGACGCGGCGGCGTGACGGGAGGCATCGATGAACCGCGTACTGCGACTGTTGGCGGCCGGCGCCGTGTTCGCCGGTCTCGCACTCCCGGGCCCGCGCGCGCTTGCCGCGGAAGAGGCGATCGTCGTCGGATTCGAGGAGCCTGCCGGCCCTCGCGAGACCGCCGTCTTCGCAGGCGGATGCTTCTGGGGCGTCGAGGCCGTGTTCGAGCACGTGAAGGGCGTGGTCGAGGTTCGCTCGGGCTATTCCGGCGGCCGCGGCGGGCAACCGTCCTACGAAGCCGTGAGCCGCGGCCGCACCGGCCACGCCGAGGCCGTCGAGGTGACCTACGACCCGACGCGCGTGAGCTACGGGCAGTTGCTCTCGGTGTTCTTCCTCATCGCGCACGACCCCACCCAACTCGATCGTCAGGGTCCGGACCATGGCCCCCAGTACCGCTCCGCGATATTCCATCGCTCCCCGGCGCAGGAGCGCGCGGCGCGGGCCTACATCGAGCGGATGACGCGGGACGGTCGCCACGGCGACGCCCCGGTGGTCACCCAGTTGGTCGCGCTCGACCGGTTCTGGCCGGCGGAGGATTACCATCAGGATTTCGCCCGTCGCAATCCGCGGCATCCCTACATCCTGGCCTGGGATGCCCCCAAACTGGTGGACCTGCGCCGCCGGCTGCCTGGCCTGTATCGCCCGCAGGGGCTGGCGGCGCGCTGACCTGCATTAGACTGCCGGCATGCCCGCCGACACCCTGACCCTCGCCCGTCCCGACGACTGGCACCTGCACCTGCGCGACGGCGAGTCGCTGCGGGCCGTGCTGCCCGATACCGCGCGCCGCTTCGGTCGCGCGATCGTCATGCCGAACCTGGCGCCGCCAGTGCGCACCGTGGCCGAGGCCGCGGCCTACCGGGACCGCATCCTCGCCGCGTTGCCCGAGGGCATGCACTTCGAGCCGCTGATGACGCTCTACCTCACCGAGGCGACGCCCGCGGAGGAGATCCTGGCCGCGCGCGCGAGCGGATTCGTGCATGCGGTGAAGTACTACCCCGCCGGCGCCACCACCAATTCGCAATCGGGCGTCACCGACCTGGCCCGCTGCGAGGCGGTGTTCGACGCGATGCAGGCCGTGGGCATGCCGCTGCTGTTGCACGGCGAGGTCACCGATCCGGAGGTGGACGTGTTCGACCGCGAGGCGGTCTTCATCGAACGCCACCTGCAGTCGCTCGCCGACCGCTTCCCCCGGCTCAAGCTGGTGCTCGAGCACGTGACGACGCGGCAGGGCGTGGAGTTCGTGCTGGGCGCGCGCGAAGGCGTCGCCGCCACGCTGACCGCCCACCACCTGCTGATGAACCGCAACGACCTGTTCCGCGGCGGACTGCGGCCGCACGCGTACTGCCTGCCGGTGCTCAAGCGCGAGACCCATCGGCAAGCGCTGCTGGCTGCGGCGACGTCGGGCAATCCGCGCTTCTTCCTTGGCACCGACAGCGCACCGCACCCGCGCCATGCCAAGGAATCGGACTGCGGCTGCGCGGGCATCTACACGGCCCACGCCGGCATCGAACTCTATGCCGAAGCCTTCGAGGAAGCCGGCGCGCTCGACCGCCTGGAGGGCTTCGCCAGCGAACACGGGCCCGACTTCTACGGACTGCCGCGCGCCGCGCAACGCATCACCCTGGTGCGCGAAGCGATGGCGGTGCCTGCGGACATCGCGCTGGGTCCGCATCGCCTGGTGCCCATGCGCGCCGGTGCATCCATCGCCTGGAGCCTGTCCGCCACCTGAGCGGCCGGCGGCGCCGAGGCTCGACACGAGTCCGCTGGACTGCTTCGCTTGCGTTCACCTTGGCAATGGGGCGACACGCCGTCGCCCCCGGGAAGGAACCCACATGCCGACCGTGCACATCCGTTTCACCGGGGCCGAGCGCCAGCTTGGCGCCATGATCCATGCCCTGGAAGCCATCGAAGGGATCGAGCACGTCGAGGAAGTCGGCGACCTGATGCCGCACATGGACGACGAGGATTCCAGTTCCGCCGGCCTGAGCGACCTCGCCGGCCCGACCGTCCACGACATCGAGGTCGAGGCCCCCAACCAGGAGGGTGTCCGGCGCGTGCACGAAACGGCCGAGATGGTCGCGCGGCAGCTCGATGCCGTCGTCGAGTTCGTGGAAGCCTTCTGATGGAACGTCCCGCCACCGGCGCCGGCGCCGGCGGTGCACCGCCTCCCGCGTTGCCCGACCTGCCGCTGAGCCCGCACACCAACCTGGTCACGGCCCGCGGGCTGGCCCAGTTGCATGCGCGCCGCGTGGACGCCGAGCAGCGCCTGGAAGCACTCGACCCCGCGGCCCAGCTCGATCGCGACTACCTCGAACGCCACTTGCGCTGGCTGCGTGCGCGCATCGACTCCGCGGTGCCGGTGGGGCCTCGCATGGAAGCGCGCGATCGGGTCGGCTTCGGCTGCCTGGTCGAGGTGCGTGAGTCGGACGGGCGCCTGTCGCGCTACCGCATCGTCGGTGAGGATGAAGCCGACGCCGAGCACGGCCTGCTGAGCTGGGTGTCGCCGCTGGCGCTTGCCCTGGAAGGCGCGGCGGCGGGACAGCAGCTGCGCTGGCGCCGGGCCGACGAGGACGTCGAAATCGAGGTGTTGCGCATCGAGTACGACATGGACCCCGGCAGCGAGCACTGACCGGCGCGCAAGCTGCGCCTCAGGCCCGTTTCAGCGTCACCACCAGCACGTCGCGCCAGGCCGGCTTTCCGGGATCCACGGGCTCGACCGCGGTGACGCCGTGGTGCATCCGACGGTCCTCGACCAGGGCCGCGTCCAGGGGCTCGGCCAGGGTGAAGCTTCCTGCGAGGGTGCCGTCGGCACGGCCGATCAAAGTGGTGCCCTCGCGCACGTTGCTCCGACGCACCAGCAGCACCAGCACGTGGTCGACGCCGTCCCGATGCATGCCTTCCGGCGTGGGCAGCCCGGGTTCGCCGGGGCGAGCCTCGATGCGGAACTGGTGGATCTCGACGAACCAGCCCGCCGCCGCCGGATCCGCCATGCCGAACACCGACTGGCAGAACGCGAAGATCGAGCGCAGCGTCGGCCCCCGCTCCGCATCCTCGTCGACCGGTTCGAACCAGCGTTGCACGCCGCCGTTGAGCGGGTTGTAGTCCAGGGCCTGGAAGTGCGGCTGCGGCGGAAGCCTTTCCGCCGGACCCTGCGCCGGCAGGTGGAACACCGCATGGCGGCGACGCCGGTAGCGACCGTGGTCGGCCATGAAGGTGTCCAGCGGGAGCCGGTCCCAGGCGGACGCGAAGCGGTCCCAGTCGGAGCACGCCCCGGAATCGCCGAGGGCCTCGCGCATGCGGGTGGACGGCACGAAGGCGTAGCCCTGCGCGCGGAGCGAGGCCGCCAGCGCGGCGAGCCCATCGGCGCGGGAGGCGATGGCGGTTTCCATCCGCGAATGCTACTCCGTCCGCCGCCGCTGGCGGCGCCTTCGCAAAAGGAAAACGCCCGGCGAACCGGGCGTTTCCATGACACGTCCGCAAGGCCTCAGCGATACGGCTGCAGGTTGAGGATCGCCGACAGGACCGTCATCAGGATCGCGTCGGAACCGTCGTATACGCGTCCATAACGGCGACGCTCGTAGTAGCCGTCCTCGTATCCGCGGCGGAAACCCTCGCGGAAGTAGTACTGGTACTCCCGGTAGCTCACGTAGCGGCCACGATACCCGTAGCTCGCATCCTGGTAGGCCCAGGAATCGCGGTACGAGTAACGCCAGCGATCATAGCGATCGGCCCGGCCGGCACGGATGCCCTCGCGATAACCATGGTCGATGGCCTGCTGCAGGGTTTCGGCCGCGTAGCGATTGACCGAGTAGTACTGGCCGCCCCGGTAGTAGCGATAGGTGGGCGCGGTCCAGTAGAACGGGTCGTTGAAGTAGTTGTAGCTGCGCCAGTCGTAGCGCTGCTGGCGCAGGCGCGACCAGTAGTCCTGCTGGTAACGGTACTTCTGGTTGCGCCGCTGGTCGCGCAGCTGCTCGCTGTGGCGGCGGGCGTCCTCGAGGCGCCGGTCGCGGTCGGCCGCCCACGCCTGGGCCTGGCGGCGTTCCTGCTCGATGCGACGGTTGCGGGCATTGTCGTCCAGCCGCGGAGCGTCGGGGCGGTTGCGATCCACCCGCGGCAGGTAGGGCGTGCCGGTGAACACACGATCGCCATCGGCGCGCGCGTCCTCACGACGGTCTTCACGACGGTCTTCGCGGCGGCCTTCCCGACGGTCCTCACGGACCACGGCGGGGGCGTCGCGCCGGTCTTCCGCGCGGCGGTTGGCCGCCTCTTCGCGCGCCTCCTGCTCACGGCGCTGCTGCTCGAGGCTGCGCTCGCGCTCGCGACGGTCGGCATCGCGCGCCGATTCGCGCTCCGCGTTGCGCTGGGCTGCTTCACGCTGCGCGTCGCGCTGGGCGTTGCGGTCGGCATCGCGCTGGGCGTCACGCTGGGCGTCGCGCTGGGCATCACGCTGGGCGTCACGCTGTGCATCGCGCTGGGCGTCCTCCCGGGCCCGCCTGGCCTGTTCACGCTCGGCCTGCGCTTCGCGCTGGCGATCGAGTTGCGCATCACGCTGCTCGGATTGCTCGCGCGCAGCCTGCTGCCGTGCCTGCGCCTCGCGCTGCCGCTCGGCCTGTGCCTGCTGGCGTTGCTGGGAATCGCGCTCGCGCTGTGCCTGCTGCTCGGCCTGGCGGCGTTCGTTTTCGGCCTGGCGTTGGGCGGCCTGCTCGCGACCGCGGGCCTCGCCCGCCTCGCGCTGGGCTTCACGAGCGGCTTCCCGCTCGTCGCGCTTGCGGCGTTGCTTGAGCTTTTCGTCCTCGTCCTGCTCGCTTGCCTGCCTTCCCTGGCCGTCCTGCATGGCAACCCGCGCCGACGCCGTCGGCGCGCCCAAGCCGAACGCCAGGGCCGAGCCGATGACGGCAGCCAGCACGGTCCGGTTGAGATTCATGGTCTTCATCGTGGTCCTCATGGGGTGACCGGCAAGCAGATTCTTGCCGCATGCGCAGTACGGGGCACGGCCGCTGAACCGGGAATGAGTGCAAATTGCCCGATTGCCGTGCATTCAGCATGGTCGCCCGCCAGGCCGCCGCGGTCGCCCCCTCGATGCCACGACTTAATGCCATCCGATCAAGAAGTTAAGCGCGCGTTCCAGGCTTTCCGGGCTCAGTGGTCGTACAGGCGCAAACGCCCAACCTTGCGACGCCCCGCTCGGATGCGGCGCCTTTCATACCCCATGGAGAACTCACGATGCATGCACTCAACCGCAACCTGATCGCGCTCGCCCTGGGCGCCGTGCTGGTGTCCCCGGCGGCATTCGCCCAGCAGGACAAGAACAAGACCGGTGGTCAGGCCACGAATGCGGGCCAGGCGACGGCCGAGTCGGTTCGCACGGGCGAAACCCCGGCGACCCCGACCGTGCCGACCCAGGCCAGCGACAGCGCCACCGACGCCATCAGCGATCGCACGGCGCAGGATGAAAGCGGCAACCCGACCGCGACCACGGACAGCAGCGCGTCCGCCACGGCGAACGCCGGCGGAACGAACCTCGGCTCCGCCGCGAGCATGGCCAGCACCAACCCCGGCAAGGGCAACTGGTGGCAGGACGCCGACACCGACGGCGACGGCAAGTTGAGCACGCAGGAGGCCAACGCCAACGCCGGCCTGAGCTCGCGCTTCAGCACCATCGACACGGACAAGGACGGCTTCGTCACCACCGAGGAATATCGCGTGTTCTACACGGCCAACGCGAGCCAGGGCGCCGAGAACGCGGCTGCCCACTCGGCCGTCGTGACGCGTGACGTCTGGGTCAAGCTCGACGCCGATGCCGACAGCCGCATCAGCCTGGCCGAGGCGGCCGCGAACGCCGACCTCAATGCCATGTTCTCGATGATGGACAGCAACAAGGACGGCTTCGTCACCCAGGCCGAGTACCAGGCCCACGCGAAGACCCCCAAGTGATACGAAGCACGATCGCGGTACCGGAAACGGCGGCTTCGGCCGCCGTTTTCATTGCCTGGCTCAGCGCCGGCGCTGGGTTCGCTCGCAGTGGCGCACGGACTTGCCGCGGCGACGGAACTCGGCCCGCGCCTCGGCCGAACGGCACTCCGCCGGCATCTCCGCGTCTGCATCTCCGGCGCCATCCGTCGCGATGGCGCTGCCGGCCCGCGAGGCCGACAGCGTCGCCGTCGGCCCATCGTCGTTCGAGATGATGCCCACGGCGGTCGCGTCACCGACCAGCGCGCCGCCGACATTGCTCAGGCCGACGTTGAAGGTCTCGCCGCCCTCGTTCGTGGAATCGCCGTTGATCGTCACCTCGAACACCTGGGTGCTGCGCCCGGCATCGATGAAGCGGCCGTTGAGCGCCCGCGCCACGTAGTCGCTGCCTGACGACGCCGATCCGTTGCTGGTGGCGATGTCGTAGGTGACCGGGCTGGGCATCGGTTTGTCGAGGCGGACCACGAAGGTGGCCGTGCTGGTGCCGCTGTCGCCCTCGGCGATGGTCACGTCGCCGATGCTGATGCTGGCCAGGTCGTCGTTGGTGATCCGGCCCTGGCCGCGGGTCTTGCCCGCGACGGCGCCGCTGAGGTTGCGCAGTTCCACTGCGAAGGTCTCGTTGCCTTCCACGGCGGTGTCGCCATTGATGGTGACGCTCACGTTGGCGCTGGTCTGCCCGGCGGGAATGGACTGCCCGGCCAGCGCCACGGCGGCGTAATCGCTGCCGGCGACGGCCGTCCCGTTCTCGGACGCGACGTCGAAGCCGACCGGCGATCCCGAAGTGGCGGACAGCGACACCGTGAAGTTCACCAACTTGCTGCCGCCATGGCCTTCGCTGGTGGCCGCGTCGGAGATCGAGATCGTGGGCGGTGGCGCGGGTGCATATGTCGCGACCAGGGTTGCGCCGCTGGATGCCGCGTAGGAATACACGAGCACGTACCAGGTGTCGGCGACCGGATCGTCGATCGAGACGGACTCGGCATTGTCGTTGCCCAGCGAGGTCGCGTTGGCGAGCCCCAGCGTGGGCAGTGCACCGTTCCGGACGTAGAGGTCGACGTCGCCGGCGCCGCCGCTGGTGGTGACGCTGAGGTTGGTCTTCCCGGACGGCACCACGATCGAGTAGTACTGGTGCGTGCCCGCGGCGCCGCCTACCGGGCTGACCGGGACCGCGTGGGCCAGCGGCGTCGCATCGTCGTTGACGATGGTGCCCACGCCCTGGCTGCGGGCCACCGCGATTCCGCTGACGTTGGTCACGTTGACCAGGAAGGTCTCGTCGCCTTCGATCGCCGTGTCGCCGTTGACGGTGACGCTGAAGTTCTTGCTGGTCATTCCCGCCGGAATGGTCTGGCCGGCCAGGCTGAGCGTGACGAAGTCGCTGCCGGCGCTGGCCGTGCCGTTCGCGGTGGCGATGTCGAAACTTACGGTGCCGGCCACCGCCTTGGACAGGCTCACCGTGAAGGTGAACAGCTTGGTCCCGGCGTTGCCCTCGCTTGCGCTCGCATCGGAGATCACCAGCGTACCGCTGCCGACGCCGGACAGCGAAGCCGGCGCATCGAGGATTCCCGCGCCGCAGCCTTGCGGGCATGCCACCGGCAGGGCCCTGGCCTTGGCCTTGATGACGCTCTCGACGATGGCCGGCGAGGACGCCGACAAGGACTGCATCAATGCCACCACGCCCGACACGTGCGGGGCCGACATCGAGGTGCCCTGCGACAAACCGTAGCCTTCGGCTCCCGGCGTCGTGGTTCCCGCGTTCCAGGTCGAGGCGACGTAGCTCTCCTCGCCACCATTCACGTATTCGCCACCGGGCGCGGACACGTCGAGCACGCTGCCGTAGTTGGAGAAGCTGGACTTGCCGCCGGCACGATTGGTCGCGCCGACGGCGATGACGTTGGCGCAGTTGGCGGGCTCGTAGGCGACCGCGTTCACGTTCTCGTTTCCGGCCGACACCACCACGGTGACGCCGGCACCGACGGCAAGGTTGATCGCCGCCTGCAGGTCGGTTCCGCAGGAAGCGGGACCGCCCAGGCTCATGTTGATGACTTCCACCGGGTTCGGATTGGCCGGCACGCCGGTGACGGCGCCGCCGGCGGCCCACACGATGGCGTCGACGACGTCGGAGCTCAGCCCGCCGCAGCGCCCGAGCACGCGCAGGGGCATGACCTTGGCGTTGAACGCGACGCCCGCCACGCCCTTGGTGTTGTTCGTGAGGGCCGCGATGGTGCCGGCGACGTGGGTTCCATGCCAGCTCGAAGGCGCCTCTTCTTCACCCTCGCCGCATTCGTCCGCGGCCTGCCAGTCGCCTTCGTCGGTCGGAACTGCGTCCCTGCCATTGCCGTCGCGCGCCGTGGCGGCTTCCGAGATGAAGTCGTATCCGGCCACGACGTTGGAATTCAGGTCGGAATGCTGGGTGATGCCCGTGTCGAGCACGGCCACGACCACGCCGCTGCCGCTCGCGATGTCCCAGGCGACGGGCAGGCCGATGCCGCCGGTGGCTTCGTAGTAATGCCACTGGTGGCCGTTGTACAACGGATCGTTGGGCGTCATCGTCCGGCGCAGCCGGCGATCGAGCTCCACGTAGAGCACGTCCGGATTCGCGCGTAGCCGGTTGGCGAGTTTCTCAGCCTCGCGGAAGCCGAGCTTGCGATTGCTGCGCACCAGTTCGGCGCCGGTGCCAAGGCGGCGCACCGGGTTCAGGCTCAGGCCGAGTGCGCGTCCGGGAACATCGAGCAGTCGCTGGCGCGCGCGGGGATCCGCGTGCGGCGCGCTGCCGGGCTTGAACTGGATGATGAAACCGTCATAGCCGGCTCCCGCATGTCGCTCCAGCCCGCTGGCCAGCGCCGGGATGCCGACGAGCGCCAGCAGGAGGCCGAAGCAAAGGGTCCGCGCGATGCGCAGGGCGGCGATGGACACGATGCTTCTCCGGAAAGTCGGGTGCGGCCGGGTAGCCGCGCGCTCCCCTCCATCCATGGCAAGGCTGCTCGGCGAGAATAGCATTCACGCCGGAAATGGGCGTGATCTCGCTCGCGGAAACGTGCGAAGGATACGGCCGGTTGACCGCGCGCGCAGGCGCGTTCAGTCGAGCATCGGCAGCCTCAGGCCCTGCTCCCTGGCGCAAGCGCGAGCATCTTCGTAGCCGGCGTCGGCGTGCCGCATGACGCCGGTGCCCGGATCGTTCCACAACACCCGCGCCAGGCGACGATCGGCGGCTTCGCTGCCATCGGCCACGATCACCACGCCCGCATGCTGGCTGTAGCCCATGCCGACGCCGCCGCCATGGTGTAGCGACACCCAGGTCGCGCCGCCGGCGACGTTCAGCATGGCGTTGAGCAACGGCCAGTCGGACACCGCGTCGCTGCCATCGCGCATCGCCTCGGTTTCGCGATTCGGCGAAGCCACCGACCCGGAATCGAGGTGGTCGCGGCCGATCACCACCGGCGCCGAAAGCTCGCCCGTGCGGACCATCTCGTTGAACGCCAGCGCCAGCCGGTGGCGATCGCCCAGCCCGACCCAGCAGATGCGCGCGGGCAAGCCCTGGAACTGGATGCGCTCGCGCGCCATGTCCAGCCAGCGATGCAGGTGCGCATCGTCGGGCAGCAGTTCCTTCACCTTCGCGTCGGTGCGATGGATGTCCTCGGGATCTCCCGACAGGGCCACCCAGCGGAACGGTCCGATGCCGCGGCAGAACAGCGGCCGCACGTAGGCCGGCACGAAGCCAGGGAAGTCGAAGGCGTCGTGGCAACCGACGTCGTGCGCCATCTGCCGGATGTTGTTGCCGTAGTCGAAGGTCGGGATGCCCTGGTCCTCGAAGTGCAGCATGGCTTCGACGTGCACGCGCATCGAATGCTTGGCGGCGTCCACCACCGATGCCGGGTCGGTGGCCTGGCGGTCACGCCACTGCTCGAGGGTCCAGCCAGCGGGCAGGTAGCCATGCAGGGGGTCGTGCGCGGAGGTCTGGTCGGTGACCGCGTCCGGGCGCACGCCGCGGCGCACGAGTTCGGGCAGGATCTCCGCGGCGTTGCCGAGCAACGCGACCGACACCGCGCGGCCGGCGCTGCAATGCGCTTCGATCCGCGCCAGCGCGTCGTCGAGGTCGCGCGCCTGCTCGTCCACGTAACGCGTGCGCAGGCGCATGTCGATGCGGCTCTGCTGGCACTCGATGGTCAGCGAGCAGGCGCCCGCCAGCGAGGCCGCCAGCGGCTGCGCGCCGCCCATGCCGCCCAGCCCCGCGGTGAGTATCCACTTGCCGGAGAGGTCGCCGCCGTAATGCTGTCGGCCCATCTCCGCGAAGGTCTCGTAGGTGCCCTGCACGATGCCCTGCGAGCCGATGTAGATCCAGCTGCCCGCGGTCATCTGCCCGTACATCATCAGGCCCTTGCGATCGAGCGCGTTGAAGTGCTCCCAGGTCGCCCAGTGCGGCACCAGGTTGGAATTGGCGATCAGCACGCGTGGCGCATCCGGGTGGGTCGGAAAGATGCCCACCGGCTTGCCCGACTGCACCAGCAAGGTCTCGTCGTCGCCGAGCGTGCGCAAGCTGTCGAGGATGCGGTCGTAGCAGTCCCAGTCGCGGGCCGCACGGCCGATGCCGCCGTAGACCACCAGGTCCTGCGGGCTTTCGGCGACTTCGGCGTCGAGGTTGTTCTGCAGCATCCGGAAGGCCGCTTCGGTCTGCCAGCTCCGGCAGTTGAGGTCGGCGCCGCGGGGCGCGCGGATGCGGCGGGTCGGATCATGGCGGGTGGACATGGCGGGCTCCTCGGCGATGCGGCGATTATAGGTCCGCCCCTCCGCTAGACTGGCGCGAAGTCCCGGCGAATCCGCGCGAATGACCGAACACCTGGCGTGGCTGGTGCTGGCGGTGGGCCTGGTGGCCTTCCTGTATTCGTCCGTGGGCCACGCCGGAGCCTCCGGGTACATCGCCGTGATGGGGCTCGCGGCGCTTTCGCCAGTCCTGGTGAAGCCGACGGCGCTGGTCCTCAACGTGCTGGTGGCAAGCATCGGCAGTTGGCACTTCCTGCGCGCAGGTCATTTCCGCTGGCGTCTGTTCTGGCCCTTCGCCCTGCTGTCGATTCCCCTGGCCTTTCTCGGTGGTGCGCTGGACCTGCCGACCGACTGGTTCAAGCGCCTGGTGGGAGCGGTGCTGCTCGCGTCGGCCGTCAACTTCCTCTGGCATCCGGCGGAGGCCTCGCCGCGCGGCGAACCGCCCTTGCCTGCCGCCTTGGCCACCGGCGGCGCGCTGGGCCTGCTGGCAGGACTGACCGGCACGGGCGGCGGCATCTTCCTCACTCCGCTGATGCTGCTGATGCGCTGGGCGCGGACGCGCG
>CAMPGW010000077.1 GCA_946885735.1 uncultured Gammaproteobacteria bacterium
GGTCGCCGTGGATCTCGAACGGCCCGCGGGCCTCGATCTCGCGCATGCCCTCCTCCTTCACGTTGCCGGCGACGATGCCGGAGAAGGCGCGGCGCAGGCTGGCCGCCAACTCGTGCGGCGGGCGGTCGCGGTGCAGGTCGAGCGCGGCCATCGCCTCGTGGGTCGGGTGGAACGGGTGCTGGAAATCCGCCGGCACGCGCAGCGACCAGTTGAAGAAGAAGGCGTCCTTGCTGGCCATGCGCTGCTCGCGCACCTTGCGCACGCCCTGCGACATGGCGGTCGCGACCGCGCGCGGGTCGTCGACGATGATGCGGTAGCGCGAGGTCGCGGCCTCACCCAGGGTCAGGCGCAGGAACTGGTCGATCTGCTCGAAGTAGGCCGACGAGCCGGCAGGGCCGGTCAGGATCAGCGGGAACCCCAGGTTGGTGTTGTCCGGGTGCATCAGCAGCCCGAGCAGGTAGAGGATCTCCTCGGCCGTGCCGACGCCGCCCGGGAACACGATGATGCCGTGGCCGAGCCGGACGAAGGCTTCGAGGCGCTTCTCGATGTCCGGCATGATCACCAAGTGGTTCACGATCGGGTTCGGGGACTCCGCGGCGATGATGCCGGGCTCGGTGATGCCGATGTAGCGGTTGTTGGTGCGACGCTGCTTGGCGTGGGCGATGGTCGCGCCCTTCATCGGGCCCTTCATCGCGCCCGGGCCGCAGCCGGTGCAGATGTCCAGGCGGCGCAGGCCGAGCTCGTAGCCGACCTTCTTGGTGTAGTCGTACTCCTCGCGGCCGATCGAGTGGCCGCCCCAGCACACGACCAGGTTCGGGTCCTGGTGCGGGCGCAGCACGCGGGCGTTGCGCAGGATCTCGAACACCGCGCCAGTCAGACCATCGCTGGTGGACAGGTCGAACTTCGCGCTGCCGTAGATCTCCATCGCCACGTAGGCGATGTCGCGCACCACCGCGTACAGCAACTCGGCGACGCCGCGGATGATCTCGCCATCCACGAAGGCCACGGCCGGCGCGTTCTGCAATTCGATCTTGATGCCGCGGTCCTGCTGGTGGACCTGGATATCGAAGTCGGGGTAGCGCAACTGCGCCGCGCGCGGGTCGTCGGAATCGCTGCCGGTCGTCAGCACCGCCAGCGAGCAGCGCCGCAGAAGGTCATGCAGTCCGCCCGCGGAGGCGTCGCGCAGCCGCGCGATCTCGGCGCGCGAGAGGATGTCGAGGCCGCCGCGCGGCGAGATGTGCGCGTTGACGGTCGCCAGGCGGGCGATCGGCGCGACGCCGTTCTCGTTCTCGTCGGCTTCCTTGTTCGGGTCGAGGGTCGGGTGCTGGGTCGTGTTCATGGCAAAACTCTAGCATGGGCCCGGTTGGCGGCTCGCGGGCCGCCAAACGTGGCGGAAAAAAAGACGGCCGGTGTTTCCACCGGCCGTCGCTTGTTGCAATGGAGCGTGGATCAGAACTCGTACTTGAACGTCGCCAGCACCGACCAGCGGGACACCGCGGTGTTGCCCTTGTCGTTGTTGTTTTCCTGGATCGCCGGCTCGTCGAACGCGCCGGTCCAGTTGTAGACGTACTTGCCGATGTCGTCCGCGCCGCAGGGGGCGGTCGGGCTGGTGCCGGCGGCCTTGCAGATGCCGGTCAGCGAGGCGACGCGGGCGGTGGTGAAGAAGCCGTAGTCGTCGATCAGGCCCCAGTTCTTGTTGAGCAGGTTGCCCACGTTGTTGATGTCGAGCGAGATCGAGGACTTGTGGCCCTCGAAGAAGCCCGGCAGCTCCTGGCTGATGCGCAGGTCGAAGTTGTGGGTGAAACCCGCGCGCATGGCATTGGCAGGCACCACGCGACCAGCGTAGCGCTTGATCTCCGGATGCTCGTCGAGCCAGTCGAAGAACGAGGCTTCCATCGCCGCGCCGCCCGAGAACACCACGTCGTTCGGGCCCGAAGGCACGTAGAACAGGTCGACGAAGCTCGAGTTGGCGTCGCCGTTGGCGTCGTTGCGGAACACCAGGCTGTACGGGCGGCCGGAGCGGCCTTCATAGAACAGGCCGACCTTGGTCTTGTAGTCGCCGAAGAACGCGTGCTGCCAGTTCAGCGTGCCGGTGAAGCGGTCACGGATGGCGTAGCGCGAGTTGTAGGCCACTTCCTCGTTGGCGTTGAAGACGACCTGGCCGTTCCAGTTCGAGTTGTTGATCGAGCTGGTGAGCGGGCTGACCTCGGTGGCCTCGGTGTAGGTGTAGAACGCGCTCCAGGACCAGTCGTTCTTCATCGGCCGGTCAAGGCCGAAGGTGACCTGGGTGCTGGCGCCCTTGTCGGTGTTGCGCACCAGCAGCGAGTCGCCCACGCCGACCGGGCGGCGGAACTTGGATCCGGTGAAGGTCGCGATGCCGGTGCCGGCGTTGGCGGCGGTGCCCGGGTTCCAGAACAGGTCGCGGCCGTCCTGGCCAACCAGCGTGACGCCATCGCCGGCGGCGTTGAACAGGTCGAGGCGCTGGATGAAGATGCCCTTGTTGACGAGCGTGCGCACGACTTCGGTCGAGAACACGATGCCGTCCCACGGCAGCTCGTGCTCGAACGCCAGGTTGGCCTTCCACACCGACGGCAGCTCGAAGCCTTCCTCGATGAAGTCGACGTTCTGGCGGGCGCAGTTGTTCAGCGTCGGGGTCGGGGTGCACTGGGCCGGGGTCGGGGTCGCCGGGTAGTACGGCGGATCGACCTCGTCGGTGAAGATCGCGCCCGGGCTCGACAGGTCGTACTCGAGGTAGTTCAGGCCGGTGTTCTGGTAGGCGCCGGCGATCCACACGTTCGGGGCGGCACCCTGCAGCAGGCCCACGCCACCGCGCAGCTGGGTCGGGCGGTCGCTGTCGAAGGTGTAGTTGAAGCCGAAGCGCGGCTGGAACAGCGAGGTCTCGGGCACGACGGTGTTGTCGTAGCCGTAGATGCCGCCGACGTAGGTGTTGCGCTTGGGCTGGTCATCGAAGGACGGCTTGTCCCAACGCGCGCCCAGGGTGACGGTCAGGTTGTCGGTGACGGTCCAGGTGTCCTGCAAGAACAGCGCCAGGTTGGACATCGAGTAGGCCGCCGGGACGTCCTCCTCGAGGTTGCCGCCCGGAACCGGCACGCGGACGATGTAGCGCGACGGGGTGCCGGCCTGGAACGCCGCGAAGTTGGCGAACTCGTAGTGGCCGTTGAGGTTGCGGCCGAAGAAATTGACGATGTCGTTCTTCTCGTAGTCGAAGCCGAACTTGACGACATGGTCGCCGGTGTACCAGTTGGCCGCGCCGTAGAAGCTGTCCTGCTCGGTATCGATCAGGTTGACGTGGCTGTTCTGCTCGGTGCCGATGAAGATCGAGTTGTTGCCGGTGTAGCCGTTGATGCGGATCGACGGCAGGTCGGAGAACGTGGCGCGCTCCTGCGAGTAGCCGCGGTTGGAGTACTTGAACTCGGTGGAGAAGTCCTGGCTCCAGTCGCTGAACAGCTGCACGACGGTCGAGTCATAGGTCTTGGGCAGCGCATACCAGAAGCTGCTCAGGGAGATCGAGTTGTTGTCCAGCTCCGGGAAGCGCACAACGACCTGCTCGGTCTCGCTGTAGCGCAGCGAGGCGCGGTGGTCGGCGTTGATGTTCCAGTCGAGCTTGATCGCCTTTTCTTCGATCTCGGTGTCGGCGCTGACGGGATCGAGGGTGCCGGCGTCGAAGCCCCAGACGGTCGCGGCATTCTGCACGGCGGTCACGTCGGCCTGGGTGATGTTGCCGGTGCCGAGCGGGGTGTCGCCCAGGCCCACGCCCGGCGAGGTGCGGATGTACTTCTCGTAGTTGGCGAAGAAGAACAGCTTGTCCTTGACCAGCGGGCCGCCGAAGGTGCCGCCGTAGGTGGTCTCGTCCTCGAAGCCGGTGAACTTCACGCCGCGCAGTTCGTCGCGGACCCAGCTCTTGTCGCGGTAAGCGTAGTACAGGCTGCCGTGGAACTCGTTGGTGCCCGACTTGGTGACCGCGTTGACGACCGCGCCGACGCCGCCGGCGATGGTGACGTCATAGTCGGCCACGGCGATGTTGATCGCCTCGATGGCGTCCACCGAAACCGGCTGGCGCTCGGTCGGCAGGTTGTTGGACTCCAGGCCGAAGGGGTCGCCGGCGCCGACGCCGTCGATCTTGATCGAGTTGTAACGCGAGTTCTGGCCACCGGCCGAGATCGCGCCGTCGGCCTTGCTGACCTGGGTGATGCGCGGGTCGAGGCGGATGTAGTCCTGGATGTTGCGGGTGGACGACGGCAGGTTCTCGATGTCGGCGCGGCTGACGTTGGTCGAGGCGCCCATCGCGGTCGGGCTGAACACGGTGGCGGTGCCCACGACCTGCACGCTCTCGAGCGTGGTGGCTGCGGCGCCGAGGGTGGCGTCCACGTTGCTGGTCTCGGCCAGGGCCAGGTACACGCCGCTGCGCGTCTCGGTCTTGCCGTCCTTGGTGATGGTGATGGTGTACGGGCCGCCGGTGCGCAGGCCGCGCGACAGGTAGCGGCCGTCGGCGCCGGTGACCGCCTGGTTGGCGGTGCCGGACTCGGCGTGGGTGATCGTCACCTGGGCGCCGGCGACAGGCTGGCCCGACGCGTCGAGGACACGGCCGCCGACGGCGGACGAGGTGTTCTGCGCGAAGGCGGGCGCCGCGGCAAGGGCGACGGCGAGGCCGAGGGCGAGCTTGGACAGCCGGACCCGATTGCGATTGATCATTTGAGTACCCTGCAGAAAGTTGATTTGGTGATCCGGCGGTCGCGGCCGGCCTGTTCCTCGAGCATCCTTGCGCGGCGTCCATCCGCACTACTGCGCGATGCCATCCCGGCATGCGTGGGAAGCCACAGCAGAAGAGCTCGGTCCCGTTCCCCAGGCGACCCTGAGCAGTAACAAGAGTTTAACACGCTACCCGAGGCACGTGACAGCCCGGTGACCGTCACAGAACCGGTCTTCCGTTGTAGCGGCCGGTGCGGGCCGAGGCTGCGTCAGGCCCCCGCCGGAGCCCGCAGGAAGGCGGCCACGCCATCCATCAGCATCTGCACGGAGATCGCGACCAGCAGCATGCCCATCAGGCGCTCGACCGCCACCAGCACGGGCTGGCCGAGGACCTTGTACAGCCGGGTGGCGCTGGCCAGGATGACAGCCGTCCCCAGCCAGGCCAGGAACAGCGCCAGGCTCCAGTCCCCCATCCGGTCGGGCTCCTGGCTGCCCAGCAGCATCACCGCCGCCATGCCCGAGGGCCCGGCGACCAGCGGGATCGCCAGCGGCACGATGAAGGGCTCGCCGCCGCCGGTGTCGCCGAACATGCCCTCGGGGCTGGGGAAAATCATCTTCAGGCCGATCAGGAACAGGACGATGCCGCCGGCGATGGAAACCGACTCCTGCCGCAGGTGCATCAGTTCGAGCACGTACTTGCCGCCCCACAGGAACGCGAACAGGACGCCGAGCGCGATCAGCAGTTCGCGGGCCAGCACCACCCGCCGGCGCGCCGGGGTGAGCGGCTTGAGCAGGCTGAGGAAGATCGGGATGTTGCCCAGCGGGTCCAGGATCAGGAACAGCAGCAGCGCGGTGGAGACCGTGCTGCTCATGCCAGCGCCGCCGCGTCCACGACCTGGCCGCGACGGTCGACGCCGGCCGCCGACAGCAGGTGCACGCAAGCCCGGGCCGCCGCCATCGGATAGGGAACCTGCGAGGCCGCTTCCTCGACGTAGGCGCGGGCGCGGATGCTGGTGCGCATCGGCCCGGGCTGCAGGGCACTGACGCGCACCGGGCCGTCGTCGGTTTCATCGTGCAGGATCCGCACCAGGCCGAGCAGCCCGGCCTTGGCGACGCCGTAGGCGCCCCAGTAGGCGCGGTTGACCCGCGCCAGGTCCTCGGCGACGAACACCACCGCGCTGTCGTTCGACTGCCGCAGCAAGGGCAGGCACGCCTGGGTCAGCAGCCAGGGCGCGGTCAGCGATACGTGCAGCTGGCGGGTGAACTCCTCCGGCGGCGTCGCCGCCAGCGGCCTCAGGCCGGTGAATTCGGCGGCGCAATGCAGGATGCCATGCAGGCCGCCGAGCTCGCGGCCGATGGTGTCGGCCATCGCCTCGTAGTCGGCGGGATCCGCGCCCGCCATGTCCAGCGGGTACAGCGCGGGCACCGGCCCGACCGCCTTCACCGCGTCGTAGGTCCGGCTGAGCTTGGGCACCTTGCGGCCGAGCAGCACCACGGTGGCGCCGGCCTGCGCACAGGCCTTGGCCGCCGCCTCGCCGAGGCCGCCGTAGGCGCCGGTGACCAGCACCACGCGGTCCGCCAGCGCGCCCGCCTGGGGACCGGCAGCGGCGGCCGCAGTCATGACGGTTTCTGCGCCTCGGCGACCATGCGAGCGAGCTCGCCGCTCTCGAACAGCTCGACGGTGATGTCGCAGCCGCCGATGAACTCGCCGTTGATGAAAAGCTGCGGGAAGGTCGGCCAGTCGGAGAAGCGCGGCAGGTCGGCGCGCACCTCCGGGTCCTGCAGCACGTTCACCGCATGCAACTGGGCGCCGGCTTGCTTGAGCACCTGGCTGGCGCGACTCGAAAAACCGCACATCGGGAACTGCGGCGTGCCTTTCATGAAGAGCACCACCGGGTGCCCTTCGACCTCGGCCCGGATGCGGTCGAGCGTAGCGTTCATCGTCATCTCCGTTCACGCGCCGTCGGCGGAGCCGGGCGTCGTTCAGGCTAGAATTATAGACCGTCCCTCCGCACCGCCCCAGACAAGGACTTCCCATGGCCATCGAACTGCCCCCCCTGCCCTTCGACCGCACGGCGCTGGCGCCGCACATCTCCGCCGAGACCATCGACTTCCATTACGGCAAGCACCACCAGGCCTACGTCACCAACCTCAACAACCTGATCAAGGGCACCGAGTTCGAGGCCATGGACCTGGAGTCCATCGTGCGCAAGTCGCAGGGGGCGATGTTCAACAACGCCGCCCAGGTCTGGAACCACACGTTCTACTGGAACTGCCTCAAGCCCGAGGGCGGCGGCGAGCCCAACGGCAAGCTGGGCGAGGCGATCGCCAAGACCTTCGGCAGCTTCGCCGCCTTCAAGGAAGAGTTCACCAAGACCGCGATCGGCACCTTCGGTTCCGGCTGGGCCTGGCTGGTGCAGCGTCCCGACGGCAGCCTGGGCCTGGTCAGCACGCCCAACGCCGCCACCCCGCTCACCGGCCCCGACAAGGCCCTGCTGACCTGCGACGTCTGGGAACACGCCTACTACATCGACTACCGCAACGCGCGCCCGAAGTACCTGGAGGCGTTCTGGAACCTGGTGAACTGGGACTTCGCGACCGCGCAGATGGCCTGATCAGCGCAGGCGGGCCAGCACCGGCGCGACCTGGCCGGTGCGGCCGAGCGCGTCGCCGACGCGCTCCAGCGTGGCGGCGAGTTCCGATGACGATTCCGCGCGCAGGGTCGCATGGCCAACCTTGCGGCCAGGCCGCGGCGACTTGCCATAGTCGTGCCAGTGTCCGCAGGTCTCGGCCAGCACCGCCTCCGGTGCCGGCATCGCGCCGATCCAGTTGAGCATGCAGGACCGACCCACCGGGCGGGTGCTGCCCAGGGGCAGGCCCAACACCGCCCGCAGGTGGTTCTGGAACTGCGAGGTCTCGGCGCCCTCGATGGTCCAGTGCCCGGAGTTGTGCACGCGCGGCGCCATCTCATTGGCCATCAGCACGCCGTCGCGCTCGAACAGCTCGAGCGCGAACACCCCCACGTAGTCCAGCGCCTCGGCCACGCGCCGGGCCTGCGCGATGGCGGTCTCGGCAAGCGCGGCGGGAACGTCCGCAGGGGCCAGGCTGGCGGCCAGTACACCTTGTTCGTGCCAGTTCTCGGTGATGGGCCAGGCGCGGAACTCGCCGTCGCGGCCGCGCACGGCCACCACCGACAGTTCGCGCTCGAACTCGACGAAGGCCTCGAGGATCAGGCCGACCGTGCCGGCCTGCGCGCCGAGCGCCTTCCATGCGGCGTCGGCATCATCGGCCGAGCGCAGGCGGAATTGGCCCTTGCCGTCGTAGCCCAGCCGCCGCGTCTTGAGGATGCAGGGCGTGCCGATCCTCGCCAGCGCGGCATCGAACGCGGCGCGATCGGCGACATCGGCGAAGTCCGGCACCTCGATGCCCAACTCGCGGAACAGGGATTTCTCCGCCAAGCGGTCCTGCGCCGTGGCCAGGGCGCGGGGATTGGGAAACACCGGGATGCGCTCGGCCAGCCAACTGGCCGATTCGGCCGGCACGTTCTCGAAGTCGAAGGTCGCCACGTCCACTCGCGCGGCGAACTCGGCCAGCGCGACCCGGTCGCGATAGTCCGCCTGCAGGCTCGGCACGAACTGGGCGGCGCAGGCGTCGGCGGTGCTGTCGAGCACCAGGAAGCGCAGCCCCAGCGGCGCGCCGGAAAGCGCGAGCATGCGGGCCAGCTGCCCGCCGCCGAGGATGCCGACCGTGGTCACGCCGGACGCGGGTCCAGCTGGTCGAGCACGTCCTGCGTCTGCCGCGAACGGAATTCCGCCAGCGCATGCGCGATGGCCGGGTCGGTCAGCGCGAGGATGGCAGCCGCGAAGAGTCCGGCGTTGGCCGCGCCGGCCGCGCCGATCGCGAAGGTCGCCACCGGCACGCCCGCGGGCATCTGCGCAATCGACAACAGCGAGTCCAGGCCGTTGAGCGCCTTGCTCTGCACCGGCACGCCCAGCACCGGCACCGCGGTCTTGGCGGCGAGCATGCCCGGCAAATGCGCGGCGCCGCCGGCGCCGGCGATGATCACCCGCAGGCCGCGGGTGGCAGCCGTCTCCGCGTAGCGGAACAGCAGGTCCGGGGTGCGATGGGCGGACACGACCTGCACGTCGCAGCGGACCCCGAGCGACTCCAGCCGGGCGACCGCATGCTGCATCGTGTCCCAGTCATTGCGTGAACCCATGACGACGCCGACGGCAGGCGCAGTGCTTGTGCTCATGTCGGGGTCCATGGTCCGTCGGACGGGTGAGGGCGTATTCTAGACCCATCCCGCCAACCACGACACCGACCGCCATGGACCGCAAGCTGCTCGACATCCTCTGCTGCCCCGTCACCAAGCAGCCGCTGGCCATGCTCGATGCGGCGGAACTGGCCGCCTTGAACGCCGCCATCGCCGCCGGCGGCATCACCCGCCAGGATGGCAGTGCGCAGTCGGAGCCGGTTCGCGAGGGCCTGGTCACCCGCGACCACCAGACGATCTACCGCATCGACGACGGCATCCCGGTGCTGCTGGCCGACGAGGCCATCGCCACCGCCGGCATCGCGGGGTTCCCGCGCTGAGCGCCGGCATGCTGGCGCCGCCGCCGCAGGCACAGGTGCAGGCCGACGTCGAACGCGCGCTGGCCGAGGATATCGGCAGCGGCGACGTCACCGCCGACCTGCTGCCGGACACCGCCGCGCGGGGCTACGTGGTCGCCAAGGAGGCCGCGGTGCTGGCGGGTCGCCCGTGGTTCGACGCCTGCTTCCGCGCGCTCGATCCGGCCTGGTCGGTCGAATGGTTCGTCGGCGAAGGCGAGCCGCTGCGCGTCGGACAGGTCGTGTGCCGCTTCCATGGGCGCGCGCGCGCCCTGGTGAGCGCCGAGCGCTGCGCGCTCAACTTCCTGCAGACCTTGTCAGGTACGGCCACCCGCACCGCCGAGTTCGTCGCGGCCACCGCGGGCACCCGCACCCGCATCCTCGACACCCGCAAGACCTTGCCGGGCCTGCGCATCGCGCAGAAATACGCGGTACGCGCGGGCGGCGGCCACAACCACCGCATGGGCCTGTACGACACGGTGATGCTCAAGGAAAACCACGTCCTGGCCGCCGGGTCGATCGCCGCGGCCGCGTCGCGCGCGCGCGCGCTGCATCCCGGCGTGCCGTTGGTGATCGAGGTGGAAACGCTCGCGGAGTTGCGCGAGGCGCTCGACACCGGTTGCGAGCGCATCCTCGTCGACGACTTCAGCGAAGCAGACCTGCGAGAAGCGGTGGCGATTGCGGCCGGTCGAATCCCGCTGGAGGTATCGGGAGGCGTCGAGCTGGCTCGCGTCGCGGCCATCGCCGCCACCGGCGTCGACTGCATCTCGGTGGGCGCCCTGACCAAGCACGTGCGCGCGATCGACTTCTCGATGCGCCTGGGCGACCCGCCGGCCTGATCAGCCCCGCGTCAGCAGCAAGGCGATGACGGCGATGGCCGCGAGGATGAGCAGGATGGATGCGGCGATCTGCATCTTCTGCCCGCGGGTGAGCGGCGGCGGCCCGGACGGCGCCGGCGGCGCGGGCATTTCCATGCCCGGCGCGACCAGCATGAAGCGCACGGCATCGAGTCGCAGCTCGTCGCCCGGGCGCAGGAATCCCTGCTGGATGCGCTTGTTGTTGATGTAGGTGCCGTTGGCCGAACCGAGATCCTCGACCGCCAAGCCATCCTGGGTCGGCTTGACCATCGCGTGCCGGCGCGACATCTCGTCGGCGGGCACGGAGATGTCGCATTCGGCGGCGCGGCCGATGACGACCGGGCCGGTGACCGGGAAGACTTTCGAGAACACCGCGCCGGATACCCCGCGCAGCACGAATTTTGGCAGTGCCAGCCGGACCCGCGTCGCGTTGGTGTCGTCCTCGGACTCCGCCGCCGACACCGAGCGCGCCTCCTCGACGATGACGAAGCGCGCGGTGACCGTTCCGATCGAAAGCAGGTCGCCCGTTCGCAGCCCCATGATGTCGGGAACCGGCTTGCCATTCACCGCAACCGGGCCGGCGCCGGCCGGCACCTGCAGGTTGGCGCCGCTGCTGGTCAGGTGGATGACGCAATGCACGGGCAGGATGTCCGGCTGCTGCAGCACGGCGGCGCCCTGCGGATCCGAACCGATGCGGTTCGGGCCCGGATTCAGCAGGACCTGGCCATGCTCGCCGTTCGGAAACACCAGTTTCATTCCGCCCTCCCGCGAAAGTCGCCCGCCCCGGCGCGCGACCTCGCTATCTTAGCGAGCCGCGACGGGAAAAGAACCCATGCCGGCTTGAGCCAGTCCACCGCCGGCCCCACACTGCGAACCATGGGAATCACCTTGTTCGTACTGCTCGCCTTCGTGGCCATCATCGTGTTCTGGTTCTCGGGGCGTGCCGCCGCCGAGCGGGCGGTCGAGCATGGTCGCCGCGCCTGCAAGCACGCGGGCGTGCAGTGGCTCGACCAGAGCGTCCACCAGGTCCGGGTCCGGCTCGGACGCAACCACGAGGGCCGACTGCGCTGGGAACGTCAGTTCCGCTTCGAGTACTCCGACGGCGGCGAGGACCGGCACGCCGGCCTGATCACCATGCTGGGTTCGGAGCTGGCGAGCCTGGTCGGACCGATGCCGCGCGCCCTGGTCGAACCACGGGAGCCGTTCGGGCCTACTTGACCACCCGCAGGTGGCCGCCGCGCTTGGGGCCGTCGCCGGGCGCGGGATCGGGTTCGTCGCCGGGATCCTCGGTCGGCAAGGTGCCGACGCCGTCCTCGGGCAGCATCATGCCCTGCCCGGTTTCCTGCGCGTAGATCGCCAGGACCGCGGCCACCGGGATCAGCACCGACTGGCTCACGCCGCCGAAGCGCGCCTTGAAACGAACCTCGCGATTGCCGAGGTCCAGGCCAGCCACCGCGCGCCCGGCGATGTTGAGCACCACGCGGCCGTCCTTGATGGTCGCCGGCGGCACCTGCACGCCTTCGCGGCTGGCATCGACCAGCAGGTAGGGCGTCATCTGGTTGTCCTCGATCCACTGGTACAGCGCCCGCAGCAGGTACGGGCGGTTCGAGCTCATGGCTGCCGCGTCACTCACGCCGGGATTTCCCGCAACAGCTTTTCCTCCGGCGTCAGGCTGCGCAGGAAGCCGGGATTGCGGAAGATCCGCTGGCCGTAGTCCTCGATCAACTTGGCTTCCTTTGGCAGCACGATGCCCAGCGCCGGGAGCCGGTACACGATCGGCGCCACCGCGCAGTCGGCCAGGCTCATCTCCGGGTTGAGGAAGAAGCGCGCCGCCTTGAACAGCGGCAGCGCGCCGAGCAGTTGTTCCTTCAGGCGCTTGCGTGCGGCCTCGGCCTGGATGCGAGTGCCGCCCTGGATCGCCTGCACCTGCGGCACCCACTCCAGCTCCACGCGCAGCATCGCCAGGCGCAGCCGCGCGCGGGATAGCGGATCGACGGGCATCAAGGGCGGATGCGGATAGCGTTCGTCGAGATACTCGCTCACGACCGACGCGGCATACAGAACCAGGTCGCGATCCACCAGCGTCGGCACGGAATGGTAGGGATTGAGGTCGAGCAGGTCCTCCGGCGGGTTCGCCGTGTCGACCGCAACGAGTTCGTAGCTGACGCCCTTGGCGGCCAGCACCAGTCTTACGCGGTGGCAGACGACGCAGTCGGGTGAGGAAAACAGCGTCAGGGCGTTGCGGATCCGCGGGCTAGCAGCCATCGTGGGCACCTCGAGCGGACACCGCGGCCCCCTGCCGCGGTTGTCCGAACCCTACCCTGCCCAAACAGCCGGAAATCCGCAAGGCCTGCGGCCGGTCGCGAAAGCGTGACTCAGTGCACGTCCCGCCAGTACTCCGCCTTCAGCAGGAAGGTGAGGAACGTGAAGAAGGCCAGGAACAGGACCACCCAGACGCCGATCGCCTCGCGCTTGACCGCCGCCGGCTCGCCGACGTAGGCCAGGAAGGCGCTGATGTCGCGGGCGACGCGGTCGTACTGCATCGCGTCCAGCGACCCCTTCTGCGACTCCGGGATGGTGAAGTGGGTGATGCACTTGCCGTCGATCTCGCCCTTGGCGCAGGCCTCGTCCTCGCCCTTGGCGTTGCGACGCTTGGGCTCGGTCACCGGGTGCTGCATGCCCTGCAGTTCCCACAGCACGTGCGGCATCGAGGCGCCCGGGAACACGGTGTTGTTCCAGCCCATCGGCCGCGACTCGTCCACGTAGAAGGACTTGAGGTAGTTGTAGATCCAGTCCGCGCCCTCGGCCTTGGTGCGCGCGGCGACGCTCAGGTCCGGCGGCGCCTTGCCGAGCCAGGCTTCGCCCTTGGCGGCGTCGAGGCCGGTCTCGATGGACTCGCCGATCTTGGCGTCGGTGAAGATCAGGTTCTGCTCGACCTGTTCGCGGGTCAGGCCCAGGTCCTCGCCCATCCGCGAATAGCGCTGGTAGCTCAGCGAATGGCAGCCGGCGCAGTAGCTCATGTACAGGGCCGCGCCGCGCTGCAGCGAGGCCTTGTCGGACAGGTCGATCTGCGCGGACTCCATCGCCGTGCCGCCGGAGGCCGCCGCGAACGCGGGGGCCAGCGCCAGGGCCAGCGCCAGGAACGAGTTCAGTCGAACGTGCTTAATCATGCGTGGTCACTCGCTCGGGCACCGCCTTGGTGGCGCCCAGGCGCGACCAGAACGGCATGAAGATGAAGAAGGCGAAGTAGAACATCGTCAGCACGCGGGCCAGCAGGGTCTGCGCCGTGCTGCCGGCCTGCATGCCCAGGTAGCCCAGGATTACGAAGGCGACCACGAACAGCGCGATCATCACCTTCGAGAGCAGGCTGCGGTAGCGGATCGACTTGACCGGGCTGCGGTCGAGCCAGGGCAGCAGGAACAGGATCATCACCGCGCCGCCCATGGTGATCACGCCGAACAGCTTGTCGGGCACCGCACGGAGCATTGCGTAGTACGGGGTGAAGTACCACACCGGCTTGATGTGCAGCGGGGTGACCATCGGGTTGGCCTGGACGAAGTTGTCGTGCTCCAGGAACAGCCCGCCGAAGGTCGGCACGAAGAACAGGATGAAGGCCGCGATGG
>CAMPGW010000078.1 GCA_946885735.1 uncultured Gammaproteobacteria bacterium
GCGGCCTTCTTGGCCGGTTTCTTCGCAGCTTTCTTGGTAGCCATGGTCAACTCCTCGTCAGTTGGCTTTTGGACGCCCAGTCACAAAGGCACAGCCACGGAAGGATTTCCGTGGCGCACCGCGGCAGCGCTGGGCGCGGCCGCGGATCGGGTGGCGGCGTGGTCGCCGCTCATGAAAACGCCCGGACCATCACTGGCCCAGGCGCGGGATCGGGAACTCTCTTTCTTCTTGTCGGACCGTTTCGCGGGGGAAGCGATCCCTGCATCCACCGCCAAAGTGTCGCTGGCAGCGGTCGTCGGGGAGGTGCGAGTTGTCGGTCGTTTCGTGATGACTCTTTTCCGCAACAGTTCAGCGTTGGGCGAAAGCTAATCACGCATTTTTGGGATGTCAACCATTTTGCCGAAAAATTTTCCGGCGGCTTCCGCCCGGCGGGCGACGCGCGGCGGGCGCGGCGCGCGGCGACGATGCGCGCCGACGACGCGCACGAACGACGGCGAAAAAAGAAACAGCGGTTTTTCCCGAGGGAAAATGCAATCGCGTTGCGCGCGCGGCGTTGCGCACACGATGCGCGTGCACGCGCCGGCGTGCTCCGACGGGCGCCGGAACGGCAGCCGAACGCGTTCGCGCGCGGGCGTCGAAAACGACGCGCGCGATGCCCGAAAAGTCGAAAGTGCGCGGATTTTTCGGCGGCCGCGGACGCCCTCGCGCCGCCCTGCGCATCCCGGATCGATCGATCGCGCGTCGTTGCCGGACCCGAAAACGACACCGGCCGCATGAGCGGCCGGCGGGTGGAACGGGTCGTGGAGCGCTCAGTCCTCGGACTCGATCAGCTCGGCGTAGTCGTCCGGTGCGAGCAGTTCGTTCAACTGGTCCAGGTCGTCGGGCTTGACCACGATCATCCAGCCGTCGCCGTAGGCGTCCTCGTTGATCGTCTCAGGCTTGTCGGCGAGCGCGGCGTTGACCGCCACCACCGTGCCCGACACCGGGCTGTACACGTCCGACGCCGCCTTCACCGACTCGACCACCGCCACCGCGTTGCCGAGGGTGACGCTGTCGCCGACTTCCGGCAGCTCCACGTACACCAGGTCGCCGAGCAGTCCCTGGGCGTGGTCGGAGATGCCGACGGTGACCGTCCCGTTGTCTTCGACGCGGGCCCACTCGTGGGATTTGAGGAACTTCAGGTCGCCGGGGATCTCGCTCATGGCAGGGCTCGCAGTGGAAGTAGGGACGGGGGAAGCTGGCGCTAGTCTAGCCGGAGTCGGCGGTGCTTTCAGCGCCGATCAGATGCCGGCTTGCGCGACGCCGTCGCGCACGAAGGGATAGCGCACGACGCGTACCGGCAGGCGCTTGCCGCGGATCTCCACCTCGGCCTGGCCGAGGTCGCCGGCCGGCACGCGGGCGAGCGCGACGCCCTTGCCGAGCGTCGGCGAGAACGTGCCCGACAGCACTTCGCCGACGCCGGCGGCGGTATGCACCGGCTGGCCGTGGCGCAGCACGCCCTTGTCGTCGAGCACCAGGCCGATGGTCTGGCGCGGCACGCCGGCGGCGAGCTGTCGCTCGAGCGCGCCGCGGCCGATGAAGTCGCGGTCGGCGTCGAAGGCGACGGTCCAGGCGAGCCCGGCTTCCAGCGGCGAGACCGACTCGTCCATGTCCTGGCCGTACAGCGCCATGCCCGCCTCCAGTCGCAGCGTGTCGCGCGCGCCGAGTCCCGCAGGCTTCACGCCCGCGGCCAGCAGCCGGTTCCAGAACTCCACCGCCTGCGCCTCCGGCACCATGATCTCGAAACCGTCCTCGCCGGTGTAACCGGTGCGCGCGACGAACAGCCCGTCGGCCTCGGCGGCGACGAACTTGCCGAGCTTGCCGACCTTCGCCGCCGCCTCCGGCGACAACAGGCCGATCACCTTCTCGCGCGCGGCCGGTCCCTGCACCGCCACCATCGCCAGGTCGCGACGCTCGGTGACGGTGACGCCGAAGTCGGCGGCATGGCGCTGGATCCAGGGCAGGTCCTTGTCGCGGGTGGCGGCGTTGACCACGGTGCGGAAGAAATCCTCGGCCAGGTAATAGACGATCAGGTCGTCGATCACCCCGCCGTGCTCGTCGAGCATGCACGAGTACAGCGCCTTGCCCGGCTTGGTGAGCTTGTCCACGGAGTTGGCGAACAGGCGGCGAAGGAAGGGCCGCGCCTGCGCGCCGCGCATGTCGAGCACGGTCATGTGGGAGACGTCGAACATGCCGGCGTCGCGGCGGACCTGGTGGTGTTCGTCGAGCTGGCTGCCGTAGTGGATGGGCATGTCCCAGCCACCAAAGTCCACCATCTTCGCGCCCAACCCACGATGGGTCTCGTTCAACACCGTCTTCTTGCTCATGTCGCCTCCGATCGTTTCCTCATTATCGCATTCCCATTGGTGTCGGGCCTGCGTCTGGACGCGGCGGGGGTGTGTGTCCCTGCGGTCCCGAGCTCGGAAGCGCCGTCCGTGGCCACCGAGTCGGGCCCGGGCGGCCATCCATGGCCGCCCTCCGCTGGGACACACACCCCCGCCACGTCCAGACGCTGGATATGAGTGCGGGGATGCGATGTCCGCGGAAGCGACGCACGCGGGTGGAGCAAGAAGTCGGTGTTGCCCTTCTTGCTTTTTTTTAGCGGCGGAAGCCGAGGCCCGTCTTCGGAGCGAGCTCATGCGGCTGAAGGCTTCGCCCACGAAGTCGTTTCCGGTGGCGGGTGACGGGATGGGGTTGGGTTCCAGCGGAGGGCGGCCAGGGATGGCCGCCCGTGCCCGACTCGGTGGCCATGGATGGCGTTTCCGAGCTCGGGACCGCAGGAACCCAACCCCAGCCCGGCGCCCGCCACAGGCCCGCGAATTACGACTCCGGGGAAACCTTCAGCGTCATGGTGTCCGCACCAATGACGCGGACCTTGGATCCGGCCGGCAGGTCCGGCCCGGTGACGGTCCAGTAGGCGTCGCCGATGCGGATCTGGCCGTAGCCGTCCGCCAGCGGCGAGTCGAGCACGAACACCCGCCCGATGAACTGCTCCGCGCGACGGTTGAGCAGCGGCTGGTCGCTGTGTTCGGTGTCGGTGCGGAACCAGCGTCGGTACGCCGCGATCGAGGCGAAGCTCAGCAGCGCGAAGGCGATGCCCTGCACCAGCAGCGGCAGGTCCGGGACGAACAACACCACGACGAACATCACCGCCGCGGCGATGCCCAGCCACAGCAGGAATACGCCCGGCGCGAGGATCTCCGCCGAGATCAGCACCAACGCCAGGCAGGCCCAGGCCAGCACGTCCATGCGCATCGGATCAGCCCTCGACGCGCGGCGGGCGCGGCGGCGTGGCGGCCGCGGTGGCGACGCGCGCGCCCAGGCTGTCGCGCGCCAGCTCGGCGATGCCGGCCAGCGAACCGAGCACGCCGGTGGTCTCCATCGGCATCATCAGCAGCTTCTGGTTGGGCGAATGCGCGAACTCCTTCAGCGCCTCCACGTATTTCTGCGCGACGAAGTAGTTGATCGCCTGCACGTTGCCGGCCGAGATCGCCTCGGACACCATCTGGGTCGCGCGCGCCTCGGCCTGGGCCAGGCGCTCGCGGGCCTCGGCCTCGCGGAAGGCGGCTTCCTTGCGGCCCTCGGCCTGCAGCACGGCGGCCTGCTTCTCGCCCTCGGCGCGCAGGATCTCGGACTGACGCGCGCCTTCCGATTCCAGGATCGAGGCACGCTTCTCGCGCTCGGCCTTCATCTGCCGCGCCATCGCATCCACCAGGTCGCGCGGCGGCTGGATGTCCTTGAGCTCGATACGGTTCACCTTCACGCCCCACGGATGCGTGGCGTGATCCACGACCGTCAGCAGCTTGGCGTTGATCTCGTCGCGCTTGGACAGCGACTCGTCCAGGTCCATCGAACCGATGGCGGTACGGATGTTTGTCATCACCAGGGCGATGGTGGCCTGCTCGAGGTTGCTCACCTCGTACGCGGCCTTGGCGGCGTCCAGCACCTGGAAGAACACCACGCCGTCCACCTTCACCACCGCGTTGTCCTTGGTGATGACGTCCTGGCTGGGAATGTCCAGCACCTGCTCCATCATGTTGACCTTGCGCCCGACCCGCTGGGCGATCGGCACCAGGAAGTGCAGGCCCGGCCCGAGGGTGTGGGTGTACTTGCCGAAGCGCTCGACGGTCCATTCGAAGCCCTGCGGCACGACCCGCACGGTCTTGATGATCACCACCACCACCGCGAACACCAGGATCGCGGTCAAAATGCCTGTCCCACCCATGGCCCATCCTCCCCTGCTGATGCCCCGAGTATAAGGCCGGGCCGAAAAACCGTGCCGGAGGCACGGAAGGTCCAGAATGAAGGGTGCGACCCTTTTCCGCACCGGCGCATCCATGGACCGTGTGAGCCCCGCTTCGTCCTTCGCGATCGACGTGCCCCAGGCCCTGCTGGCCCGCGCCCGCGCGGGCGAGCCGGCGGCGTTCGAGCAGTTGTATCGCTGGTTCGAGCGACCGGTCTTCACCCTCGCCCTGCGCCTGACCGGCCGTCGCGAGGAAGCCCAGGACATCCTGCAGGACACCATGCTCAAGCTGTTCGACCGACTCCAGGACTTCCGTGGCGACGCGCCGTTCTGGGGCTGGCTGCGGCAGATTGCGGTGAACGAGTCGCTGATGCTGCTGCGCCGGCGCGGGCGCTTCCTCGCCGAGGAAACCGACGAAGCCGCGTTGCCGGACGAGGGCCTGATGCTGCCGCCACGCGCCGCCGAGGCCGCGGTCCTCGGCGAGGCGCTGGCGAAATTGCCGGACGTCACCCGCAGCGTGATCTGGCTCTACCACGCCGAGGGCTACACCCACGAAGAGATCGCCGCGGCGACCGGCAAGACCAGGAGTTTTTCCAAATCACAGCTGGCGCGCGGCACCCGTCGCCTGCGCAGCCTGCTGAACCTGGACACGGAGGTGACGACCCATGGATGACCGAACCCCGGAGGACCGACACATGGATGGCAGCGGATTCATCCCGCCGCGGGTGCCGCTGGCGCAGGCACTCGCCGCGCTGCCGCTGGAGGCACCGCTCGCCAGCGCCTGGCCCGCGCTCGCCGCGCGCCTGCCGCGTCGGCGCGCGCCGTCGCGTTGGCCGTTCGCGCTCGCCGCCGGCCTGCTCGCGCTCGCACTGCTGCCGCGCGGCTGGCTCGGCGAAGACGCCGGCGCCCTCACGCCCGCCGCCGATGCCGTCAGCCAGCGACAGCAAGTCGCCGCGCTGATGTCCGAGTCCGCCCGCCTCGAGCGCCTGCTGGACGCCGCCAGCGACGAGGGCGTGTCCAGCGGCACCGCCACCGCCGTCGCGCTGCAACTCGAGGACCGGTTGCGCGCGGTGGACGCCGCGCTGGCCAGTGCCTCCACCGATACGCGCAGCCAGCTGCCCCTGTGGCAGCAGCGCGTGGACCTGCTGCGCGACGTCGCCGCCATCGAAGCGTCCCGCCATTACCTGGCGTCACAGGGCAAACGCCTCGACGTCGCCCTCGTCGCCGCCTACTGATCGCCTTACCAAGGAGACACCGATGAAGATCCGACTGCTTCCCGTCCTGGTCGCCGCCGCGCTGTGCGTCGGCACGGCCCAGGCCTCCGAGCCCGCCAAGGCCGCGCCGAAGGCGCCGCAGACGGCCGAACAGCAGGCCGCGCGCGCCGAGATCGACCGCCTGGTCGAGCGCATCCGCGTGCTGTCCAGGCAACTGGGCGAAGGCAACGGCGTGAAGGTGATCGTGCACCGGATCGGCGACGGCCCCATGCACGCCAAGCGGCCCGGTCATCCAGGCATGGACCACGAGGGCATGGACCACGACGCGATGATGCGCGAGCACATGCATGGCGAGGGCCCGCGCAAGATCCGCATCGAACGCCATGGTCCGGGTGGCGGCGATGCGAAGGTGATCCGCGACGTGCGCATCGAGGGCCTGCCGGGCAGGCGCGGCTTCAGCAGCGGCCCGGGCCTGGGCATCGTGATGGCGCCCAACAGCGCCGCCGCCGGCGTCCGCGTCGCCGCCGTCACGCCCGACAGCCCGGCGCAGAAGGCCGGCCTGCGCGCCGGCGACGTGCTGCTTTCCGTCAACGGCAAGACCATCTCCGCCAGCGGCACGCAGGCGGTGGACAACGCGCGCGATCTGATCGGCGACCTCAAGAAGGGCCAGCAGGTGAAGCTGCGCTACGCCCGCCAGGGCAAGACCTTCGACGCCAGCATGGCGGCCGACGACATCAACCGACTGGTGGTGTTCAACCGCGGCGAAGGCCTGCCGCGCCACCATGACGGCGGCATGCGCAAGCGCATGATGATGCTTCCGCCCGGCGTGGAAACCGAGATCCTGCGGGTCGGCCCGCGCAAGCATCCCTGCGCCAAGGGCGAGGAGGACTGCGGCATGCCCGCGCTCGTGCAGGCCTTCCGCTGGCAGGGCCTGAACCTGAGCTCGATGGACGCCGGCCTGGGTCGCTACTTCGGTACCGACAAGGGCGTGCTGGTGATCAGCGCCGGGCCCGAGCTGAAGGGCCTGCAGTCGGGCGACGTGATCCAGCGCGTCGGCGGCAAGCCGGTGGAGTCGCCGCGCGACGTGATGCGCGCGCTGCGCGACAAGGACGAGGGCGCGCAACTGCAGCTCAACGTGCTGCGCGACCGCAAGCCGCAGGCGGTGTCCATCACGGTGCCCAAGTCGCGTCCGCTGCCCTTCATGGAGCCGCCGGCGCCGCCCGCGCCGCCGACGCCCGCTGCGACTCCAGCGCCGCCTGCGCCGCCCGCAGCCTATGAAATCGAGGTCGAGGTCGAGGACGAAGACATCGCGTCCTGACAGCCCCCGCGCGGGGCAGCTATGCTGGCGGCCGGTTCAGACTTCCCGGCCCCCGACGTGGATACCCTGCGCGACACCTTCTCCGACCTGTGGCGCTCGCTGCGCGAGCCGCCCGACGAGGTGTTGCTGGAGATCGGCGCCGAGGGCGAGCTGGTGCTCGCCCGCCTGCGCCTGCTGATCTCGGCGCTGCTGCTGTTCCTGCCGACCATCAACCTGGCCACGGGCGGCAGCCTGCACGAATCGCTGGTGGGCTTCGCCGGCGTCGGCCTGGCGCTGGTCTTCAGCCAGGCCTGGCTGTCGCTGGCGCGGACGCGCCGCCGGCATCGCTGGCTGCCCTACGTGTCGGCGGCCTTCGACGTCAGCGTGGTCAGCTTCGTGCTGTTGCTGCTGGCCTGGGGCGATCCATCCGCGGGGCTGAATTCGGTGGTGGTGTTCTGCGCCTATCCGCTGGTGGTGCTGGCCACCGCGCTGCGCAGCGACGTGCGCGTCACCCTGGCCGCGGGCCTGCTTGCGACGCTGCAGTTCGGGCTGTTGTCGGCCGTCTTCATGGCCGGCGCGCAGGAGCCGCTGGCCTCCGCCGCCTACGGCACCGTGCACCTGTCCACCCAGTTGCAGCGCATGGTGCTGTTGCTGGCCTCGACCCTGGTCACCGCGCTGGTGGTGGCGCGCATGCAAGGCCTGGTGCACCTGTCCGGCACCGATGGCCTGACCGGGCTGCCCAATCGCACCTTCCTCAACCTGCGGGTGCCGCAGTTCATCGCCGAGGCGCGCGCCGACGGCGAAACCCTGTGCCTGGCGCTGCTGGACCTGGACCACTTCAAGCGCATCAACCAGGAACTCGGCCACCAGGCCGGCGACCGCGCCCTCAAGCACGTCGTGCAGGTGCTGAAGATGGAACTCAAGCGCGAGGAGCCGCTGCTGCGCGTGGGTGGCGAGGAGTTCGTGCTGGTGCTGCGGCAACCGCTGGGCGCCGCCTGGGAACGCGTGGACGCGCTGCGCCGTCGCCTCGAGGCTTCGCCCTTCCTGCCCGCGCCAGGGTCCGAGCCGCGGCACCTGACCTTCAGCGCCGGCATGTCCAGCTGCCCGACCGACGCGGTGGACGTGTCCGGGCTGATGCGCAACGCCGACCTGCGCCTGCGCACCGCCAAGCGCACCGGCCGCAACCGCGTCGTCGCCCGCGACGCCGACTAGCGCACTGGCGCACAGGTCGGCGACGGGCCCGGTCGCGCGCCTTGCCGGGATGGGGCCGCTGCACTACGCTTCGGCAACTTCCGGGGAACCCTCCATGAGCCAGATCCTGTTCGGCCTGTTCGGCCTGTGCGTCCTGCTGGGCATCGCCTGGCTGTTCTCCAACGCCAAGTCGAAGGTGGACTGGCGCCTGGTGGTCACCGGCGTCGTGCTGCAGATCGCCTTCGCCGCACTGGTGCTGAACGTGCCCGGCGGTCGCCAGGTGTTCGACGCGCTCGGCAACGGCTTCGTGAAGATCCTCGGCTTCGTCAACGCCGGCTCGAACTTCATCTTCGGCTCGATGATGGACATCCCGAGCAACGGGTTCATCTTCGCCTTCCAGGTGCTGCCGACCATCATCTTCTTCGCCTCGCTGATGGGCGTGCTCTACCACCTGGGCGTGATGCAGGCGATCGTGCGCGGCATGGCCTGGGCCATCACCAAGGTGATGCGCGTGTCGGGCGCGGAGACCACCAGCGTGTGCGCGTCGGTGTTCATCGGCCAGACCGAGGCGCCGCTGACCGTGCGCCCCTACATCAGCAAGATGACCGAGTCCGAGCTGATCACCATGATGATCGGCGGCATGGCGCACATCGCCGGCGGCGTGCTGGCGGCCTACGTGGGCATGCTCAGCGCCGGCGACCCGGTGCAGGGCGCGATCTACGCCAAGCATTTGCTGGCGGCCTCGATCATGGCCGCGCCGGCGACGATGGTGATCGCCAAGCTGCTGATCCCGGAAACCCAGGTCCCGCTGACCCGCGGCACGGTCAAGATCGAAGTGGAGAAGGAAACCCGCAACGTGATCGACGCGGCCGCCGCCGGCGCCGCCGACGGCCTGCGCCTGGCGCTGAACATCGGCGCGATGCTGCTCGCCTTCATCGCATTGATCGCCTTGATCAACTGGCCGCTGACCTGGGTCGGCGAAGTCACCGGCCTGCAGGCCTGGCTCGGCAAGCCCACCGACCTGTCCACCCTGCTCGGCTACCTGCTGGCGCCGATCGCCTGGGTCATCGGCGTGCCGTGGTCGGACGCCACCACCGTCGGCGGCCTGATCGGCACCAAGATCGTGCTCAACGAGTTCGTCGCCTACTCGCAGCTGGCCGACATCATCCAGGGCAAGGTCGCCGGCGTCGCGCTGTCGCAGCACGGCACCCTGATCGCGACCTATGCGCTGTGCGGCTTCGCCAACTTCAGCTCGATCGCGATCCAGATCGGTGGTATCGGCGGACTGGCGCCGGACCGTCGCGCCGACCTGGCGCGCTTCGGCCTGCGCGCGGTGCTCGGCGGCTCGCTGGCCACGCTGATGACGGCGACGATCGCGGGTGTGCTGATCTCGCTCGGCGGCAGCTGACCTGGTCGGTTTGAACCAGGCGTCTTGAACCAGGCGTCCAGGCCCAGGCGGCGGGAGCCGCCCGGGTAGAATGGGCGCATGGCTCACGCGCCCTTCCACATCGGTCCCTACCGGATCGACGTCCCGCTGGTGCTCGCACCGATGGCGGGCGTCACCGACAAACCCTTCCGGATGCTGTGCAAGCGCCTGGGCGCGGGCCTGTGCGTGTCGGAGATGACGACCTCGGAAGCGCGGCTGTGGACCAGCGCCAAGTCCGTGCACCGCATGGACCATGTGGATGAACCGGCGCCGATCAGCGTGCAGATCGCCGGCACCGACCCGGCGGTGATGGCCGCCGCGGCACGGCACAACGTCGAGCACGGCGCGCAGATCATCGACATCAACATGGGCTGCCCGGCCAAGAAGGTCTGCAATGCCTGGGCCGGTTCGGCGCTGATGCAGGACGAGGCGCTGGTCGCGCGCATCCTTTCTGCCGTCGTCAATGCGGTGGACGCGCCGGTCACATTGAAGATCCGCACCGGCTGGAACCGCGAGAACCGCAACGCCCCGCGCATCGCCCGCATCGCCGAGGACTGCGGCATCGCCGCGCTGGCCGTGCACGGCCGCACCCGCGCCGACCTCTACACCGGCGAGGCCGAGTACGACACCGTCGCCGCCATCAAGCAGGCCTTGCGGATCCCGGTGCTGGCCAATGGCGACATCACCTCGCCGCAGCAGGCGCGCTTCGTGCTCGACTACACGAAGGCCGACGCCGTGCTGGTCGGTCGCGCCGCGCAAGGGCGGCCGTGGATCTTCCGCGAGATCGCGCACTTCCTCGCCACCGGCGAGACCCTGCCCGAGCCCTCGCCCGCGGAGGTTTGCGCCATCCTGCTCGAGCACCTGCGCGCCCTGCACGATTTCTACGGCGAACTCGCCGGCGTGCGCATCGCCCGCAAGCACCTGGGCTGGTATGCGAAGGACCGGCCGGAGAACGCCGCCTTCCGCGCCGTGGTCAACCGCGCCGAGACGGCGGGCGCGCAGATCGCCCTGACCCGCGAGTACTTCGACCGGCTGGAACGCGGCGAATTGTCAGCGGCGGCCTGAGCCGCCCACCGCGCGCGGGCTGGCCTGCGTCACCAGGCGCCGGTGCACTTCCACTGGCTTTTCTCCATCGCCGGCTTCAGGTAACGCAGGTTGCCGATGCGGAAGTTCCAGCGGCCGGCCTCGCCCTGGGCGTTGCTCAACACCAGGCGTGCCGTGGTGTTCTGCGCCAACGCATCGATCAGTTCGCTCGAGATGGACTCGACCGTCACGTAGGGCTTGTAGGTCATCGGCGGCCCGATCTTGTCGAAGGGATGGACCGGTCGCAGCGAGAAGCGACGCCCGTCGCCGAGCACCAGCTCGGCCTGCGTGATCTTGGCGGGCACATGGGCCGCGCGGTCGGTCACCACGATGCGCGCCTCGGCCGCGCCCGCGGGCGTGATCGACACCGACAGCTCGTTGTTGAAGCTCGAGTCGCTTTCGACGGAGCGCACCAGGTATTTGCCGCGCAGCCCGGTGAAGCTGTTGTTCAACAGGCGGATCTCGGGCAGGTGGCGGTAGCTGCAGACGTCGTCGTAGAACTCCCGTTCGGTTTCATGGCGATCGGTGAGCTGGCGATCGGTCAGCGCCGACTCCGACGCCGTCGCAGGTAGAGCAGCGCTGCACGCGACGACAAGCGCCGCCAAGATCCGACTTACCCGCATGCTGGCCCCCAGGCCCTGGATTCCAGCCGAAGCCTAGCGTGGCGCCGGCTCCCCGTACAGGTCAGCTGAAGAATGCCCTCGCGAGCCAGGTCACCGCCAAGGCGATCGCCGCGGCGAACCCGATGATCGGGATCAGCGGCAAGCCGCCGCCATCGCCGCGCTGGATGGTGTTGTTGTAGAGGCTGCGCGTGCCGAACTTCGGGGCGTCCACGTGCAAGGTCGGCTTGAACACCGACACCTTGCCCGCCGTGTCCTCGGCCTTGGCCTGCAGGCGGCGCAGCATCGGTTCGTTCTCGTTGAGGATCTGCGCCACGCGGTCGGGCGGCACCCGCTCGAGGTTCTTGCGCAGGGTTTCGCGCAGGCCCGCGGGCAGCTTGTCCAGGCGCGCCTGCCAGCGCTCGCGCTGCTCGGGGCTCAGGGCGGACAGGTTGATCGGTTCTTCGCTCATGGGTGCACGTCCGAATTCCAGATGCGTCGCCACAGATCCGGCAGGCGGCGCGAGGCATGCCAGGGCCAGCGCAACTGCCGCGCCGGTTGCGGGCGCCAGCCATCCTGGCCCGCGCGCGCAACCTCGAAGCGGAAACTGTAATCCGGTTCCGCGCCCATGCGCAGGTCCGACAGCACCAGCCGGCCCTCGCGTTCCTCCGCCTTCAGGAAGCCGTGGGTGAACCATTGCAGGCGCTGCACCGGCGGATGCTCGTCCACCGCCGCCAGCGCGGCGTGGTCGGAGTCGTACTGGCGGAAGCGGATCGGTCGCCCGCGGTCGGACCACAGCGAGTGCTCGCCCTCGACGAAGCCCTCCGGCGTCATCGCCACCACCCGCCACAGCACGGTGTTGAAAGGCATCGGCACGGAAAAGCGTGGGGCATCTTCGAGGCCGATCGCCGCCAGGCTGTCGGCGGCCACGCGCTCGACCTGCCATTTCGCCGCCTGCGACCAGCCGAGGTAGCCGACCGAAAGCGCGAAGCCCAGCAAGGCCGCGCGCCTGCCCTTGTCCACGTCGCGCCAGGCGAAGGCGAGCACGCAGCCCACCACCAGCGGCAGCGTGAACATCGGGTCGATGATGAACAGGCTCGACCACATGGCTGGAGCCAGCGGCAGCGGCCAGAACAGCTGCGTGCCGTACACCGTGAACGCGTCCACCAGCGGGTGCGCCAGCAGGCAGGCGAGGATGATCCAGAAGCCGCGCGCCGGCGCGTCGCGAAACAGCGCGAGACGGTCGCGCACCAGCGCCCAGAGCGCCAGCGCCATGAAAGGCAGCACCAGCAGGCTATGGGTCAGGCCACGGTGCCAGGTCATCACCGCCACCGGGTCCTCGACCAGGGCCAGCGGCAGCACGTCCAGGTCGGGCAGCGTGTTGAGCACCGCGCCGGCCAGCAGGGCCATGCGCCGGTGCTTCGCCGGCGCCAGCGCCACCGCGATCGCACCGCCCAGGAACAGATGGGTCACCGAATCCATGCCCGAAGCCTAACCGAGAACCGCCGCCGGACTTAACAGCGTCACCCACCCGGTGCAGGATGCAGGGGCCGGCCCGGGCGTGTATCATGCCCGGCTCGTTTTGCATCCTTTCATCCGAATCAAAGGATATATCCGCCGATGAGCAGCTACCTCTTCACCTCCGAATCCGTGTCCGAGGGCCACCCGGACAAGATGGCCGACCAGATCTCGGACGCCGTCCTCGACGCCATCCTGGCGCAGGACAAGCGCGCCCGCGTGGCCTGCGAGACGATGGTGAAGACCGGCGCGGCGATCGTGGCGGGCGAAGTCACCACCTCGGCATGGGTCGACATCGAGGCGCTGGCGCGCAAGGTCATCAACGACATCGGCTACGACAACAGCGACGTCGGCTTCGACGGCCACACCTGCGCCATCATCAACATGCTCGGCAAGCAGTCGCCGGACATCAACCAGGGCGTGGATCGCAAGAAGCCCGAGGAACAGGGCGCCGGCGACCAGGGCCTGATGTTCGGCTTCGCCTGCAACGAGGCGCCGGAGTTCATGCCGGCCCCGCTGTATTACTCGCACCGGCTGGTCGAACAGCAGGCCAAGGTGCGCAAGTCCGGCAAGCTCAAGTGGCTGCGTCCGGACGCCAAGTCGCAGGTGACCCTGCGCTACGAGGACGGCACCAACAAGATCCTCGGCCTCGACGCCGTGGTGCTGTCCACCCAGCACGACGAGGGCGTGAAGCAGAAGCAGCTGGTCGAGGCCGTCTACGAGACGATCCTGGTGCCGGTGCTGCCGAAGGAATGGCTGGCCTCGCTGAAGAAGAACAAGGTGCACATCAACCCGACCGGCAAGTTCGTCATCGGCGGGCCGGTGGGCGACTGCGGCCTGACCGGCCGCAAGATCATCGTCGACACCTACGGCGGCATGGCCCGCCACGGCGGCGGCGCGTTCTCCGGCAAGGACCCGTCCAAGGTCGATCGCTCGGCCGCCTACGCGGCGCGTTACGTCGCCAAGAACATCGTGGCCGCCGGCCTGGCCGACCGCTGCGAGGTGCAGGTGTCGTACGCCATCGGCGTTGCCGAGCCGACCTCGATCTCGGTGACCACCTTCGGCACCGGCAAGATCAGCGACGACAAGATCGAGAAGCTGATCCGCGCGCACTTCGACCTGCGGCCCTACGGCATCACCCAGATGCTCGAC
>CAMPGW010000079.1 GCA_946885735.1 uncultured Gammaproteobacteria bacterium
TGCGCCAGATGCTGGAAGCCGGCGTTCACTTCGGCCACCAGACCCGCTACTGGAATCCCAAGATGGGCCCGTACATCTTCGGCGCCCGCGGCAAGATCCATATCATCAACCTCGAGAAGACGCTGCCGCTGTTCACCGACGCGATGAACTTCGTCTCGGGCCTGGCGCAGAAGCGCGGCACCATCCTGTTCGTCGGCACCAAGCGCTCCGCCCGCGATTCCATCAAGGAAGAAGCCGAGCGTTGCGGCATGCCGTACATGGCGATGCGCTGGCTCGGCGGCACGCTGACCAACTTCCGCACCGTCAAGCAGTCGGTCGGCCGCCTGAAGGAACTCGAGGCCGCCGAGACCGACGGCACCTTCGAGAAGCTGGTCAAGCACGAAGTGCTGGGCCTGCGCCGCGAGCGCGAGAAGCTGCTGGCCTCGCTGGGCGGCATCAAGGAAATGAACCGCCTGCCGGACGCGCTGTTCGTGATCGACATCGGCCACGAGAACATCGCCGTGCAGGAAGCCAAGACCCTGGGCATCCCGGTGATCGCGGTGGTGGACACCAACTACGATCCCAACCTGGTGGACTACCCGATCCCGGGCAACGACGACGCCATCCGCGCCGTGCAGCTGTACGTGCGCGCCGCCGCCGACTCGGTGCTCGAGGGCAAGGCCGCCGCGCCGATCGTCGCCAACCGCGACGACGAGTTCGTCGAGCTCGACGCCGAGGGCAACCCGGTGGCGAAGGAAGACCGCAAGGGCGCACCGCGCCGTGACCGCGCCGACCGTCCGGGCCCGAAGAAGCCGGGCGGCCCGCGCCGCGATTCCGCTCCGCGCGGCGCGCGCTGAGCCAAGGCAACCGATGCCGGGTTCGCCCCGGCCTCCCTCCCCTTTCATGGGCGGCCGCGTGCCGCCGTGAACCCTATTCGTTATGAGGAACCTGCAATGACCGAGATCACCGCCAGCCTGGTGAAGGAACTGCGCGAGCGCTCCGGCGCCGGCATGATGGAGTGCAAGAAGGCGCTGTCCGAGCACGGCGGCGACATCGAAGTGGCGATGGAAGCCCTGCGCAAGTCGGGCCTGGCCAAGGCCGACAAGAAGGCCGGCCGCGTGGCCGCCGAGGGTCGCATCGTGTTGGCCCAGGACGGCGGCAAGGCCGTGCTGGTCGAGATCAACTCCGAGACCGACTTCGTCGCCAAGGACGAGAACTTCCTGTCGTTTGCGAATTCGGTTGCCCAGTCTGCGCTCGCCTCCGGCTCGCAGGACGCCGAGGCGCTGAAGGCCGCGCCGCTGGGCGGCGAAACCGTCGAAGCCGCCCGCGCCGCGCTCATCGCCAAGGTCGGTGAGAACGTGCAGGTCCGTCGCCTGGTGCGCGTGGACAGCGCCAACACCGTCGCCGGCTACGTGCACGGCGGCCGCATCGGCGTGCTGGTCGAGGTCAAGGGCGGCGACGCCGAGCTGGCCAAGGGCATCGCCATGCACGTGGCGGCCATGAACCCGCCCTATATCGCCGCGGGCGACGTGCCGGCCGACTTCATCGCCAAGGAAAAGGAAATCGAGCTGGCCAAGATGTCCGACAAGGACAAGGCCAAGCCGGCCGAGATCCTCGAGAAGATCATGTCGGGCAAGGTCGCCAAGATCGTCAACGAGGTCACCCTCACCGGCCAGCCCTACGCCCTGGACACCGACAAGACCGTCGGCCAGGTGCTGCAGGCCGCCAAGGCCGAGGTCGTCTCCATGCACCGCATCGCCGTCGGCGAGGGCATCGAGAAGGTCGTCGAGGACTACGCCGCGGAAGTGGCGAAGGCCATGCAGGTCTAAGCACCCGCTGCAAACGCGTCTCACGGACGAGCCCGCCGGAAACGGCGGGCTTTTTCTTTGGCCGATCGCCGTAGCTGCTACTGTCGTCGACTGCTCGTCGAAAGGACGCCACCAATGAATTACCAACTGGTCCTGAGGTTCCGCAAGACGGCCACGAGCGCGGAGACGCTACGCGCCCTCGAACTCGCGCTCGGCCAGGACCTGGCCGGAACCGCACAACTGGATGGCCACGACACCGGCGCTCGTAACGTCGACCTGTTCATCGTCACGGCCGACCCGAAGTCCACCTTTCGCCGGTCCAAGCCCGCACTGGAGCGACTGCAACTGCTCGACAGCGTCACCGCCGCCCATCGGCTGGAGGGCGGCTCGCGGTTCACGGTGGTGTGGCCGCTCGGCTACGGTCGGCGTTTCACGCTCACCTGACCGCCCCGTTGAGTTGCTGACGGGTCATCCGGGGCCGAGTCGATACACGGGCAATCCAGCCCTGCGGCACGAAGTCACAACCTTTCCGGCCGACCCCGTTCGCGCCTTCGAGCCGGCGCGCCCACCCCGTTTGGCGCCGCCCCCCGCCATTGAGTCACATGCGAGGCACCAATGCACGGCGCTCTCGCTCCGCCGAGCTTGGCGCCATCGTCCAACCCATTGATGCGACTGGAAAGCCGCCTTGACGCCGCCCTGACCGCGGCTCAGGATCGCCGTTAACACCCCCTTTGGGGTTCCAAAAGAAAGTTTGCCTTCTGGGGAGGATTGATGCGTCGGCTAGTTCTCACAGCACTTTTTTTAATTGCGGGCTGCGACCGGCTGGACAAGGCAACCATGCAGTTCGCGGGCTGGGAGACAGTCGCGCTTTCCTCGCAGCCATTTGAGCTGACCCCTGGAGGCCGCACTTTTACCAGCAAAGTTCAAATGAAGGCACTTGGCGTCTCAAATGCCTGTGTCGTCCTAAAGGCAAACTATCCAATGGCGCCGCAGGCACAAATGGATCGAGACTTTGCGTCCTTACTCCAAGGAGCAAATATCTCGGCGACGGTCACTGCCGATAACGGCCAGGAATATCAACTCAATGGTGTTGGCCAGGCTTGGGCGATGCAGGGCGCCATCTCTTCCAGCGAGGAGCTCTCCGCCTGCCTTTCATGCAGTTGTGATTCTGAGATTCCGGACGGGACCGTCATAAGGTCTGTGCATATCAAGTCAGACAAGCCCTTACCAGTTCTTGGCGCCTACTGGCAGTCAATGCCCAAACTTGACTGGCCAGAAGGCTAACGATTCACTCAAGCCGAAGCCCATTCGCGGCTCGGCTTAACTCAGCGTTTGGCGGAGAATTCAGGGGCTCTGACAAAATGACATTTTCCAGGCTAATCCAGGCAGCGATCCCCTTGCTGCTTTCCCCCCTGGTCATTCTTTGGCTGGACAGTTCTGGCAATGACAAGGCCATGGCATTTTCGATTCCGTGGCTGGCTTTCAGCGCCGTCTACCTGATTGTCTTTCTTTTGCTGTCGCGGCCAGTCAAGAGTACGTTCCTGCTGACCTTGTTCTCGGCTGCCATCTCCGTCGCAGTTGGGGCTTTCGGAGTTTCTTACCTCGTGATTTCATACCTGAAGGCACACCAAGGAACCTGACTCAGGTTGGAGGGCCATGCCGATCACTCCATTCCATCTCGGTCCCGGGGCAGCTTTCAAGGCGATCGGCGGCCGGCACTTCAGCTTCATGGTGTTCGGTGGGTCCCAGGTGCTGATGGACATCGAGCCTGCCGTGCAGATCTTCAGGGGCGCGGATGTGCTCCACGGATACACCCATACCCTGGCAGGTGCCCTGCTCATCGGCGCCTTGGCGACGCTGATCGGGCGACCGATCAGCCTCTTCGTTCTCAGACGGCTCTCCGCCCAGTACAGGCCGTTTTCGTGGGCCGCCTCGGCGACTGGCGCCTTTGTCGGCACGTTCTCGCACATCCTGTTCGACGGACTCATGCACTCCGACATGCGGCCGTTGTGGCCGCTTGTCCACGGCAACCCGATGCTTGGCCTTGTTCCACTGGGTACACTGCACACGGCTTGCATAGCGCTCGGTATCGCTGGCGGATTGGCGGTGTGGCTTCGGTCAACCAAGGCTGGTCGTTAGACTTGCCAGCGCGACTCTTTTCCCTGACGAACCACGAGGTTGCGCCGATGTACGGACTGATAGGAAAGATGACGGTCGCTCCCGGAACCCGCGACACCGTCCTCGCCGCCCTGCTCGACGGCGTCCGCTCCATGCCCGGGTGCCTGAGCTACATCGTGGCGCACGATCCGACGGATGCGGACGCCGTCTGGGTGACGGAAGCCTGGGACAGCAAGGATAGCCACGCGGCCTCGCTCGGGCTTCCCGCGGTGCAGAGGGCGATAGCGGTTGCCCGCCCCCACATCACCGGATTCGGCCCACGCTTCGAAACCGTTCCGGTCGGCGGGCACGGCCTGGATCCGGTAGCCTGAGCGCCCTCGGCAAACACCTGGAATTGCACATGGCGAAGGTCACCGGCATCGGCGGCGTGTTCCTGAAGAGCAAGGGCAAGGGCGCCGACCTGGCCGCCTGGTACCACAAGCACCTCGGCGTGACCCTGGAGGATTTCGGCGGCGCCGTGCTGCGCTGGCCGGACGACGCCATGAAGGACGGCGGGCTCACCGTCTGGCACGTCGCCGACAGTGGCAGCCAGTGGTTCAGCCCGAGCGAGTCGCCCTTCATGATCAACTATCGCGTGGACGACCTCGATAGATTGCTCGCGCAACTGCGTGGCGCCGGCGTCACCGTCGTCGCCGGGCCGGAATCGCACGAGAACGGCAAGTTCGCCTGGGTGATGGATCCGGACGGCAACAAGGTCGAGCTGTGGGAGCCGATGGCCTGGGACCCGAAGAACAAGGGCGCGTAGGCGACTCCCGCCGCGCTCAGGGCGCCCCGCCCTGCAGGCTCTCGGTGTGCGCGACGCACTTCCAGTCGCGGCCGACGCGTATCCAGGTGGAACTGTCGAAGGCCTGCTGCTCCTGGCGCTCGCCTTCCTTCTCCACCGACTGTGTCACGCGATAGGTGGCGACCGCCACGTCGGGCGTCGGGCACACCACGTCCATGTCCTCGAGCCGGTAGTCGACCAGCCGATAGCGGTCGTCGCGCGCCATCCGTTCGTATTCGCCGTGGTCGAACTTCATGGCGCCATGCTGGCTGACCATCACCGCGGGTTCGGTGAGCATCGCCGTGGCGACCTCGGCCCGGCCGTCCACCATCGATTGCCAGAACGCCTTCTCGAGGCGCTCGATTTCCTGCTGCTTGGAGGATGCGTCCATCGCGGCTTCCTTGCACGGGTCACTGACCGTACAACCGGCAGAGGCTCCCGGCCCTGAACCAGGCGCTACCGATGGATCAGGGCCCCGGCAGGAACTTCAGCGGATCGACCGGCTTGCCGTTGCGGCGGATCTCGAAGTGCAGCATGTCGCGGATGGCACCGGTGCGGCCCATCTCGGCGATGGTGTCGCCGGCCTTCACCCGCGCGCCCTCGACCACCAGGCGCTTGCGGTTGTGCGCGTAGGCCGACAGCCATTCGTCGGAGTGCTTGAGGATGATCAGCTCGCCATAGCCGACCAGGCCTGCGCCGGAATAGACCACGATGCCGTCGCCGGCGGCGAGCACGGGCTGGCCGGCGGTTCCCGCGATGTTGATGCCCTGCTGGGTCGGATCGCCGGCGACGTAGCGGCCGATGATCTGGCCCTGGGTCGGCCACCGCCAGCCGGGCGCTGGGCCGGCGGCGGGCGCAGGCGCACGCACGGGCGTGGCAGCTGATGCTGCCGGCGGAGACTGCGACGGCGCGGTCGCGGGGCCGCCACCGGTGGGTGGCCGCGTGCCTGGCGCGCTCGTGCCGCCGGGCGGGAGCGAGGACACCGGCGGCCGCGGCACCGGCGTCGAATTGCGCGGACGCGGCCGCGGCGGATTCGACGCGACCGGGCGTGATCCCTCCGGACGCAGCCGCAAGCGCTGCCCGATCTCGATCACATAGGGGTCGCGGATGCCGTTCCAGACGGCGACGTCCTGGTAGCGCAACCCGTAGCGGAAGCTGATGCCGTACAGGGTTTCACCGCGCCGCACCACGTGCACGCCACCGGACGGCAGCGGCTGCGCGGCCGCCCGCGATGCAGGCCGAACCGCGCGCGAGTCCGTGCGCCGCGGCGCATCGTAATCGCGCCGCACCACGCGCGATTGCCCGCAAGCCGCCAGCAGCGCCGCCAGGCAGGCCGTCGCGAGCAACAGCGATGCGGCGCGCGCGTTCACCCGTGCCTCCAGTACAACCAGGCCACCGCGACGACCAGCAGCACCATCGCGATCCAGCCGAGCCATTCGATGTTCTTGCGCAGCGCCGCCTCGGCCTTCTCGCCACCCCAGCGGATGGCGGCGGCGATCAGGTACACGCGCTTGCCGCGGCCGACCAGCATGCAGGCCAGGAAGGGCCCCATCGGCACGCCGACGATGCCCGAGGCCCAGGTCACCACCTTCATCGGAATCACCGGCTGGATGGCGGCGACCAGCAGCGTGCCGTACAGCGCCATCGGGTGCTCGTCCATCTGCAGCTTGAGGTCGTTCACCCAGGTGCCGATGCCCGCCTGCAGCTTCGGGCTGAGCAGGGGCTGCACCAGCTCGTAGGCGAAGTGGCCGAGCGCGTAACCGACCAGCGCGCCGAGGATCGAGCCGACCAGGCTCAAGGTCGCGAAGTAGAACCCGCGCTTGGGCTGCGCCAGGCACATCGGCGCCAGCATCACCTCGGGCGCGACCGGAAAGATGATCGCCTCGATGAAGCTGAGCAGGGTCAGGTGCAGCGGTGCCTTGGGATGTCGCGACCACGCCAGCGCGCGGTCGTAGAGCGGACCGAAGAGCTTCATGCGCCTCCGCTCACAGGATGCCCGGCAGCAAGGGCACGAAGGCCACCTTGCCGAGGTTCTCGCGCAGCACGCCCTCGGGCGTCTTGCGGATGCGCAGCAGGTCCTGCATCCCGGGCTCGCCGACCGGGGCGACCAGCGTGCCGCCGTCGGCGAGCTGGTCGAGCAGCGAGGGATCCAGCGCCGCGCCGGCAGCCGTCACCAGGATCGCGTCGAAAGGCGCGTGCTCGGGCCAGCCGAGCCGGCCGTCGTCGTGCTTGGTGCGCAGGTTCAAACCGAGGTTGCGGAAGCGCCGACGCGCGACCCGCAGCAGTTCCTCGATGCGCTCGACGGTGTAGACCTCTAGCCCGAGCGTGGCCAGCACCGCCGCCTGGTAGCCGGAGCCGGTGCCGATCTCCAGCACGCGCTTGGGCGCGCCATGCTCGATCAAGGCCTCGGTCATGCGCGCGACCACCCAGGGTTGCGAGATGGTCTGGCCGTTACCGATCGGCAGCGCGGTGTCCTCGTAGGCACGCGAGGCCAGCGCCTCGTCGATGAACAGGTGCCGCGGCACCGTGCGCAACGCGGTGAGCACGCGCTCGTCCTTGATGCCGCCCTCGCTGCGCAGGCGCTCGACCAGGCGGTCGCGGGCGCGCTGCGAGGTCATGCCCTGCCCGTTCGCGCCGGGATGCGAGTGGATGCGCGTCATCACGACGCGGTCTCCATCGCGGCGGTCAGCCCGCCGACCCATTGGGCGACGTTCTCCAGCGCCTGGTAGCGCGTCAGGTCGACGTGGATCGGCGTGATCGAGATGTAGCCGTTGTGCACGGCGTGGAAGTCGGTGCCGGCGCCCGCGTCCTGCGCGCTGCCCGGCGGGCCAATCCACCAGATCGGCCGGCCGCGCGGATCGAGTTGGCGGATGCAGGGCTCGGCGCGATGGCGGTTGCCCAGGCGGCTGACCTCGTAACCGCGGATCTCGTCCCAGGGCAGGTCCGGCACGTTGACGTTGAGGATGGTGTCGGCCGGCAGCGGATCGGCGACCAGCCGCGCGCAGATCTCCACCGCCGCGCGCGCCGCCGACTCCCAGTGCAGCGCCTTGTGGTCGCGCGTGGCCAGCGACACCGCGATCGCCGGCAATCCGAGGCAGCGCCCTTCCATCGCCGCGGCCACGGTGCCGGAGTAGATGACGTCGTCGCCGAGGTTGGAGGTGTTGTTGATGCCGGACAGGACGATGTCGGGATCGGACTCGAGCATGCCCGACAGCGCCAGGTGCACGCAGTCGGTCGGCGTGCCGGCTACGCTCCAGGTGTCCTCGCCGCGGCGGTGCGCGCGGATCGGCTGGTCCAGGGTCAGCGAATTGCTGGCGCCGGAACGGTCGCGGTCGGGCGCGACCACCGTCACCGCGTGGCCGGCCTCGCGCAGGGCCTGCGCCAGGTGGCGGATGCCCGGGGCGTCCACGCCATCGTCATTGCTCACCAGAACCCGCATTTCGCGTCCCGTCCTCCAAAGTTGAATGATAGCGGATGCCCCCGGGCGCGGCAGCTTGCCTTGCCGCGTGCAGCCGGTAGGCTGGAGGCATGAAGCGCCGGCCACCGACGATTTCGCCCGAGGACGCCGCGTTGTTCCGCGACGCGATCGGCGAGGTGCGCCCGATCGAGGTGGAGGAAACCGCCGTGGAGCGCCCCAGGCCGGCGCCGGAGGCGCGCCGGCTGGCGCTCGACGAGGCCGAGGCGCTGCGCGAATCGCAGGCCACCGGCAGCGCACCGCCGCTGGACGGCGCCGAGCTGCAGAGCTACCGCCGCCCGCAAGTGGACGAGCGGGTGTTGCGCCAGCTCAAGCGCGGCGAGTTCAGCATCCAGGACGAGATCGACCTGCACAACCTGCGCGCGGCCGAGGCCGAGTCGGTGCTCAAGCGCTTCCTCAACGAGGCTGGCAAGGGCTTCCACCCCTGCGTGCGCATCGTCCACGGCAAGGGCCTGCGCTCGGAAGGCGCGCCGGTGCTGAAGATGCTGGTGGATCGGGTCTTGCGCCAGCGCGGCGACGTATTGGCCTTCGCTTCGGCGCCGCCGGCGCAGGGTGGCGCGGGCGCGGTGCTTGTGCTGCTGGACCACCGCTGATTCAGGCGTGCACGGCGCCGAGTTCGGCCAGTAGTTCGGTGGCGTAGGCGCCGGGCGGCAGGCTGAACCGAAGGCGCAGCACGCCCTCGCCTTCCCACTGCCAGTCGAGGTCGCGCACGCGCACGCGCAGCGCGCGCCGTTCCTGCTTCATGCCGGCGGCTTCGAGGCCGACGCGCAGGTCGGCGAAGGGTTCGGCCGCGGCCAACTCCAGTTCCCGACACGCACCTTCGCATCGCAGTTCGCCCAGCCCCCACTGCGGACCGGTCGGATGGATGTCCTGCTCGGCCACGCGAGCCGCGAGCGCCTCGTCGAAAGGCTGCGGGCCGAACACGCTGTGGGTGCCGTCGAGCATCCACACCTCGCCCTCGCGGCCGCGGTTCCAGTCGCCGGCCTCGATGCGCGCGGCCAGCACGGCGTTGAAGATCGCCGAGCGCGCGGCCGACAGGTAGATCGAACGCTGCTCGCGCTTGACCCGCGCGCCGGCGAACATGCGCCGGGCCGCCGCGACGTTGTCGCCTTCGCGGCCGAAGCGTTGCTCGCCGAAATAATTGGGCAGGCCGCCGGCCTCGATCGCACGCAGGCGCGCATCCACCGCCGCGTGGTCGCCCTGCGCCTCGCGCAGCACCAGCGAGAAACGGTTGCCCAGCAACGCGCCGCGCGAGAGCTTGCGGTTGTGCCAACGGGCGTCGAGCACGTGGAAGTCGTCGGATTCCAGCGCGGCGGCGTCCGGCGCGACGCGCCTGGGCAGGTGCACCGAGAAGCGCTGCCGCGTGCGCCCATGCCGGTCCTTCATGCCGGCGACGCCGATGCCCATCTCGGGGATCCCGGCCCAGGCCGCCAGCTTGCGCGCGGCGAAGGCGGTGTTCATGCCGACCTTTTCGATGGTCAGCAGCAGGTGCTCGCCTTCGCCAGTCGCCTCGAAGCCCGGCAATTCCTCCACCAGGAAGTCGTCCGGGGTGGTCTTGTAGCGGGCCTCGAGCACCGGCGCGCCGTGGGCGCGCGGCAGCAGGTCGCTCATGCCATTTCCAGCAGGACCACGGCCTGCGCCGCCAGGCCTTCGCCGCGGCCGGTGAAGCCCAGGCGTTCGGTGGTGGTCGCCTTCACGCTGATGCGGCCGATGTCGCAGGCGAGGTCCGCGGCGAGGTTCGCGCGCATCTCATCGGCATGCGGACCGACGCGGGGTTGCTCGCCGATCAGGGTCAGGTCGGCGTTGCCGACCACGTAGCCGCGCTCGCGCACCAGGGTCGCGCAGCGACGCAGCAGCGCGCGGCTGTCGGCGTCCTTCCAGCGCGGATCGGTGGGCGGGAAATGCTTGCCGATGTCGCCCAGCGCCAGCGCGCCGAGCAAGGCGTCGCAGAGCGCATGGATCAATACGTCGCCGTCGCTGTGGGCGACGAGCCCGCGCGTGAACGGGATGCGCACGCCGCCGAGCATGACGTGGTCGCCCTCGCCGAAGGCATGCACGTCGAAACCGCTGCCGATGCGCATGGTCCGCTCCTCAGGCGCCGCGGCGCAGGATGAATTCGGCCAGGGCCAGGTCGGCCGGGGTCGTGACCTTGATGTTGTCCTCCGAGCCCTCCACCAGCCTGGGCTTCAGGCCGAGGCGCTCCATCGCCATCGCCTCGTCGGTGACCTTGGCGCCGACGCGCATCGCCGCCTGCAGCGCACGCGTGAGGCCGCCGCGACGAAACATCTGCGGCGTCAGCGCGCGCCACAAGGCCTCGCGCGGCTCGGTCATGGCGCTGCGACCCTCGTCGTTGGCGCGCTTGAGCGTGTCGCGCACCGGCGCGGCCAGGATCGCGCCGATCGGATCGGCCTGGCCGATGGCGAACAAGCGGCTCAGGTCCACGCCGCGCAGGCAGGGCCGGGCCGCATCGTGCACGAGCACGAACTGGTCTTCGCTTACGGTCGCCGGCAAGGCCTGCAGCGCGGAAAGCACCGAATCGGCGCGTTCGACGCCGCCCTGGCAGGTGTAGATCGGCTTGCCTTCCATCTCGCGCCAGCCCGCCCAGAACGGATCGTCGGGCGCCAGCGCGACCATCACCGCATCCACTTCGGGATGGCGCAGCAAGGCACGCAGGCTGTGCTCGATCAGGGTCAGGCCCATCACCTGCAGGTATTGCTTCGGCGTACCGGTGCCCATGCGGGTGCCGCGCCCGGCGGCGGGGACGATGGCCCAGCTCATTCGGTCGGCGCCGCGTCGGGGGCGGCGGATTCGCCGCGTTGCGCGTCCTTGAATTCGACTGGCGGGCCTTCGGGAAAGCGCTGCGGCTTGTCCGCATCGGCCTCGGTGCCCGGGTTGGGCTCGACGACGCGGTAGAAGGTCTCGCCGGGCTTGACCATGCCCAGCTCGCTGCGCGCGCGCTCCTCGACGGCGGTTTCGCCGGACTTGAGGTCTTCCACCTCGGCGCCGAGGGCGTCATTGCGCTGTTGCAGGCGCGCGTTCTCGGCGCGCTGTGCCTCCACCGTTTCCCTCAGCTCACGCGCCTCGCGCCAGCCGCCGGCGCCGAACCACAGCTTGGCCTGCAATCCCGCCAGCAGCGCCAGCAGCAGAAGGACCGGCCACCAGCGGCGCAGGGTGGCTTTCACCTCAGCGCGACAGGCTCACGAAGGCATCGCGGCCGGCGTAGCGGGCGCGCGCGCCCAGGGCCTCCTCGATGCGCAGCAGCTGGTTGTACTTGGCGACGCGGTCGCTGCGGCACAGCGAACCCGTCTTGATCTGGGTGGCCGTGGTGGCGACGGCGATGTCGGCGATGGTGGTGTCCTCGGTTTCGCCGGAGCGGTGCGAGACGATCGCCGCGTAGCGGTTCGCGTCGGCCATGGCGATGGCCTCGAGGGTCTCGGTCAGCGTGCCGATCTGGTTGACCTTGATCAGGATGGCGTTGGCCACGCCCTTGTCGATGCCTTCGCGGAAGATCCGCGGGTTGGTGACGAACAGGTCGTCGCCGACCAGCTGCACGGTGGAGCCGACGCGCTCGGTCAGCAGCTTCCAGCCGGACCAGTCGTCCTCGGCCATGCCGTCCTCGATGGTGACGATCGGGTACTGCTTCGCCCAGCCGGCGAGGAAATCCACGAACTGCTCGGACGTGAGCCGCTTGCCCTCGCCCACCAGGTTGTACTTGCCGTTGTCGAAGAACTCGGTGCTGGCCACGTCCAGGCCCAGCAGCACGTCTTCGCCCGCCGCGTAGCCAGCCTTGTTGATCGCCTCGAGGATGACCTCGATCGCTTCTTCGTTGGAGCGCAGGTCCGGCGCGAAGCCGCCCTCGTCGCCGACCGCCGTGCCCAGGCCGCGGCCCTTGAGCACCGACTTCAACGAATGGAAGACCTCGGTGCCGCAGCGCAGCGCCTCGGCGAAGCTGTCCATGCCCACCGGCAGCACCATGAACTCCTGCATGTCCACGTTGTTGTCGGCGTGGGCGCCGCCGTTGATGATGTTCATCATCGGCACCGGCAGCACCGGCGCGCGATCGCCGGCGAGGTGCGCCCACAGCGGCATCTTTTTCGAAGCGGCGACGGCATGCGCATTGGCCAGCGACACGCCCAGCAGCGCGTTCGCACCCAGGCGGCCCTTGTTGTCCGTGCCGTCGAGGTTGACCAGGCGTGCATCCAGGCCCTTCTGGTCAGCCGCGTCGAAGCCCTTCAGCGCCTCGGCGATCGCGCCGTTGACGTTGGCGACCGCCTTCTTCACGCCCTTGCCCAGGTAGCGAGTCTTGTCGCCGTCGCGCAGCTCCACTGCTTCCTTCGAACCGGTGGAGGCGCCCGAGGGCACCATCGCGCGGCCGAAGCTCCCGTCACTCAGGGTGACTTCCGCCTCGAGGGTGGGATTGCCGCGGCTGTCGAGGATTTCGCGGGCGTGGATGCTGCGGATCGTGGTCATTGAGCCTTTGCCGTCCTTAGTTCGAAGATTCCAGGAAACCGTTGCGCTTGGTCACCTCGTCCAGCGCCATCAGCGTCTCGAGCAACGCGCGCATCCGCGGCAGCGGCCAGGCGTTCGGCCCGTCGCTCAGTGCCTTGTCCGGATCCGGGTGCGTTTCCATGAAGATGCCCGAGATGCCCACCGCCATCGCCGCGCGCGAAAGCACCGGCACGAACTCGCGCTGGCCGCCGGACTTGCCGTCCATGCCGCCGGGCAACTGCACCGAATGCGTCGCGTCGAACACGACCGGGCAGCCGGTATCGCGCATCACGCTCAGCGAGCGCATGTCGGACACCAGGTTGTTGTAGCCGAAGGAGGCGCCGCGCTCGCAGACCATGATCTGCTCGTTGCCGGTCTCCTTCGCCTTGGCGGCGACGTGCTTCATTTCCCAGGGCGAGAGGAACTGGCCCTTCTTGATGTTGACCGGCTTGCCAGCGCTGGCGACCTTGCGGATGAAATCGGTCTGCCGGCACAGGAAGGCCGGCGTCTGCAGCACATCGACGACGGACGCGACTTCATCCATCGGCGTGTATTCGTGGACGTCGGTCAGCACCGGCACATTCAACTGGCGCTTCACTTCGGCGAGCACCTTCAGCCCCTCCTCCATGCCTGGCCCGCGGAAGCTGGTGCCGGAGGTGCGGTTGGCCTTGTCGAAGCTGGACTTGAAGATGAAGGGGATGCCCAAGGACGAGGTGATCTCCTTCAGCTGGCCGGCGACGTCGAGCTGCAACTGCATGGACTCGATGACGCAGGGCCCGGCGATCAGGAAGAAGGGCCGGTCGAGGCCGACCTCGAAACCGCAGAGCTTCACGAGGTGGCTCCCGAGGCGACGCGCGGTGCGGCGCCGCCGGCGGCCTTGCGCGCGCGGTGCTCGCGCGCCGCCTTGATGAAGCCGATGAACAGCGGGTGCCCGTCGCGCGGCGTGGACAGGAACTCCGGATGCGCCTGGCAGGCGACGAACC
>CAMPGW010000080.1 GCA_946885735.1 uncultured Gammaproteobacteria bacterium
TCATCGAAGGCATCACCGAATTCCTGCCGATCTCCAGCACCGGCCACCTGCTGATCGCCGAGCGCTGGCTCGGGCACCGCTCGCTGCTGTTCAACGTCGCCATCCAGGCCGGGGCGATCCTCGCGGTCGTGCTGATCTATCGCGAGCGCCTGTGGGAATTGAGCAGCGGACTGCGCGCGCCGGAGAACCGCGACTACGCCGGCAAGCTCGCCCTCGCCTTCGGCGTCACCGCGGTGCTCGGCGTGGCGGTGAAGCAGATGGGCTTCGAGTTGCCGGAGACGGTGGGGCCGATCGCCTGGGCCCTGATCATCGGTGGCTTGGTGATGCTCGCCGCCGAGGCGATCGCCGCGCGTCGCGGCGGCGCCGGCGACCGCATCACCTGGACGGTGGCCGCGCTGGTGGGCGTGGCGCAGGTGGTGGCGGGCGTATTCCCCGGCACCTCGCGCTCGGCGGCGGCCATCTTCGCCGCACTGCTGTTCGGCACCGGCAACCGCCTGGTGGCGACCGAGTTCGCCTTCCTGGTCGGCATCCCGACCATGTTCGCCGCCACCGGCTACGAACTCGTGCACGTGCTGCGCACCGACGGCGCCGCCGGCGAGGACTGGGGCGGGCTGGCGGTGGCCTTCGTCACCTCGGCGGTCACCGCCTTCGTGGTGGTGAAGTGGCTGCTGGGCTACATCCAGACGCACCGGTTCACGGTGTTCTCCTGGTATCGCATCGCCTTGGGCGTCGCGCTGCTGGCGTTCGCGACCTAGGCCGTCGCGGCGTCGGCCAGCGCCGCGTCCAGGCGCGCGGCCACCCAGCGCTCGGCGAAGCCGCGCAGGCTCGCATCCTCGATGAAGCCGCAATGGCCGCCGTGCTCGGCGATCTCCAGGTGCGAATGCGCGGGCAGCTGCAGCGCGTGCAGGGTGTCCACGGGAATGATCGGGTCGTCGGCGGCGGCGAGCACGCTCACCGGCACCTGCAGGCCGGACAGGCGCCCATTCGCCACCGCGTAGCCGTCGAAATAGTCCTCGACGCCACCCATCGTGGTGTGGCGTTCCACCAGCCAGCGCGTCAGGCCGCGCATGTCCTGCGCCAGCACGCGGTCGTCGAAGTCGTGGTCGCCGGGAAACAGCGCGCGCTTCTTGCGCAGCGAACCGCGCCACTTGCGCATGAAGTACCAGTGGTAGAAACCCGGACCGGTCTCCAGCGCCGTCATCACCGCCGAGGGATCCACCGCCGGGCAGATCGCGGCGGCATGGCGCAGCGGGATGCCGGCCCCGGGCGCGGCCAGCGCGACCCGCAGCATGAAGTTGCCGCCCAGCGAATAGCCCGCACCGAGGAAGGCCGGTGACGGGAAGCGATCGGCGACCCAGCGCGCGGCGTGCACCACTTCCGCCAGCCGGCAGGAGTGGAACAGGTCCTTGTTGAGGTGGTGGGTCTCGCCGTGGTCGCGGAAGTTGAGCCGGAACACGTCGAAGCCGCGCTCGAGCAGGCAGGCCGCGGTGTGCCGCATGTAGCCCGAATGCACGCTGCCTTCCCAGCCGTGCAGCAGCAGCACCAGCCCGCGCGGGTCGCGGCCCTCGACGCGCGTATGCAGGCCGAACAGGCGGATGCCGTCGCCGGCGTCGACGATGTGTTCCTCGGTGCGCGCGCCGGTGCGCTCGAGCGCGCGCAGGCCGCCGGCCTTGCGCATCGGCATCGAACTCAGCGCCGACTGCAGGTGCGGGTTGCGCAGCCAGCGCGGCGCGCGGTAGCGGACGGCGCTCATGTCGGCTCGCGCGTCACAACGCCATCGCCGACTGGATGCGCTCGCGCGAAAGTTCGGCCATGCGCCGGCGACCGTCCTCGGACACGCCGACCGGCTCCAGGAAGTGCACCTCGACCGTTCGCGCCGGCTCGCCCAGCAGGCGCCAGAAGTTCTGCAGGAAATTCTCGCGCGGTCGGAACGCAACGGTCGTCTGCGCGCGGCCGCCGGCGCCGTACTTCAGCGCCACCGGTTGCGCCGGCACCTGCGCCAGCACCGCCGGCTGGAAGATCCGTGCATGGAACACGCCGACCGCGCGGCCGTCGAGCGTGCGCCCTTCCGGGAACACCCCGATCGCCTTGCCCGCCTGCAGCCGTTGCAGCATCTGGTGCATCACGCCATGCAGCGAATCGTTGTCGCCGCGGTGGTGGTAGATGGTGCCGCCACGGCTGGCCAACCAGCCCACCAGCGGCCAGCGGGCGATCTCGGCCTTGGCGACGAAGCCGACCACGCGCTGGCTGTGCAGCAGGGTGATGTCGATCCAGCTGACGTGGTTGGCCACGAACAGCGCCGCGCCCGGCAAGGGCGTGCCGAAGCGGCGCACGCGCATCCCGAACAGCCGGACCATCATGCGCGACCAGGCGCGGATGGTGTGCGCGTCCAGCGACTCGCCGCCGACGCGCAGGCGCCGGCTGAGCGGGTTGATCATCAGCATGGTGATCGCCAACCCGACGGTGACGTGCAGCAGCAGGAAGGGCAGTCGCCAGGCATAGCGCAGCGGCCGACGCCAGTCGGATGCACCCGGCGTCGTGTCGGCGTGGGAAACCATGGCGTCGATTGTGCCCCAAGGCCGATGGAGCCGGTACTCGGCGCCGGCGGCGCGGCGCCGCCGCGTGTTCAGCCGTGGCGCACGGCGAGGGTCAGCCGCGAGGCGCAGACCAGCTTGCCCTGCTCGTTCTCGATGCGGATGTCCCAGACCTGGGTGCTGCGACCGACGTGCAGCGCGCGCGCCGTGCCGGTGACCACGCCCTCGCGCGCCGCGCGCACGTGGTTGCAGTTCAGCTCCAGGCCCACCGCCTGCTGGCGGCCCGGTTCGTCCAGGCACAGGTTGGCGGCATGGCTGGCCAGGGTCTCGGCGAGCACCGCGGAGGAGCCGCCGTGCAGCAAGCCGTAGGGCTGCAGCGTGCGCGCGTCCACCGGCATGGTGCCGCGCAGGAAATCCTCACCCTGCTCGGTCAGCACGATGCCCAGGCGCTCGATCACCGTGCCGGCGGCGAGCCGGTTCAGTTCCTCGATGCCGGGGCGGTGCTTGAAGGGGCCGCGGAGTTCGGCCACGCCGTTCAGCGGATGCGCAGCAGGCCCGGGCGCCAGGCGCTGGTGTAACCACTGCGCGCGTAGCCGGAGCTGCTGCCGTAGCCGGTGCCCGCCTCGCGGGTGCGCTGGCGGTGCATGCGGTCCTGCAGCTCGTCGCGGCGCGCGCCCAGCCAGTCGGCGCGGCCGACCTGCGCGGGCTCCATGCCGCGGCGCTCGGCCTCGGTCTGGCGGAAGTCGCAGAACTCGTCGTAGGCGTCGATCTCGTGGCGAAGCTCGCGCACGCACAGCTCGATGGCGATGGCGTCGTCGAAGTAGCCGAGCACCGGCACGTTGTCCGGGATGATGTCCTTCGGGTCGGCGAAGTACACCAGGGCCGACAGCACGCGCTGGCGGTCCTCGTCCGGCAGCGCCCAGCCCTCGTCGCGGACCATGGCGATCAGCGCGTCGAGCTTGTCGAGCCGCTCCATGATGAAGTCGGGCAACTCCAGGCTGCCGGCGTCCAGCAGCAGCTTGCCGGCCGCCGCGGTGATCTCTTCCTGGGTCATGCTGCCGGCGGCGAAGGTGGCGGCCTTGATCGCGCTGGTGAAGTGTTCCAGGTCGCGGTCGGACAGTTCGAAGCTGATGGCGAGGGGCATGGGGATGATCCGGAAGCGGGTCGGAGAAAGACGATCAGCCTAGGCGCGACGCCTGTCCCAGTCAATCTCAAGGCCCTCGTTACGGGCCTGCGGTGGGCGGTGCCGCCGGGTGGGGGTTTCCTGCGGTCGGGACTCAGCACGCCGCGTCCTGCCAGCTGAGTCCCGCCCGCTTGGCCATCCCTGGCCAAGCTCCTCCGGAAATCCCCCACCCGACGACACCGCCCACCGCCGGAGACGGCTGAGGCTTTTCCTCGCAACCGCTGTCCACGCCTTCGCCCGTGATGCGCGACACCGATCGCCACGGATCACGCGAAGCCCCTCGCTCCGCTTCTTTTCAACAGCAAAGGGCATCGGGGCGAGCCGCGGAACTCCCGCCGCGGACGGGGCCTGTGGATGGGGGCTGGGTTTGCGCAGAAGGCCGGGCAGGGATGCCCGGCCGGTCGCGACTGAGTTGGCAGGAGCGGCCTACGCCGTCGCGATCAGCGCAAACCCAGCCCCCAGCCGCAGGCCACGCCGCACGCAAGGACTCAAAGAATCGGAATGAAGCCCGCCCCGAACACCGTGAGGATGCGGGTGTAGATGGACTTCAGGGTCAGGTTGACCTCGGGGAAGTCCCCCACCGGCTCGTGGCAGTCGTAGAAGTTCGGCGCCGTCGGCAGCAGCGGCTCGCAGCCGGGCTTGAGCTCGAAGCTGGTGGCGTAGGGCAAGGGCCAGACGTCGAAGATCGGCAGCTTCTCCGAGAGCTTGCCGAGGTTGTAGTTGAGCTGCGCCACCACCGGCAGCTCCTCGCGCGGGGCGATGACCCAGGAATTGCCCGGGGCGATGTCGCGACGGATGCTCTCGCCGAGCGCGCGTGCGAAGGCCGCGTCGTGGACCATCACCAGGCTCTCGGTATTGAAGTCGGCCGAGCGCGGGTCGAAGTTATGGCTGCCGACGATGCCGATGCGATCGTCCACCACCATGGACTTGGAGTGCAGGCCGATGCGCACGCCGGCGCGCTTGAGCGGCACGTAGCGGCGACCGCTGGCATCGCGCCGGGCGATACGCGGTGGCGGTGCCAGGCTCACGGCGGGTTCGGCGCCGACCGGCCGGTCCCAGGTGCCGGGCACGGTCAAATCCACCGGCATGTCCGCCGGGAAGGGCTTGTACTCGTAGATCTGGAAGCCGAGTTCGCGCAGGTACAGGCGTTTGTACTTGTGCGACATCGCATAGACGGGAAAGGCGTCGGTGGCCGCCAGCGAGTTGGTGGACACGATCACCGCAGGCGGTGAATCGCGCCGGTGCATGCGCCGGAACAACTGCCGCGCCGGTCGCGAGATCACCAGGTAGGGGGTCTGCAGCAGCAGCTCGCGCTGGGTGGATTCGAGTGCGGCCAGCAGCGCCGCCGAGGCATCGGTGCGGCTTTGCGGCCCGAGGTCGTGCTTGGCTGGCAGGTCGCCGAAGAATTCGACGCGGCCGACCTGGAGCAGGTAAGGGCGCAGGCGCTCGAACACGCCGGCGCCGTCGGAGGCCAGTTCGGCCAGCGCGGCGGCGCGCGCGGCCCGTTCGTGCCGTTCGACCGGTGGCGGCCCGCGGTGCGCCAGCAGCACCCGCGCCACGTCGTCGAGCCGGTCCGGCGGCAGCGAGCGTTCGTCGCTCCAGAAGGCATCGAAGTTCGCCTTCATCGCCCGCGTCACCGGCCCGGCCACCAGCAGGTCGCGGTCGCGGTAGTTGTAGTCGTCCTTCCAGTCGAAGTACTCGTCCTGGACATTCCGGCCGCCGATGATCCCGACCCGCCCGTCCACCAGCATCAGCTTGTTGTGCATGCGCCGGTTGAGGTCGCGGAAGCGGAACACGATGCCGCCGGCGAACTCCAGCGGGCTGACCTTGGCCTGGCGGAAGATCGGGTTGTACAGGCGCAGCTCGAAGTTGCGGTGGAAGCCGGCCAGACGCGCCTGCAGCTCGGGGTCGGCCAGGCCGTTGAGCTGGTCCATCAGCAGGCGCACCTTCACCCCGCGCTGGGCGGCGGCGCGCAGCTCGTCGAGCACCAGCCGGCCGGAGTCGTCGCGGGCGAAGTGGAAGGTCTGCAGGTCGATGCTGTGGCGGGCGGCGCGGATCAGGTGGACGCGGGCGATCAGCGAATCCTGGCCGCCGTCGAGCATGACCGTGCGGTGCCGCGGCGCCTGCGGCGTCGACTCGGCGTAGGCGGCGTCGCCAAGGGCGAGCAGCGGCGAGTCGATCGCGCAGCTTGCGCAGACCAGGTCGCTGCGCTGCGCGGCTTCGGCGTAGTCGGCGGCCTGCGCCTGCTCCTGGCGGCTGACGTGGGCGCAAGCACCCAGCAGCAACAGGTGTACGGCCAGCAGGCCGCGCAGCCAGGGGCTCATGGCGCGGCCTCGCGCAGGCGCATGCGGAAGCGAACGTCCACCTGGTCGCGCACCAGCACGCGGTATGCGCTCATTCCGAAGGCCTTGCGGCTGACACGTCCGTGCACCTGCAGATCGCAGTCGAGCCCGGGCCGGGCGCAGTCGGAAGGTAGCAGCAGGAAACTGACTGGGCGCCCAAGCCCGCGCAGGGCGGCGCCCAGCAGCAGGCTCAGCAGCGCGACCGGCGCCGCCCGCCCGAGCATGCGCTCATGGCCACCAGAACGCGGACAGCGTCGCGATGCCCGGCTCGAGCGGCGCGTCCGCGGGCAAGTCGAGCACGGCGATGCCGCCCGCGGGCATGCCGCGGAAATCGCCGGACTGCCCGTCCGCCAGCAGCGCGACGGTCTGTTCCAGCCCCGGGTTGTGGCCGACCAGCATGAGCGAGCGGACTTCGCGATGCTCGTCCGCCACTTCCAGCAGCGTGCCGGGCGTGGCCTCGTAGATGCGCGGTTCGGCGCGCTGTTCCAGGTAGCCGAGCGCCAGCAGCACCTGCTCGAGGGTCTGCAGGGTGCGGCGCGCGGGCGAGCACAGGATGCGGTCGGGGATATGGCCATGGGCCTTGAGCCAACGGCCCGCGGCCTCGGCTTCGGCCAGGCCTTCGCGCGACAGCGGGCGCTCGCGGTCGGTCTGGCCGGGCGAACCCGGCTCGGCATGCGCGTGGCGCAACAGGATGATCTGGCGGGTCACAGCACCTTCCTCAGCCACTTCAGCAGCGGCGCCCAGTCGTCCTGGTGGCCGCGGATCTGTTCGGAGTGGTAGTCGAACACACTCTTGCCCAGCGCGACCATCAGCACGTAGGCCTGGGTATCGCGCAGTTCACCCACCACCGGGTAGGGCCAGGCCTTGAGCTGGCCGACCGCCTGCTGCGAAGCGCTGGTCCAGGGCTTGAGGCGGTTGCCGACCAGGCCCACCGGCAACTTGCCCTTCTTCACCCGCGGGTGCTGCGCCAGCGAGTTGAGGAAGGGCACGGTCGCCTCGAGGTCGATGATCGAGGGATTGACCGGCACCAGCACCGCGTCGGCCTTGGCCAGGAAGGATTCGAGATCCTCGCCCATGGCGCCGGCGGCGGCGTCGATCACCACGCGCTGGGCATCCGAGGGAAGCTTGGCCTCCCAGTTGCGGCGGGTACCGTCCAGGGGCAGCACCGCATTGGCCATGGCGGCGCGCTTCTCGCACCAGTGGGTGGAGGATTTCTGCCGATCGGCGTCCACCAGCACGGTGCGCTGGCCGTCGAGGGCGAAGTACGCGGCCAGGTTGGTGGCCAGGGTGGACTTGCCGGCGCCGCCCTTGGAGCTGGCGACCAGTACGGTTCGCATGAGCCTCTCCGTCGCGTGGGAGTCCGGGCCAGCTTACCCTGAAATCCGCCCGCGGCCGCTTGCGGTATCGTGTCCTCCCGCCCCGCCCGCCGACCCGACCGCATGAGCGAACTGCAGGACCTGGCCTCGCTGATCCGCGCCAACACGCCGCTGATCGTGATCGAAACCCAGGACGAGGGCCGGGTGGTGGACCTGTTCCGGCACGTGCTGGCCAACGTCTGGCGGGCGCTGTTCCGCTGGTCCATCACCGAGGGCATGCGCCGCGTGGACATGGACCGCGAGGACGCGGCCGAGACCCCGCCGGACATCACCACCACGCTGATGGCGATCAAGGCGCACGACCAGCGCGGCATCTACCTGCTACTGGATGCCATCCCCTACCTGGGCTACGCCAGCACCCAGCGCATGCTGCGCGAGATCCTCGACCGCCGCGGCAGCCTGGACCACACCATCGTGCTGGTCGGCGCGCGCATCGAGCTGCCGCCCGAACTCGAGGCCCTCGGCGTGCGGTTCTCGCTGCGGCTGCCGGACGAGAACGCATTGCTGAAGATGGTCCGCGACGAGGCCGCGCTCTACCAGAAGGAAAACGGCGGCCGCCGGGTGGAGGTGGACAAGGCCGTGCTGGCGTTGCTGGTGCGCAACCTGCGCGGCCTCTCGCTCGGCGAGGCAAGGCGCATCGCCCGCCACCTGATCTTCCGCGACGGCGCCATCAGCGAGTCCGACCTGCCGGAACTGGCCAAGCTCAAGTTCGAACTGCTCAACAAGTCCGGCCACCTGCATTTCGAATACGACACCGCGCGCTTCTCCGATGTCGCCGGACTGGCGCGGATGAAGCAGTGGATCGGCCATCGCCGCGAGGTCTTCACCGGCGCCAGCGACCTGCCGCACGGCCTCGATCCGCCCAAGGGCGTGCTGCTGCTCGGCGTGCAGGGCTGCGGCAAGTCGCTCGCCGCCAAGGCGGTGGCCGGCGGCTTCGGCGTGCCGCTGGTGCGGCTGGACTTCGGCACGCTCTACAACAAGTTCCACGGCGAGACCGAGAAGAACCTGCGCGAGGCGCTGGCCTCGGCCGAGCAACTGGCGCCCTGCGTGCTGTGGATCGACGAACTCGAGAAGGGCCTGGCCGCCGGCGGTGGCGAGGACGGCGGCGTGTCGCGGCGCGTGCTCGGCTACTTCCTGACCTGGATGGCCGAGCGCAAGTCGAAGGTGTTCCTGGTGGCGACGGCGAACGCGGTGGACCAGTTGCCGCCGGAGCTGCTGCGCAAGGGCCGCTTCGACGAGATCTTCTTCGTCGACCTGCCGACGGCCTCGGCCCGCGGCGAGATCTTCCGCCTGCACCTGGACAAGCGGAAGGTGGACTGGAGCGAGTTCTCGCTCAATGCATTGGCCGAGGCGAGCGAGGGATTTTCCGGCGCCGAGATCGAGCAGGCCATCGTCAGTGCGCTGTATGCCGCCCACGCCGATCGCGCGCCGGTGGACGAGGCGCGGGTGCTGGCGGAGCTGCGCGGCACCCGCCCGTTGTCGGTGCTGATGGCCGAACAGGTCGAGGGCCTGCGCGACTGGGCACGCACGCGCACCGTGCCGGCCGATTGAGGCCAGCGATGTCGCTGCGATGATGCCACTGGCCTGGGCGCCGGTGCCGGCGCTGCCCGACCTGCTGGCCGTGGCGGTGGCGCTGCTCGCACTGCGCGCGACGAGTCGGCTCGGGATGTGGCCCTACGCGATCGCCGCGCTGCCCGGCACGGCGATGCACGAGTTCGCGCACTGGATCGTGGCCTGGTTACTGGGCGCGCGGCCCGACTTTCCCTCACTGCGCCCGCAGCGCGGGCCGCACGGCTGGCGCCTGGGCTCGGTGGTCTTTCGCGCCGGCTTCCTGCGCGCCGTGCCGATCGTGCTGGCGCCGCTGCTGCTGTTCCCGCTGGGCTGGTGGTGGACGCTGGCCTTCGTCGCTGGCGCACCGTGGCCGATGCGCGCGCTGCATGCGTGGCTGGCGGCGACCTTCCTGTCCGCCAGCCTGCCTTCGTCGGCGGACTGGAAGATCGCGCGGCCGGCGTTGGTGCTGCTCGCGCTGCTCGGTGGCGGCCTCTGGTTCGTCACCCGCTCGCTGGCCCAAGCCCCGCCGTGAGCTGAATACGGTCGCTTCCGCTGCCTGCTGCCATTCAGTGCTCGCGCGGCATGCTGAATCCGAGGCCGACGAGCCTGCGCCCGCGCTGACCGCGCGATGCGTCGATTGCCGTAGACCTCAATGACACGACACGCACGACAACGAGGCATGGACGCCGCATGGACACGCACAAGCACCCCCATCCCATCACTCCGCGCCGGTTGACCCGGCTGCCGGAGGAGCCGACCCGTTCCGATTACCTGTGGTGCCTGATCTGCGAGCGCGCGTACTCGCGGCGCCGCGGCGCCCGCGACGAGGCGCAGCTGTGCCCGTACGACGACTGCAAGGGCCGCACGGTGTTCTATTCCTGGGACTGGAATCGCACCCGCAAGGTGAATCCGGCCTACCCGGCCGAACCGCGCCTGGGACAGGTGTATCCGCTGTTCGGCCGTCCGCCGGCGTCCGAGGATCACTGAGATGGCGGCCGTGGCAGCGACCTCCTATCCCAACCTGCGCTCGATCGAACTGCCCTCGATCCGCGCCTACGCACCGCCGGACGGCGCCGACCGGCTCTGGTGCGTGGTCTGCGAGCGCACCTTCCGCGCCCACCAGCAGCGCAACGACGAGGGCGTGTTCCTGTGCGCCTACACCGGCTGCGAGGGCGGCCGCCTGTTCGAGCCCTGGAGCTGGGAGCGCGTGCGCGCGGCCAATCCGCAGTACCCGGAAGAGCCGCTGGAAGACGTGGCCTATCCCTACTTCGGCGCCGAGGGCGGCGCCCATCGCGACGAAACGGACTGAAGGCGGACCGCGGCGGCGGCGGCGGGCGGAAAAGCCCGTGCCCGCCGCCGCGGTCGAGCGCGCACCGGTCGAGCAGCGCGTGCGCACGGCCCGCGGACCGCTGTGGCGCGCGCTGTGGCGGCGCTTCCTGGACGCGGACCTGCTGGCGCAATCGGCGGCGCTGGCGTTCTACGCGATCCTCTCGCTGGCGCCACTGTTGCTGCTGCTGCTCTGGTTCACGCAATCGCTGCTGCCCGCCGGGCAGCAGGCGCTGCTCGAGCAGATCGGGGTCCTGGCCGGCGTCGAAGGCCAGCGCGTCGCGGCGGCGATCCTGGACGCATCGGAACGCACGCCCGACCCGCGTTCGGTCGCGGGTTGGGGCAGCATCGGCGCGCTGTTCCTGGGCGCCACCGTGGTGTTCGGCCAGCTGCAGGACGTGCTGAACCGGATCTTCCGTACCGAGGCGCAGAAGTTGCCCGGCCTGCGCGCGTGGTTGCGCAAGCGCGTGTTCTCGCTGGGACTGGTGCTGGCGGTCGGCTTCCTGCTGCTGGTCTCGCTCACCATCACCACCGTGCTGCAACTGGCGTTCGCGCGGGTGGACTGGATGTTGCCGCTGCTGGCGCAACTGGGCGGCTTGCTGGTGTACACGCTGGCCTTCGCGCTGATGTACCACTACGTGCCGGACCGGCCGGTGCGCTGGCGGATGGCGCTGCTGGGCGGGGCGCTGACCGCCGGCATGTTCGCCGCCGGCCGCCTGTTGATCGCGTTCTACCTGGACACCGCCGACCCGACCTCGGCCTACGGTTCGATGGGCACGCTGGCCCTGGCGGCGGTGTGGGTCTACTACGCCGGGCTGGTCGTATTCCTGGGGGCACTGTTGACTGCGGTGCTGGACGAACGCCGCGGCACGCGCCCGGCCTGAACGAGACGATTCACGCACGCCGAACCCGGCGCGGCGGATAATGCCGGCATGCCGATGGACGCCTTCCACCCGGCCGTCGCCGGCTGGTTCCGGGCGGCCTTCCCCGCAGCGACCGCCGCCCAGGCGCAGGCCTGGCCGGCGATCCGTGCCGGCCGCCACACGCTGGTCGCCGCGCCGACCGGTTCCGGCAAGACGCTGACCGCCTTCCTGGCCGCGCTCGATGCGCTGGTGCGCGAAGGCCTGGCCGGCACCCTCGCCGATGCGACGCAGGTCGTGTACGTCTCCCCGCTGAAGGCGCTGTCCAACGACATCCACCTGAACCTGGAAGCGCCGCTCGCGGGCATCCGCGCGCAGTTGCAGGCGATGGGCCTGCCGGACGTGGAGATCCGCACCGCGCTGCGCACCGGCGACACGCCCCAATCCGAGCGCGCGCTGCTGCGCAAGCGCTCGCCGCACATCCTGGTGACCACACCGGAGTCGCTGTACGTGCTGCTCGGCTCGGAGTCCGGGCGGCGCATGCTCGCCGACACCCGCAGCGTGATCGTGGACGAGATCCACGCCGTCGCCGCCAGCAAGCGCGGCAGCCACCTGGCGCTGACGCTGGAGCGCCTGGAGGCGCTCGCCGGGCGGCCGCTGCAGCGCATCGGCCTGTCGGCCACGCAAAAGCCCATCGAGGAGGTGGCGCGCTTCCTGGTCGGAGCCGGCAACCTGCGCGCCGACGGCGCCGCCGATTGCGCGATCGTCGACATCGGCTACTCCAAGCGCCGCGACCTCGCGCTGGAGTTGCCGCCGACCCCGCTGCAGCCGGTGATGTCTAACGAGCAATGGGACCAGGTGTATGCGCGCATCGCCGAACTGGCCACCGAACACCGCACCACCCTGGTCTTCGTCAACACCCGGCGCATGGCCGAGCGCGCGGCCAAGCACCTGGGCGATCGCCTCGGCGGAAAGGAGGCCGTGGCCGCGCACCACGGCAGCCTGTCGCGCGAGTTGCGGCTCGACGCCGAGCAACGCCTGAAGTCGGGACGGCTGCGCGTGCTGGTCGCCACCGCGTCGCTGGAACTGGGCATCGATATCGGCGACGTGGACCTGGTCTGCCAGCTCGGCTCGCCGCGCGCCATCGCCACCCTGCTACAGCGCGTGGGCCGCGCCTCGCACCACGTCGGTGGCGTGCCCAAGGGCCGTCTGTTCCCGACCTCGCGCGAGGACCTGGCCGAATGCGCGGCGCTGCTGGACGCGGTGCGTCGCGGCGAGCTCGACGCGCTGAAGATCCCGCGCGCGCCGCTGGACGTGCTGGCGCAGCAACTCGTCGCCGAGGTCGGCTTCACCGACTGGGACGAGGACGCCTTGTTTGCGATGGTGGCCCGGGCCTGGCCTTACGCCTCGCTGTCGCGCGCGGATTTCGACGCCGTCGTGCGCATGCTCGCTGAAGGCTTCAGTACGCAGCGCGGTCCGCGCGGCGCGTGGATCCACCGCGACGCGGTGCAGCGACGCCTGCGCGGGCGCCGCGGCGGCCGCCTGACCGCGGTCACCTCCGGCGGCACCATCCCCGACACCGGCGACTACGCGGTGTTGCTGGAGCCGCAGGCCATCACCATCGGCAGCCTCAACGAGGATTTCGCGATCGAGTCGCTGGCCGGCGACATCTTCCAGCTCGGCAACGCCAGCTACCGCATCCTGCGCGTGGAGCCGGGCCGCGTGCGCGTCGAGGACGCGCAAGGCCAGCCGCCGAACCTGCCGTTCTGGCTGGGCGAGGCGCCGGGCCGCAGCGATGAACTGAGCCAGGCGGTGTCGCGCCTGCGCGCGGACCTCGAGCTGCACCTGGAGGACGGACTGGAGGCGGCCATCGCCTGGCTACGCGCCGAGGTCGGCCTCGACGAAGAAGCCGCGCGCCAGCTGGCTGCCTACTACCTGCGCGCGCGCAGCGCGCTCGGCGTGCTGCCAACCCAGGAGCGCGTCGTGCTCGAGCGCTTCTTTGACGAATCCGGCGGCACCCAGCTGGTGCTGCATGCGCCCTTCGGCAGCCGCCTGCTGCGCGCCTGGGGCCTGGCGCTGCGCAAGCGCTTCTGCCGCAAGTTCAACTTCGAGTTGCAGGCGGCGGCAACCGAGGAAGCCATCGTGCTGTCGCTGTCCACCGCGCACAGCTTCCCGCTGATCGAGGTCGCCTCCTACCTGCATTCGGCCAGCGCCGAGCACGTGCTGGTGCAGGCGCTGCTGGATGCGCCGCTGTTCGGCGTGCGCTGGCGCTGGAATGCGACCACCGCGCTCGCCCTGCCGCGCTTCATCGGCGGCAGCAAGGTGGCGCCGCAACTCCAGCGCATGCGCAGCGAGGACCTGCTGTCCTCGGTTTTCCCCGACCAGGTCGCCTGCCAGGAAAACATCGTCGGCGAGCGCGAGATCCCCGACCATCCGCTGGTCGCGCAGACGCTGGACGACTGCCTGCACGAGGCGATGGACGCCGAGGGCTG
>CAMPGW010000081.1 GCA_946885735.1 uncultured Gammaproteobacteria bacterium
TCGTCCACGTAGCAGAACGAGCGCGTCTGCTGGCCCTCGCCGTAGATGGTGATGTCCTGGCCGCGCAGCGCCTGCACGATGAAGTTCGACACCACCCGGCCATCGTTCGGATGCATGCGCGGGCCGTAGGTGTTGAAGATGCGCGCGACCTTGATGTCGAGCTTGTGCTGGCGCCAGTAGTCGAAGAACAGCGTCTCGGCGCAGCGCTTGCCCTCGTCGTAGCACGAGCGCGGGCCGATGGGATTGACGTTGCCCCAGTAGTCCTCGCGCTGCGGATGCACGCTCGGGTCGCCGTACACCTCGCTGGTGCTGGCCTGGAAGATCCGGCAGCCCAGCCGCTTGGCCAGGCCCAGCATGTTGATCGCGCCATGCACCGAGGTCTTGGTGGTCTGCACCGGGTCGTGGCTGTAGTGGATCGGAGAGGCGGGGCAGGCCAGGTTCCAGATCTCGTCGACCTCCACGTACAGCGGGAAGGTCACGTCGTGGCGCATGAACTCGAAGCGGGGATTGGCGTGCAGATGTTCAATGTTGCGCTTGCTGCCGGTGAACAGGTTGTCGGCGCAGACCACCTCGTGCCCGGCGTCGAGCAGGCGCTCGATCAGGTGCGAACCCAGGAAGCCCGCGCCACCCGTCACCAGTACCCGCTTGCGGGTGTCGTAATTCCTCACGCCTCGTCCCCTGTGGATGCGCCGCGCGCGGCGCGGCGGCCCCCGGATTCTAGCAGCGCGACCCGGGCCCGCCGACGTGGACACTGTCCCAAAGTACGGTTCCGCGCCGAGGGCCAGCGGCTACAATGCAGGTCTTCGTGACGATGGGACCGGCCATGACCCCAACCCCTTCCCCCCGCAGCCGGATGGACAAGCTCTACGCCTCCGCCGCCGAGGCCCTCGACGGCATCGTCGCCGACGGCCAGACCCTGGCGGTCGGCGGCTTCGGCCTCTGCGGCATTCCCGAGGCGCTGATCGCGGCGCTGCGCGACTCCGGCGTGCGCGACCTCACCGCCATCTCCAACAACGCCGGCGTCGACGGCTTCGGCCTGGGCCAGCTGCTCACGACCCGGCAGATCCGCAAGATGATCAGCAGCTACGTCGGCGAGAACAAGGAATTCGAGCGGCAGTACCTCGGCGGCGAACTCGAGCTCGAGTTCAACCCGCAGGGCACGCTGGCCGAGCGCCTGCGCGCCGGCGGCGCCGGCATCCCGGCCTTCTTCACCCGCACCGGCTACGGCACGATCGTCGCCGACGGCAAGGAAACGCGCGAGTTCGACGGCCACATGTACGTGATGGAGACCGCGCTGCACGCCGACGTCTCGCTGGTGAAGGCCTGGAAGGCCGACAAGGCCGGCAACCTGGTGTTCCGCAAGACCGCGCGCAACTTCAACCCGGCCTGCGCGATGGCCGGCAAGGTCTGCATCGCGGAAGTGGAGGAGGTGGTGGAGATCGGCGCCATCGATCCCGACCACGTGCACCTGCCCGGCATCTATGTGGACCGCATCGTCCACAACCCGACCCCCGAGAAGCGCATCGAGCAGCGCACCACGCGCGCCGCCTGAGGAAGCAACGACATGCCATGGAACCGTGACGAAATGGCGCAGCGCGCCGCCCAGGAACTGAGCGACGGCGCCTACGTGAACCTGGGGATCGGCCTGCCGACCCTGGTCGCCAACCACATCCCCGCCGGGATGGACGTGTGGCTGCAGTCGGAGAACGGCCTGCTCGGCATCGGCCCCTTCCCGACCGAGGACGAGGTGGACGCCGACCTGATCAACGCCGGCAAGCAGACCGTCACCGCGCGTGCCGGCGCCAGCTACTTCGGCAGCCATGACAGCTTCGCGATGATCCGCGGCGGCCACATCGACCTGGCGATACTGGGCGCGATGCAGGTCACCGACCGCGGCGACCTCGCCAACTGGATGGTGCCGGGCAAGATGGTCAAGGGCATGGGCGGGGCGATGGACCTGGTCGCCGGCGTGAAGCGCGTCGTCGTGCTGATGGAGCACACGGCCAAGAACGGCGAGCACAAGATCCTGAAGGAATGCACGCTGCCGCTGACCGGCGTCGGCGTGGTCAACCGCATCATCACCGAGCTGGCGGTGTTCGACGTCGAAGCCGACGGGCTGGTGCTGGTGGAGTCGGCGCCGGGCGTGGAGCGCGACGAGCTCGAGGCCAAGACCGGCTGCGGTTTCCGCGTCGCCTGAGTGCAAGGGCCCATGGCCCCTGCTTGCATCAACCGGGGAGCAATGACTCTCGGTTGGTGAGCGTCGCCGCTCCACCGCGCGACCAGCGGCCCGGATGGCGCGAGAAATACGCCGCCAGGTAACGCGCGCCATCGGCATCGTCGGCGAAGCCCAGCGGCAGCGAAGGGAAGGGCGCACTGACGACCAGCTCGCCGCGCTCGCCGACCACCGCTTGTCCCTGCGCGTCGAATACCTCGACTTTCATGCCGAGCGCCCGGCAGGGCACTTCGCCGCGCACGACCGGCAACACCGGCGCGCCGAGCGCCAGGCAGGCCAGGGTGTCGCCGCCGATCAGCACCGGTGCGAGGAACAGGCGGTCCTTGACGCGCTGGTAGACGAAGTCGAAGGCTTCCGGCGTCGGCGCGCTGCCGGCCACCAGCAGGGTCTTGAGTGCGAGCAGGCGGTGCGTTTCCACCGGCGCGTTCTCTCCCGCGGCCGCCGCATTCAGCCAGTCGCCGTGCACGCCCAGCACGCTGATGCCAGCCTCGTCGACGAAGTCCCAGAGGGCAGCGGAGTCCGGCGCCGGCGCGTCGCCGGCATTGAGCACCAGCGTGCAGCCCGTGGCCAGCGCCGAGGCCAGCCAGTACCACGCCAGGCTGCCGCTGGGCACCTGGAAATGCAGCTTGTCCTCGCGGCGCAGGTCCACGTGCAGCACCAGTTCCTTCAGGTGCTGGATCAGCGTGCCGCCGGCGCCGTGCACCAGCAATTCGGGCGCGCCGCGTTCGCCGGCGACCGTCAGGTACAACGGATGCTCGAAGGGCAGGCTCGCGAACTCGTGCGGCGCCTCCGCATGCGGTGCCACCAGTGCGTCGATGTCCTCGTCGGCCGCCAGGGTGCGGGTCGGGGACACACGCGAGAGCAGCAAGGCCTCGTCGGCGGCGGGCAAGCCCGCCGGGCAGGCGAACCAGATCGCGCCGATGCTCGCGCAGGCGAGCATCGCCACCAGCGCATCGGGACCGTCGGGCAGGCGCGAGACCACGCGGTCGCCGGCATCCAGGCCCTCGGCGCGCAGCGCCGCGGCAAGCGCGGCGACGCGGCGCTGCAGCTGCGTGTAGTTCAGGGTTTCCCGGCCCTCGACGGCGCCCACCCAGCGGATCGCCACGCGCTCGTCGTCGAAGCGCAGCAGGTTCTGCGCGAAGTTCAGGCTCACGCCGGGGAACCAGCGCGCCTCGGCCATGCTTTCGCCCGGGTCGAACACCGGCTCGCGCTCGCCGCTGCCGCGGATGCCGACGAAATCCCAGACCAGGGTCCAGAAGCGCGCAGGCTGGTCCACCGACATGCGGTAGAGCGGTGCGTAGCTGTTGAGGTCGGCGTTGCCGGTCTCCTCGCGCAGGAAGCGCATGAAGCGGCTCAGGTTGGCGCGGTCGAGCCGATCCGCGCCAGGGTTCCACATCGGTCTGTCCATGCGTTCGCGCGGGCGCTCAGAGCGCCTGCTCGAGCTCCGGCAGGATCTGGAACAGGTCGCCCACCAGCCCGTAGTCGGCGATCTCGAAGATCGGCGCATCGCCGTCCTTGTTGATCGCGACGATGGTGCCGGCGTCCTTGATGCCCGTCAGGTGCTGGATCGCGCCGCTGATGCCGATCGCGATGTAGAGCTCGGGCGAGATGATCTTGCCGGTCTGGCCGACCTGCAGTTCGTTCGGCACGTAACCAGCGTCCACCGCGGCGCGCGAAGCGCCGACCGCCGCGCCCATCTTGTCGGCCAGCGAATAGACGATCTTGAAGGCATCGGCCGAGCCCAGCGCACGACCGCCGGACACGACCTTGCGCGCGCTCTGCAGGTCGGGACGATCGCTCTTGCCCTGCTGCAGGCCGACGAAGCGGGTGTGCGTGGGCAGCGCGGCGTCCAGCGCCAGCGACTCGACGGCCGCGCTGCCGCCGCCGGCCGCGGCCGGCCACGAGGCCGTGCGTACGGTGGCGACGATCGCCTGGCCTTCCGGCGCCTGCACGGTGACGATGGCATTGCCGGCGTAGATCGGGCGCTTGAAGGTGCGCGCGTCCTCGACCGCCATCAGGTCGCTGACCTGCGAGACGCCAAGCAGCGCCGCGACGCAGGGCATCAGGTCCTTGCCGAAGGTGGTCGAGGGACCGAGCACGTGCGTGTAGCCGGCGGCAGCCTTCGCCACCTGCGGCGCCAGCACCTGCGCGAGCGGATGCGCGTTGGCGGCATTCGTCACCGCCAGCACCTTGCCCACGCCGGCGATCTGCGCGGCCTGCGCGGCGACGGCGTCCGGCGCGTCCGACAGCACCAGCACGTGGATCTCGCCGCCGATGGCCTGCGCGCAGCTCACGCAGCGGGCGGTGGAGTCGTTGAGGGCGCCGGACAGGTGTTCGGCGACGATGAGGATCTTGCTCATGGGTTCTCGCTCCGTGCCGGCTTACGCCAGGCCCTTGGATTTCAGCGCGGCGACCAGTTCGGCCACGTCCTTGACCATCACGCCCTTGCTGCGTTTCGCCGGCGGCGCGTAGGCCGTGGTCGTCAGCGCGGGCGCGCCCTCGACGCCGAGGTCGGCGATCGCGATCGTCTCCATCGGCTTGGACTTGGCCTTCATGATGTCGGGCAGCTTGATGAAGCGCGGCTCGTTCAGGCGCAGGTCGGTGGTGACCACCGCCGGCAGGTCCACCTCGAGCGTTTCCAGGCCGGCGTCCACTTCGCGCGTCACCGTCGCCTTCTCGCCGGCGACCTCGACCTTGCTGGCGAAGGTCGCCTGCGGGCGACCCCACAGGGTCGCGAGCATCTGCCCGGTCTGCGAGGCATCGTCGTCGATGGCCTGCTTGCCCAGGATCACCAGGCCCGGCTGTTCCTTTTCCACCAGCTTGAGCAGCACGCGCGCGGCCGCCAGCGGCTGCACGGCTTCCGTGCTGACCACGTGGATGGCGCGGTTGGCGCCCATCGCCAGGCCATTGCGCAGGTGCGCCTGCGCATCGGCGGGGCCGATGGTGGCGACGATCACCTCGGTGGCGACGCCCTTGTCGCGCAGTCGGAGTGCTTCTTCCAGCGCGATCTCATCGAAGGGATTGGCCGACAGCTTGACGCCGTCGGTGACCACGCCCGATCCGTCGGGCTTGACCTGGATGCGGACGTTGTAGTCCACGACGCGCTTGTAGGCGACCAAGATCTTCATGGCTTGGGGGTTCCTGCGGGGAGCCGGGGGCTCTGGGATGGCGGCATTTTACCCCAGGGGCGGGCGCCGCTCCCAGCCACGCTAGTGGAAACCGCGCGGGTTGGCCTCTTGCCAGCGCCAGGCGTCCTCGCACATGCGGTCGAGGCCGAATTCGGCGCGCCAGCCCATCAGGGCTTGGGCACGCGAGGGATCGGCGAAGCAGGTGGCCACGTCGCCCGTACGCCGGGGCGCGAAGCGGTATGGAATCTCGCGGCCGCTGGCGCGTTCGAAAGCCTTCACCACCTCGAGCACGCTGTAGCCTCGGCCGGTGCCCAGGTTCACGGTCAGGCCCTCGCCGGTGCGCTCCAGGGTTTCGATCGCGTCCACGTGCGCACGCGCCAGGTCGAGCACGTGGATGTAGTCGCGCACCCCGGTCCCGTCCGGCGTCGGGTAGTCGTTGCCGTAGACCGAAAGCGCTGGCAGCCGGCCGACCGCGACCTGGCAGACGTAGGGCATGAGGTTGTTCGGCGTGCCCGCGGGATCCTCGCCGATCAGTCCCGATGGGTGCGCACCGACGGGATTGAAGTAGCGCAGGATCGCGACCTTGAGCGCCGGATCGGCGCGCGCGATGTCGCCGAGCAGGTCCTCGCAGACCAGCTTGGTGCGCGCATACGGATTGGTCGCCGACCGCGGCGCGTCCTCGTCCACCGGGCAATGCTCGGGATCGCCGTAGACCGTGGCGGAGGAGCTGTACACCAGTCGCTTCACGCCGACCTGCCGCATCGCCTTGAGCAGGCTGAGGGTGCCGCCGATGTTGTTGTCGAAATAGTCGAGCGGCTTGTCGTTGCTCTCGCCGACCGCCTTGAGCGCGCAGAAGTGCAGCACCACGTCGGGGCGCAGCTCCTGCATCAGGCGGGTGGTCGCGTCGGTGTCGCGCACGTCGGCGCGGGTGAAGTCCGGCCGCGTGCCGGTGATCTGCTCGATGCGGTCGACGACGGCGGCCGAACTGTTGCTCAGATTGTCGAGGATGGCGACGCGGTAGCCGCGCTGGATCAACTCGACGCAGGTATGGGATCCGATGTAGCCGGTGCCACCCGTGACCAGGGCGGTGTGTGGGACTTTTTCCATGCCGTGGATTCTGGCACGGAACCCGCCGTGGCCGTCCCCCGCGGGCGCCGGGTTTCAGCCGGCAGACGGGTTCGGCGCGTCGTCGGTCGGGTCCATCGCGGCGACGATGCGCTCGGTCCAGCGCGCGTACATCTCGCCGGAAGGATGCAGGCCGTCGGCGACCAGTGCATGCGCCAGGCCGGGGTCGCGACTGAGGTCGGTCACATCCACGAAGACGACCTTTCGGCGCGCGCATTCTTCCGCGGCCGCCGCATTGAAGGCGTCGATCTCGCGCGCGACCTGCGCGCGGTCGCGACCGCTGGCCACGCCGAAGGGCGTCACGCCCCAGTCGGGGATCGACACCGCCAGCACGTGCTGCGGGTCGCCGCCGGCCAGGCGGATCGCCGCGGCCAGCAGGTAGCCGTACTGGCTCGCGAACTCGTCCACGGGCCTGCTTCGATACTGGTTGTTGACGCCGACCTGCAGGCTCACCAGCCCGTAGGCCTCGCGTAGCTGCCCCTGCGAGCGTTCGTATTCGAGCGCGTCGATCAGTTCGTCGGTGGTCCAGCCGCTGCGCGCGATGATGTGCGGATGCGTCACCGCGACGCCGCGCGCACGCAGCGCGGCAGAGAGCTGCAGCGGCCAGCGCGCGTCGTCCTCCACGCCCTCGCCGATGGTGTACGAGTCGCCGAGCGCCAGATACTCCGCGGGCACGGTGCCGTAGCTGCGGACGCGGATGCGCATCGCGCCCTCAGGCCACCGCGGCGCTGCGCCGGTGCGCGGCCTGCGCATAGCGGCCGAGCAGGGCGTCGATGTGTTCGAACACCTCGCCGATGAGTTCGGTGGGCGGCAGCAGGGTCACGCGGAAGTGGTTGCGGTAGGGCACGTTGAAGCTGCTGCCCGGCACCACCAGCACGCCCTCGACCTCGAGCAGCTCGAGCGCGAAGCGATGGTCGTCGAAGGCTTCCGCCGCTGCGCCGATCACCGCCGGGAAGGCGTACAAGGCCCCCTGCGGTGCGACCAGCGAAAGATGCTCGCTGGCCTCGCAGGCGGCGATGACCGCGCGTCGTGTTTCATACAAACGGCCCCCGGGGGCGCACAACGGCGAGATGGTGTCGGGGCCCGACAACGCGGCCGGCACCGCGAACTGCCCCGGCACGTTCGAGCACAGGCGCAGCGCCGACAGCAGGTCCAGCGCGTGGTGGTAGTCGCCCAACCGCGTCGCCTCGCCGGAGAGCAGCATCCAGCCGGCGCGCCAGCCGCAGGCGCGGTGCACCTTCGACAGCCCGCCGAAGCTCAGGCAGGGCGTGTCGCCGGCGAGTGCGGCGAGCGGATGGAATTCGGCGCCGTCGTAGCTGATCTGGTCGTAGATCTCATCCGACATCAGCAGCAGATGATGGCGCCGCGCGATCGCGACCAGGGCCTCCAGCAGCACCTTCGGATACACCGCGCCGGTCGGGTTGTTCGGATTGATGACCACCAGCGCGCGCGTGCGCGGGGTGATGCGCGCTTCCAGCTCGGCCGGATCGGGCAGGAAGCCATTTTCGGGCCTGCACGGGTAATGCACCGCGATGCCGTCGTTGAGGATGGTGGCCGCCGTCCACAGCGGATAGTCCGGGCTCGGCACCAGCACCTCGTCGCCCGGGTTCAACAATGCGCGCAGGGAGATGTCGATCAGTTCCGACACGCCGTTGCCGACGAACAGGCGCTCGGGAATGGCGTTGGGTGCGCCGCGGCCGCGGTAATGCGCGGCCAGCGCTTCGCGCGTCGCCATCAGGCCTTGCTGGTGCGTGTACGGATCGGTCTGCGGCAGGTTGCCGGCGATCGCCTGCTGCAAATGCTCGGGCGCGCGGAAGCCGAAGGCGCCCGGATTGCCGATGTTGAGCTTGATCAGCCGGCGGCCCTGGGACTCGAGTTCATGGGCGCGCCGGGCGAGTTCACCGCGGATTTCGTAGCGGACTTCGGACAGGCGCTCGCGGGTGGCGATCTTGGGCGTGGACATGGGCGTGGGCAGGGGGGAATGCGCGCCAGCCTAGCAAAAATCAGCCATCCCCGGCCGCGCGGCGACAGCCTGCAGTCAGCCGCGCGGCACGGCCCTTGCACCGGGCTACCGCATCGGTCCGCCACCAGGAGAACCCGCATGCGCGTCCCCGCCGCCGCCGTAATCGTTTTCGCAGCCATCGCCGCCGGCTGCGACCGCGGGCCCGACGACCGCCCGGCGGTGCGTCCCGCGGGAGCGCCCGAAACCCCGAAGACCGAAGTCCTGAAGGTCGGCGCGGCGCTGCTGCAACAGAACGGGCCGCTGGCCAAGCTCGACGTCCACCTCGTCGGCTTCCATCCGATGAAGGACATGCCCGGGCACCAGATGAGCGCGCACCACTTCTGCCGCCAGGTCAACGAGGACTTCGCGCAGTGCGTGCTGTTCGACGGCGGCAGCGTCGACGCCAACCTCAACGGTATCGAGTACATCGTGTCCGAGCGGTTGTTCGCCCAGCTTCCCGCCGAGGAACGCGCCTACTGGCACCCGCACAATGCCGAGATTCTCAGCGGCCAGCTGGTGGCGCCCGGCCTGCCGCAGGTCGCCGAGCAGGCGCTGATGCGCAGCAAGATGAACAGCTACGGCAAGACCTGGCACACCTGGGGCTCCCAGCACGGCACGGCGGCCGGCGACCGCCTGCCGCTGGGCCCGGCGATGCTGGCCTGGTCCTTCAACCGCGATGGCGAGGCCGACCCGGCGCTGGTCGCCGAGCGCGACCGCCTGCTCGGCATCTCCACGCCCGAAGTGCGCGAGCGCCGCCAGGAGCTGCGCGAACTGGCCCGCCCGCAGGAAGGCGTGGATGCGTTGAAGGGCCGCTTCGAGCGACCGACGCGCGACATCCCCGGCGTGGCGGATGCCGGCGCGACGCCGCCCGCCGAAGGCGCGCGCTAGTCGTTCGGGGCGCCGTCACCGGGCGGCAACAGGTCTTCCAGGAAGAATGCCGACAACTCCGAGCGACCACCCAGCCCCGACTTGGCATACACCGATCCCGACTGCACGCGTGCGGTTTTTTCGCTGGTGCCGCGCACGGCCGCGATCTCCTTCAGGCTCAATCCCTTCAGCAGGAGGAAGGCGACCTCCTTCTCGGCCGCGGACAACTTCCACTGCTCCAGCTGCAGGTCGATCGATCGCGCCAAGCCCTCGACGTAACGACGCGAACCCGCGCGCCAGGCTTCGGCCTGCCTGCGGAACTCGGAGAAATCGCGGTCCTGGCGCGCCAGGCGCCGCCGCAGGGCCCAGGCGCCACGCAGCACGTGGACCACGCCGACGCAGGCCGCCACCACCACCGCGGCCTCGACGAGCACGTGCCAGGTCGGGACGCCATCGTGCAGGTCGCCGGCCAGGTCGGTGGCGGCGAGCACTGCAATCAGCGCGAGTACCACCGCGACGATCGTGCGCTCGCCGCTTGGGAACGCGCGATCGCCGGTGCTGGCATCGTCCTCAGTCATCGTCGTCGTGTTCCTCGTCCTCGCCTGCGAGGATAACGCCGCGCTCGCCTTCGTGCTGCGCCTCGCCCAACTGCAGTGCCAGTCCGGAAAGCTGCAGCGTGCGCGCCTGCGGATCGAAGTGGTTGCCCAGGTAGAGCGCGAACAGGCCGGTGAGCGCCAGCATGCCGAGGCCGGCAAGCGGCCGGGCTGGAACCGGTGTCTCACCCGGCGCGGTTTCCTTGCCGCCGGTGACCATGGCCGCCGGCAGGCGGTCGCGATGGCGCAGGACGTGCAGCGCAATGCCGGCCAGGTGCAGCAGCACGACGGCCAGCAGGCCGTTCGCCAGCAGCTCGTGGACGTCTTCCAGCGACTCGTTTCCGCGCGCCATCAGCAGGCCGGTGACGCCCAGGCCGAGCATCATCAGGACCATGGCGACGGCCGCCCAGCTCGAGGCCGGATTGTGGCCCGTCCATCGCTGCGGTTCCTTCGCGCGAAGGCCCTTCAGGTAGTCGATCAACTGCCGGGGGTGGAGGGCCAGGTCGGTCAGGCGCGCATGGCGCGTGCCGATGGCCGACCACGCCAGTCGCAGCACGACGACGAACACCGCGCACAAACCGGCGAGCATGTGCAGCGAGAAACGCCACGACTCGTCGTCCACCGTGTTGGCGATGGTGAAAGCCGCTAGGAAGAAGCCCGCGAACAGCCAATGGAACAGGCGGGTGGGAAGATCATAGACGCGAGTCGTGGACATGGCGGAACCCTCGGCGAGATGTCGCCCGAGTGTCTGGTCGCCGCCGCCGCAAGGCCATACGGCAGACGACCTACCGCCATGCGAATCAAGGGCTTGCGCGTTGGTTCGACAACAAGGCCAGGGCCGCCAGCAACGGGAACCCGAACTCCCAAACCAGCGCCCAGCCGAAGAAGGCGTTGAACACGCCCGTGGTGGCGATGCCGTACACCCGCGCCAGGCCGATCGCCAGGTTCGCCAGCAACACCAGCCAGAGTCCGGGCACCCGCCATTCCGGATGCCAGGCGCAGGCGAGCAGGAACAGGCCGAGGCCGACTTCCAGTCCACCGTAGAACGCGCGCAGTTCGATGGTGCCGCCGGTGTTCAGCGAGCCGATGCCGACGCGGGCCAGTCCGCCGGTGGGATCCACCAGCAGCCACGCGCCGAAGGCCAGAAAACCCAGGCCGGCCAGCACCAGCACGATGATCGCGAATCGGTCCATGCGATCAGGCTGCACCCGCACGGGTGACGGCCATGTGCAGGCTTGCCGGCGGTTGCGTGCGTGCAGGGCTAGAATGGCGCCGATGATGAATGCCGCCGACGCCCACGCCCACCTGCGCCCGATCGGCTGGTCCGAGGACGTGCCGGGGCGGGCGGAGGCCGCGGCCGGCCAGCGCGTCGCGCGGGTGATCGGCCAGCACCGCAGCGGCTACGACGTCGCCGAGCGCGCCGACGACGTGCGCCGGGTGCAACCACCGGCGGCGTGGACGCGCCCGCGCGGCGATCCCGAGCTGCGCGCGGTCGTCGGTGACTGGGTGGTGCTGGACGAGCCCGGCAAGGTCATCACCTCGCTGCTGCCGCGGCATGCGCTGCTCAAGCGCGGCGCCGCCGGCGAGCACTACCGCCAGCAGCTGATCGCCGCCAACGTCGACCACGTGCTGGTGGTCTCCGGCCTGGACGACGACTTCAACCCGCGCCGCATCGAGCGCTACCTGCTGGTCATCCAGTCCAGCGGCGCCTCGCCGGTGCTGGTGCTGACCAAGGCCGACAAGACCACCGACTTCGGCCCGGCGCTGGACACGCTGGCGCACCTGTCCGAGCGCGGCATTCCGGTGCATGCGCTCAACGCCAAGGACCCGGCGCAGGTCGCGGTGCTGCATCCCTACCTGGGTCCGGGCAAGACCGCCGTGCTGGTGGGTTCGTCGGGCGCGGGCAAATCCACGCTCACCAACACGCTGCTCGGCATCGAGAAGCAGAAGACCAACACGGTGCGCGAGAATGATTCGCGCGGACGCCACACGACGACCAACCGCGTGCTGCTGCCGCTGCCGCAGGGCGGCTGCCTGATCGACACGCCGGGCATGCGCGAGCTCAAGCTCAGTGGCGAGGAAGACCTGGCCGACGGCGGCTTCGAGGATGTCGAGGCGCTGTCCTCGGGATGCCGCTTCAGCGACTGCGGGCATAGCAATGAACCCGGCTGCGCGGTGCGCGCGGCGATAGAGGACGGCACGCTCACCGAGGCGCGCTACGCGCACTACTGCAAGCTGCGCGACGAGCGCGACGCCGCGGCGGTGAGCCTGGCCGATCGCCGCGCCGAGGAACGCGAGGCCAACCGCCTGCTCGCCAAGCGCACCAAGGACAAGTACGGGCGTCGGTGAGCACGCCTGCCGCCCCGCTGGACAAGGACGCGGCCCGCTACGCCGAACTCGACCGCCGCCTGGTCGCCGCCGTGCGCGGCGTGCGCCTGCTCGAATCCGTCAGCTGGCCGGCCGCCGCGCAGGAGAAATTCCTCGCCGGCTGGCGCGTCGGCAAGCTCGCCATGCCGGTGATCGAATACCGCAAGCACGACTTCGCCGCGGTGCGCGAGGAACTGGCCGCGGTGGAGAAGGCCTGCGACCCGGCGCATCCGATCGGCCGCTACCTGCACCTGACCTGCGAAAGCTGGCGCATCGCCACCCGCCTGCTCGACGTGGTCGGCACCCACCGGGTGACGGCCTTTTCCACGCGGCTTTTTGGTCGCCCGGTGGAAATGCTGCCGGGCGAGGGACCGACCAACCTCGAGGCCGCGATGCACTTCGTCGAACTCGCCGACGAGCTCGACCAGGAACTGAGCACCTACGAGCCGGCCTACGTGCTTCCCGCCGAGCAGGTGCAGGCCGAGCTGCAGGAGCAGATCGACGGCTTCTTCGGCGTGGGCGAGGTCAAGGTCGAACTCGACCCGACGCTGATCGCCAAGGCCGCCGCCAGCCCGACCCGCATCCGCCTGCGCACCAACACCGGCTTCAGCGAGTACGACCGCAACCAGTTGCTGATGCACGAGGCCTACGTGCACACGCTCACCGGCCTCAACGGGCGCCAGCAGCCGGTGCTCGGCTCGCTGGCGCGCGGCTCGCCGCGTACCACCGCCACCCAGGAAGGCCTGGCCACGCTCTCGGAGATGATGTCCGGCTCGATGGACATCGAGCGCATGAAGCGCATCAGCCTGCGCATCTGCGCGATCGACAAGGCCATCCACGGCGCCGACTTCATCGAGGTGTTCAAGTATTTCATCGAGTCGGGGCAGGGCGACGTGGACAGCTTCACCTCGGCGCAAAGAATATTTCGTGGCGTTCCCACCTCCGGTGGGGCGGCCTTCACCAAGGACACCGTGTACCTGCACGGTTTGCTGAGCGCGCACACCTTCTTCCGCTGGTGTCTGCGCCATCGCAAGCTCGGGCTGGCGCGGGAATTGTTCGCGGGCAAGATGGCGCTCGAGGACGTGTTCTCGTTCGAAGCGCTGCACGCCAACGGCACGATCGCGCCGCCGAAGTTCCTGCCGCCGTGGATCCAGCGCGCCAACGGCCTGGCCGGCATGCTGGCGTTCTCGCTGTTCGCCAACAAGATCCGCCTCGATTCCGTTGATGCGGATGACCTGGTGCTCGGGCTGGCTTGACGTTTGGTTCGGGTTCTTCGGCGCCGGCTGGGGAAGGGGTTCGCTGCGGTCGGTACTCAGCACGCCGCGTCCTGCCAGCTGAGTCCCGCCC
>CAMPGW010000082.1 GCA_946885735.1 uncultured Gammaproteobacteria bacterium
GCACGCCGAGGAAGCCGAACAACTGCCCGCCCGCCATGATCGCGAAGATCACCGCCACCGGATGCAGGCCGATGCGGTCGCCCACCAGCCACGGCGTCAGCACGAAGCTCTCCAGCGCCTGGCCGACGCCGAATACCGCCAGCACCAGCGCCAGGTGCAGCAGGTCGCCGTGCTGCACCAGCGAGGCGATCACCGCCGCGCTCACGCCGACGAAGGCGCCCAGGTAAGGCACGAAGCTGACCAACCCGGCGACGAATCCGATCAGCAGGCCCAGTTCCAGGCCAACCAGGCGCAGCCCGACCGCGTAGACGATGCCCAGCACGATCATCACGCTGAGCTGGCCGCGGATGAACCCGCCCAGCACGGCGTTCGATTCACTCGCCAGCCGGGACACGGTCGGCAAGGAGGGGCGCGGCACCAGGTCGCGCACGCGCCCCACGAAAACGTCCCAATCGCGCAGGAAGTAGAAGGTCAGCACCGGCACCAACGCCACGTTCGCGAGCAGCGCGAACAAGGCCATGCCGGAGGACGAAAGCCCGCCGAGTACGCTATAGGCGATGCCGCCCGCCTCCTCCCAGTGCCCGCGGATCAGTTCGAACAGATAGGTGGGATTGACGTATTGCGCCAGGTCCACGCGGAAACGCTGCTCGATCCAGGGCACGGCGGTGCCGGTCATCCACGCCGCCAGGCGCGGCAACCAGTCAATGAGCGTCTGCACCTGTTCCCACAGCAGCGGCAACAGGATCAGCAGGCCGATCGCCAGCACCGCGGTGATCAGCGCGAAGACGATCACCACCGCGACCGAACGCGAGCGTCCGGAGCGCTCGAGGCGATCCACCAACGGATCGCCCAGCCAACCCAGGCCCGCCGAGATCACGAAAGGCGTCAGGATCGGGCTGAGCATCCACACCAGCCAACCCAGGATCAGCACTCCTGCGATCCACTGCCAGCGCCGCATGTCGCTCGTCGTCATCGGGTTCCCCGTTCGCGCCAGGCTCGCAGCGTATACCTGAGCACGTAGTCCAGCCCGCTGACCAGCGTGGCCGCGGCCATCGCCAGCATCAGGGGCTGGACCCAGGCCTGCAAGAGATCTACGCCGGCCAGGTGGGCGAGCACCAGGGCGACGAGGACCAACTGCGACAGCGTCGCGGCCTTGCTCATGCCGGTCGGCGCGGGCTGCAGTGCACCCGTCACCTGCCAGAAGGCCAGCGCACCGAGCCCGACCACCAGGTCGCGCCCGATCACCACCGCCACCAGCCAGGTCGGGAGCTGCTGGCTGCTCCATAGCCCGATGAAACACACGCTCAGCAGCAGCTTGTCGGCGATCGGGTCGAGGATGCCGCCGAGCACGCTCTGCCAGCCAAAACGCTTGGCGAGGAATCCGTCGAGCAGGTCGGTGGCGCCGGCCAGCAAGGCCAGCGCGAGCGCGGCCTGGTAGTGCGCCTTCGCCAGCAACCACAGCAGCGGCAACGCCAGCACCATCCGCAGGATCGTGATGGCGTTGGGCAGTTGCGCCCGGTTCATGCGTGCGTCACTGCAGGCGGAAGCGGGTGACGCCGGCTTCGGTCTCGCCGGCGACCAGCACCTCGCCGCCGGCGACGATGGGCAGGAAGGCGCGCAGCCCGACCGCCAGGTCGACGCGCACGCGAAGCTCGCCCGGGCGCGCCTCGACGACGTCGAGGCGACGGACCATCGCCATGCCCTGCAGGTAGGCGACCAGCCTCAGGTAGTCGGCCTGCGTTGTCACTCCGGCGATCTCGAAGACCTGCGGGCCGGCCGCGCCGGTGTCGAGCATCACCGCATCGCGGCGGGCGATGGCGTCGGCGCCCTCGTCCACGCCGGAGGCGATCACGCGGCGCGGATCGGCATCGGCGAAGGACCAGCGCGCGAGATCCTCGCCGTCCTGGCTCAGCACCCAGTCCGCGGCCCAGCCCGGCGGCTTGCGATACACCTTGCCCACCAGTTGCGCATCGTTGCGGTAGCGCGACGTCAGCGTGGCGAGCGCGCGTGCATTCAGCGCCCAGATCGACGCCACCGCGGCCTGCTCGACCGAGGTGCCGGCCGGCAGCAGGTAGCGCATGCCGCGTTCCAGTCCACGGTCCGCGAGCGGCTTGACGACCTTGGTCTGCTGGCCGGTGACCAGCCGCGGGCCGCGGCCGTCGTCGATCGCCAGCCACAGGATCGGCTTGGGACGGGTGCTGCTCCAGTATTTCAGGCCAGCGGCCGCGATCAGTGCGTCCACGTTGTCGGGATCGAAGCTCACCGACAGCACGCTGCGGTAGACCGGCATGCCGTTGACCGTGGTCTGCTCCTGGCGCACGGCGGACTCGGCGACCAGCGCATCGAGATTGGCGCCGGCCCGGCGCACGGTGGGATTGGCGGCCGCCTGCGGGTTGCCGGTCAGCCGCACGAGCACCTGGCCCAGCGCGCGCAAGGTGGCGCCGCGGCGCTCGGCGGCGTTCTGCGAACTCAGGGTGAGCTCGGCGCGGTAGAAGGCCGGGTTGCGCGTGGGTTTCGGGCGTTCGGTGGCCGCGGCGACCGGATCGCGCTCGGGGTCCGCGCTGGCCTGGCTCCATGCGGCGCCCGAGGCCAGCACGCAGGCGAGGGCGAGCAGGCGCAGGTGGGAGGGTCGCAGGTTCGGGGCAGTCGGAAGCGGCATGTGGGGGGTCCGTGGTCGTCCCCATGGTGCCGCAAGCGGGCGCCGGCCGTCCAACGCCGGGCGGCGGGCGCAGCCCGGCTGCCTGCTAAAATGGGCCTTTCCCCGCGCCGGACCTGCCGTGACCGCACCCACTCCCCTCACCTACCGCGACGCCGGCGTGGACATCGATGCCGGCAATGCCGTCGTCGAGCGGATCAAGCCGGCGATCCGCCGCACCCTGCGCCCGGAAGTCCTCGGCGGCGGCATCGGCGGCTTCGGCGGGCTGTTCGACCTGTCGGGCAAGTACCGCGAGCCGGTACTGGTATCCGGAACCGACGGCGTCGGCACCAAGCTGATCCTTGCCAAGCAGCTCGACCGCCACGACAGCATCGGCATCGACCTGGTCGCCATGTGCGTGAACGACGTGCTGGTGCAAGGCGCCGAACCGCTGTTCTTCCTGGACTACTTCGCCACCGGCAAACTCGAGGTGGACACCACGGTGGCCGTGGTTGGCGGCATCGCCCGCGGCTGCGAGATCGCCGGCTGCGCGCTGATCGGCGGCGAGACCGCCGAGATGCCCGACATGTACCCGCCCGGCGAATACGACCTGGCCGGTTTCACCGTCGGCGCGGTCGAGAAGTCGCGGCTGGTGGACGGCAGCCGCGTGCGCGCCGGCGACCAGCTGATCGGCATCGCCTCTTCCGGCCCGCACTCCAACGGCTATTCGCTGGTCCGCCGGATCCTCGAGCGCGCCGGCAATCCGCTCGACCTGGACCTCGGCGGCACCACGCTCGCCGACGCACTGATGGAACCCACGCGCATCTACGTCAAGCCGGTGCTGGAACTGCTCGGCGCCCACGACATCACCGCGATGGCGCACGTCACTGGCGGCGCCCTGGTGGAGAAGATCATCCGGGTGGTGCCGGCGCCGCTCGGCCTGGAGATCGACACCTCCGCCTGGCCGCTGCCGCCGGTGTTCGACTGGTTGCGCCGCGAGGGCAACCTGGCGTCGCAGGAGATGTGGCGAACCTTCAACTGCGGCATCGGCTTCGTGCTGTTCGCACCCTCGGGCGCCGTCGCGGGACTGGAATCCGACCTCGACCGGCTCGGCCTGGCGCACTGGCGCATCGGCCAGGTCACGCCGGGCGGCGACGGCGAACGATTGACCATCCGCTGATGCGACTGGCGGTGCTCGCCTCGGGCCGCGGCAGCAACCTGCGCGCCCTGCTCGAAGCCGCACGCGCCGGTCGCCTGCAGTCGCCGGTAGTGGGCGTGTTCTCGGACCGGCCGGCCGCGCCGGCGCTGTCGGTGGCGCGCGACTTTGGCGTCCCCGCACATGTGACGCGCCCCGCGGATTTCGCGAGCCGTATCGCGTTCGACGAGGCGCTGTTCAGTGACGTGGCCTCCGTTCAGCCCGACCTCATCGTCTGTGCCGGATATATGCGCTTGATTTCCGAACGCGCCGTCCGGCGCTTCCAGGGAAAGATGATCAACATCCATCCATCGCTGCTACCGGCCCACCCCGGCCTGGACACCCACGCGCGCGTGCTCGCGGGCGGCGACGTCGAGACCGGCGCCAGCGTGCACGTGGTGACGCCCGAGCTCGACGGTGGCCCGGTGCTGGCGCAATCGCGCGTGCCGGTGCTGCCGGGCGACGACGCCGAGGCCCTGGCGCAGCGCGTGCTCAGCGTCGAGCACGAATTGCTGGTGCAGGTGGTGTCGGCGATCGAACGCGGCGAACTCGACCCGGCCGCGGACCCGCCGCGCTGGCGCGGCCAGCCGCTGCGTGCACCCTTGCATGCCGGGGCCCTCGGCGCCCTGGAGCAAGCCGCATGAAGACGCTCCGTTCGCTGTTCGCGCTGGCGCTGCTGTTCGCCCCGACGCTGGCATTGGCGCAGTTGCCCGCGCCCTACACCGCGACGTACGAGGTCAGCCGCAATGGTGATCCGCTCGGCGTGGCGACCGTGGTGTTCCGGCCGCTCGCCAACGGCCGCTACGAACTGCATTCGCATACCGTCGGCAGCCAGGGCCTGGCGGCGATCGCCGGCGTGGACCTCGACGAGCGCTCGGTGCTGCGCCTGGCCGCCGGCGTGCCGGAAACCGTGGCCTACAGCTACCGGCAGAAGATGGCCTGGAAGTCCCGCGCCCGCGACATCACCGTGGACGCCGACGCCCGCCGCATCCGCAGCACCGACAAGGATCGCGACTATTCGCCGCCCTATCGCCCCGGCGTGCTCGACCGCAATGCGATCACCGTCGCGCTGATGGCCGACGTCGCCGCCGGCAAGCCCGGCGACCTGCGCTACTACATCCCCAGCAAGGACGAGCTCGAACCCTGGGTGTATCGCGCGGGTGCGGTGGAACGCGTGCGCACGGCGCTGGGCAACGACGAGGCGGTGCGCGTGGAACGCATCCGGGAGTCGGCCAACGGTCGCACGACGACGCTATGGCTCGGCAAGTCCCGCAACTACGTCCCCTTGCGCATCCTGCAAAAAGAACCCAACGGCGAAACCATCGAGATGACCATCACCTCGCTGAAGTGAGTCCCGCACTTCCCATCGGGCCGGCCGGAGCCGGGCAGTGCGTTGCCGGACACGCCGCAAGTACGTCCATGTAGGCTTGTCGGCGCCATCCATGGCGCCGAAAGTCCGCCAACGCACTGCCCGCCCCCGTCCGTCCCTTCGCGGTCCCCGGATCTCGCTTCGCTCGCACCCACCGAAAAAGCGTGCAGCCCGAAGAGACCGTGCACTCAACCACCATAGAAAATGCGGCGCGCGGCCTGCGGCTGCGAAGGTGCAGGGCTGGCTGGCATCCGGTGTCCCTTTGCGGGGGCGTCGGCGGCATGGATGCCGCCGAGGAGCTTACATGGACGTACTTGCAGCGTCCCCCGCAAAGGGACGCCGGATGCCAGCCAGCCCGGCGACGAAATCGAAACTCAAGCCGAGCGGCGGATTTTCGCCCCGAGTCCGCCTAGTTTTTCTTCGATGTTTTCGTAGCCGCGATCGATGTGGTAAATGCGATCGACCGTGGTCTCGCCCTCGGCCACCAGCCCGGCAAGCACGAGCGACGCCGAGGCGCGCAGGTCGGTGGCCATGATCGGCGCGCCGGTCAGGCGCTCCACGCCACGGATGATCGCGGTGTTGCCCTCGACGCGGATGTCCGAGCCCAGGCGCTGCAGCTCGTTGAGGTGCATGAAGCGATTCTCGAAGATCGTCTCGCGGATGATGCCCACGCCGTCGGCGATGCAGTTCATCGCCGCGAACTGCGCCTGCATGTCGGTCGGGAAGGCCGGGTACGGCGCGGTGGTCAGGCTGACCGAACGCGGGCGCTTGCCGCGCATGTCGAGTTCGATGAAGTCGGGCCCGCTGTTGATGTGCGCGCCGGCTTCCTCGAGTTTCTGCAGCACGACGTCCAGCAGGTCGGCGCGGGTGCGCCGGGCCATCACGCGGCCGCCGGTCATCGCGCCGGCGACCAGGAAGGTGCCGGTCTCGATGCGGTCCGGCATCACGTCATAGTGCCCGCCATGCAGGCGGTCCACGCCCTGCACGACGATCCGCGCGGTGCCCGCGCCCTCGATCCTGGCACCCATCGCGACCAGGCAATTGGCCAGGTCCACCACTTCGGGTTCCTCGGCGCAGTTGTCGAGCACGGTGGTGCCCTTGGCCAGCACCGCGGCCATCAGCACGTTCTCGGTGCCGGTGACGGTGACCATGTCGAAGCTGTAGTGGCCGCCGCGCAAGCCCTTGTCGGCGCGTGCCTTGACGTAGCCGTTCTCGACCACGACGTCGGCGCCCAGCGCCTGCAGGCCGCGGATGTGCTGGTCGACCGGCCGCGAGCCGATCGCGCAACCACCCGGCAGCGAGACCTCGGCATGGCCGTGCCGTGCCAGCAGCGGGCCCAGCACCAGGATCGAGGCGCGCATGGTCTTGACCAGCTCATAGGGCGCGACGGTGGCGACCATCGAGGTCGGCTCGACGGTGATGGTGAGCTTCTCGTCGACGGTGAGGTTCACGCCCAGCGCCCCGAGCAACTCCATCGTGGTGGTGACGTCGTGCAGGTGCGGCACGTTGCCGATGGAGATCGGCGTCTCCGCCAGCAGCGTGGCGCACAGGATCGGCAGCACGGCGTTCTTGGCGCCGGAAATCTGGACTTCGCCGTCCAGCGTCTCGCCGCCGGTGATGATGATCTTGGCCATGTGCCTGGGGTCTCGTGGGAAAGGTGGGACCGCGCGCGGCGGTCAGGCCGCGCCGGCTTCGGCGGGCGTCAGCGTGCGCAGGGCCAGGGCGTGGATCTCGCCGCCCATGCGGGTGCCGAGGGTGGCGTACACCATCCGGTGGCGCGCCAGCGGCAGCTTGCCCTGGAAGGCCTCGCACACCACCGTCGCCTCGAAATGCACGCCGTCCTCGCCGCGAACGTCGGCCTGGGCGCCCGGGAGGCCGATCTCGATCAGCTGCTTGATCTGGAGTGCGTTCATGCTCGACTTGCCGAAAATTTAGGGCCCGGCGGGTGCAGGCCTTACAATGCCTGAACATCATACCCGCTGCCTTCCGCGCATGAGTGCCACCCCCGCCGCTTCCGGCGCCCCTGCCGGCGCACCGCCCGTCGCCGACGACCTGCTGGTCGCCGCCGGCCAGCGCGTCATCCGGATCGAGACCCAGGCCCTGCAGGCGCTACAGGCGCGCATTGGGCCGACCTTCGTGCTCGCCTGCCGCGAGCTGCTGGCCTGCCGCGGGCGCGTGGTCTGCACCGGCATGGGCAAGTCCGGCCACATCGCCACCAAGATCGCCGCCACCCTCGCCTCCACCGGCACGCCGGCCTTCTTCCTGCACCCCGGCGAGGCCAGCCACGGCGACCTCGGCATGGTGAAGGACGAGGACCTGGTGCTGATGCTCTCCAACTCCGGCGAGTCCGAGGAGATCCTGACCATCGTCCCCGCACTCAAGCGCCAGGGCAACCGCATCGTCGCCATGACCGGGCGACCGGAATCGCGGATGGCGCGCGTCGCCGACCTGCACCTGGACACCAGCGTTCCCGAGGAAGCCTGCCCGCTCGGCCTTGCGCCGACCTCGAGCACCACCGCGGCGCTGGTGATGGGCGATGCGCTCGCGGTGGCGCTGCTGGAGGCGCGCGGCTTCACCGCCGACGACTTCGCCCGCTCGCATCCGGCCGGCAGCCTCGGCCGCCGACTGTTGCTGCACATCAGCGACGTGATGCACGCCGGCGACGACGTGCCGCGCGTCGGCCGCGACGCCAGCGCCAGCGAGGCGCTGGTGGAGATGAGCCGCAAGCGCCTGGGCATGACCGCGGTGGTGGACGAGGACGGCCTGTTGCTCGGCGTGTTCACCGACGGCGACCTGCGCCGCGCCCTCGACGACAGCCAGCTCGACCTGCGCCACGTGCCGGTGCGCACCTTGATGGCGCAGACGCCGAAGACCATCGGCGCCAACCAGCTGGCGGTGGAAGCCGCGCACCTGATGGAGGCGCACAAGATCAACGCGCTGGTGGTGATCGACGAGTCGCGCCGCGTGGTCGGCGCGCTCAACATCCACGACCTGCTGCGCGCGCGGGTGGTCTGAGCGCATGCACACGCCGCTGATGGACATTCCCGAGGACCTGCGCGCACGCGCGGCACGCATCCGCCTGGTCGCCTTCGACGTGGACGGCACGCTCACCGACGGACGCCTGTGGCTGGATGCCGAGGGCCGTGATTCCAAGGCCTTCAGCGCCCGCGACGGACTCGGCCTGCGCATGCTCGAGGACAACGGCATCGCCGTCGCCTGGATCACCGCCCGCGACAGCGCCTCGGCGCGCGTCCGCGCCCATGACCTGCGTATCAGCCATGTCTTCACCGGCGTGCACGACAAGCTGGCCTGCCTGCGCGAGCTCTGCGCCGGCCTCGGCCTGGGCCACGACGAGGTCGCCTACATGGGCGACGACCTCAACGACCTGTGCCTGTTCGGCGACGTCGGGCTGGCGGCCTGCCCGGCGGACGCGCACCCCTGGGTGCTCGAGCGCGCGCACTGGCGTTCCGTCGCCGGCGGTGGTTATGGCGCGGCGCGCGAACTCTGCGACCTGGTCCTGCAGGCGCGCGGCCTCGACGAGATCGCCCTGGCCCGGTACCTGCACGGATGATCCTGCGCCGCCGGGGGCTGGTCGCCTTCACCCTGCTGGCCGTGGCGGTCGCGGGCGGCCTGGCGGTGTGGCAGTTGCGTCCGGCGCCGCCCCCGCCGCCGGTCAATCCCGCGCGTTCGGACTACATCCTCGAGAACTTCGAGCTCGTGTCCCTGGACGAGGCCGGCAAGGAGAGCTTCTCGGTCTCGGCGCCGCGGCTCGAGCGCGACCCGCGTGGCAAGAGCCTGACCCTGCAGCTGCCCCGGTTCAGCTTCCCGGACAAGGACGGCGGCCGCTGGCTGGCGACCTCGAAAACCGCCTGGGTGGCGGAAAAGGGCGTGGAAGTGCGCCTGATCGACCGCGTGGAACTGGTGGGCCCGCCGACCCCGACCGGGGACCGAACCCGCTTCAGCACCGCCCGCCTGCAGGTCTTCCCCAAGCAGGACCTGGCACTGAGCCAGGATCGGGTGACCGTCAGCCGGGCCGACTCTATACTGCGTGGCACCGGGCTGCGCGCCGACATGCGCAGCAAACGTATCCAGCTGCTCGACGACGTCAAAGGACGCTATGCGCCGCCCCCGCCCTGATTCCTCCCGCTCCGCCCGGCTGATGATCCTGCTGTTGGCCATCGGCGTGGCCGCGTCCGCGCAAGCCAAGACCACCGATCGCAACGCGCCGATGGACATCAATGCCGGGCATTCCGACGCCTTGCTCACCGACGACGGCACCACCACGCTGAGCCAGGGCGTCGTGATCACCCAGGGCACGCTGGAAGTGCGCTCCGACACGGCGCGGCTGTTTCGCGCCGGGGGCGAATTGAGCCGCATCGTGCTGACCGGCGCACCGGCCGTGCTCAAGCAGGTGAACGACAACGGCGAGCCGATGACGGCCCGCGCGTCCCAGATCGTCTACACGGTGGACAGCGACGTGGTCGTGCTGACCGGCGCGGTGACGATCGAGCAGCCGCGTGGCAACTTGCGCGGCGAAAACGTCACCTACGACCTCAAGACCGGCCGCCTGAACGGTGGCGGCGACGGCTCGCGGGTGCAGATGCGCATCATGCCCAAGTCCGCCACGACCACGCCGCCGGCCGAAGCGCCCGCCAACTGATGGCATCCCCCTGATGCTGTCGGCCCGCGGGTTGCGCAAGCGCTACAAGTCGCGCGAAGTGGTGCATGACTTCGGCCTGGACCTGAGCCAGGGCGAGGTCGTCGGCCTGCTCGGGCCGAACGGCGCCGGCAAGACCACCTGCTTCTACATGATCGTCGGCCTGGTGCCGACCGACGCCGGGCAGATCCTGCTCGACGACAAGGACATCACGTCCCTGCCGATGCACGAGCGCGCGCGCCGTGGCATCGGCTACCTGCCGCAGGAAGCCTCGGTGTTCCGCAAGCTCAGCGTCGCCGACAACCTGATGGCGGTGCTCGAACTGCGCACCGACCTCACGCCGGCCGCGCGCAAGCGCGAGCTGCAGTCGCTGCTGGAGGAACTGCAGGTGGCCAACGTGGCCGGCCAGCTTGGCGCCAGCCTGTCGGGCGGCGAGCGCCGCCGGGTCGAGATCGCCCGTGCCCTGGCGGCGAACCCGCGCCTGATCCTCCTCGACGAGCCCTTCGCCGGTGTGGACCCGATCTCGGTCGGCGAAATCCAGAAGATCGTCCGCCACCTGAAGCAACGCGGAATCGGGGTGCTGATCACGGACCACAATGTCCGCGAAACCTTGGGCATCTGCGACCGGGCGTATATCCTCAACGCAGGAAGCGTACTGGCCCAAGGATCCCCCGAAGCCGTGCTCGCCAATCCCGACGTGCGGCGCGTCTACCTGGGCGAATCCTTCCGCCTGTAGCCGCCTCGGCCGGGTCGGCGCGCCGGACCGCCCGACATGAAGCCGACCCTGCAGATCCGCCTCGGGCAGTCCCTGACGCTCACGCCGCAGTTGCGGCTGGCGATCCGGCTGTTGCAGCTGTCGGCCGCCGAACTCGAGCTGGAAGTCAACGAGGCGGTCGACGCCAACCCGATGCTCGAGCGCGAGGGCGAAGGCGAGGCCGAGCCGGGCGAGTCCGCAGCCGAGGATGCCCTCGAACGCCCGGAGGAGATCCGCGCCGACGCCGAGGCCGCCGTGGATGGCTTCGGCGAGGACGACACACCGGAGTTCCGCTGGGAGGACGAGCGCAGCGGCTCCGGCTCCGGTTCGGGCGTCGGCGGCGAGGACGATCGCGAGGACGTGCGCGCCGCGCCCCAGGACCTGCACTCGCACCTGGAATGGCAACTGCAGCTGAGCCACCTCAACGCGCGCGACCTGCGCATCGGCCACGCGATCATCGAGGCGATCGACGATGACGGTTACCTGCAGGTTCCGCTGGAGGACGTGCAGGCGGCGCTCGCGCCCGATATCGCGGTTTCCCTGGCCGACATCGAGACGGTGCTGATGCTGGTGCAACGCTTCGATCCGGTCGGTGTCGGCGCACGCAGTTTGTCCGAATGCCTGTGCGTGCAGCTCGGCCTGCTGGATGCGGAAACGCCCGGGCTCGCACTCGCGCGCACGCTGTGTTTGCAGCACCTGGACACGCTGGCGCGACTCGGCACCGCGCGCCTGGCGAGCCAGCTGCGGCTGCCGGTCTCGGCGGTGGACGAGGCGGTGGCGCTGCTGCGCTCGCTCGATCCGCGGCCCGGCGCCGGCATCGGCGGAAGCGAGCCCGACTACATCGTGCCCGACGCCATCGCCTACCGGCAGGGCGGCGTCTGGAAGGTGGCCACCAACAGCGGCAGCCAGCCGCGGATCGGCATCAACCGGCACTACGAGCGGCTGATCGGAAAGTCCACCCGCGAAGACGACAGCTACCTGCGCGCCCAGTTGCAGGAGGCGCGCTGGCTGATCAAGAGCCTGGAGACGCGAGCCGAAACCCTGCTGCGCGTCGCCCAAGCCATCGTGAAGGCGCAGAGCGGCTTCCTCGAGCACGGCCCGCAGGCGATGCGGCCGCTCACCCTGCGTGAAGTCGCCGATGAACTGGGCCTGCACGAATCCACGATTTCACGTGCCACCACTCGCAAGTACCTGCGCACCCCGCGCGGAACCTTCGAGTTCAAGCACTTCTTCAGCTCGGGCATCGCCACCGACAGCGGCGGCGGCGCCTCGGCCACCGCCATCCAGGCCATGTTGCGTGCGCTGATCGACAAGGAAAACCCGCGAACGCCGCTTTCCGACGCGAAATTGGCCGAAATGCTGAAGGCGGACGGCATCCCCGTGGCCCGGCGAACTGTGGCAAAGTACCGGGAAGCCATGAACATTCCCTCGTCCACCGAGCGGCAGCGGCTCTAGGAGGCGCCGACCGTCGCCAGGCGCGGGCAACCACCCCGGTTTGAAGGAGGAAGCAGCCATGCGATTCGAGATCAGCGGCCACCAGATGGACGTCACCCCCGCCCTGCGCGACTACGCCGAGGAGAAGCTGGGGAAACTGTCGCGGCACTTCGAGCAGCACCTGGAGGCGCGCATGATCCTGGCGGTGGACAAACTCGAGCACAAGGCCGAGGCCACCATCCACACCCCTGGCAAGACCTTGTTCGCGGACGCGATGGCGCCCGACATGTACGCCGCCATCGACCTGCTGGTGGACAAGCTCGACCGGCTGGTGCTCAAGCAGAAAGAAAAGACCAAGGACCACCACCGCGGCGAGTCTGCCGCGCGTTCCGACAGTTTCGGCTGATCGCCCCTCGGGAGCCGCATGCGTAACCGGATCAGCGCCCGCGAGCTGTTCGACCAGCTCCACGAACGGCTCGCGCTGCGCTGGGTCACGTCCGGCCAGCGCGGCGGCGAGCGCACCCTCGAACGCGGCGAGCAGCAGACCCGGCGCCCGTCCCTGGCCGGTTACCTCAACGTCATCCACCCCAACAAGGTGCAGATCGTCGGCTCGGCCGAGCTGGCCTGGCTGGACACGCTGGATGCGCGCCAGCGCTGGGAAACGCTCGAACGCATCATCGGCCTCGCCCCGATGGCACTGGTCATCAGCCAGAACCAGGTCTGCCCGCCGGACCTGCGCAGCATCGCCGAAGAGAGCAACACCGCAGTCTGGGTCTCCGGCCGCCGCGGCTACGAACTGCTCAACCTGCTGCAGTACCACATGGCGCTGGCGCTGGCGCCGCAGGTCAGCCTGCATGGCGTTTTCATGGAGATATTTTCCATCGGCGTGTTGCTGACCGGCGAATCCGGCGTCGGCAAGAGCGAGCTGGCGCTGGAGCTGATCTCGCGCGGCCACCGCCTGGTCGCCGACGACGCACCCGAGTTCACCCAGATCGCGCCCGACGTGCTCGACGGCACCTGCCCGGAGATGCTGCAGGATATGCTGGAGGTCCGCGGCCTGGGCGTGATGAACATCCGCCAGATGTTCGGCGACACCGCGGTGAAGCGGAACAAGTACCTGCGCCTGATCGTGCAGCTGGTGCGCGCACCCGAGGCCGCCAGCGCCGACGCGATGACGCGGCTGACCGGCGAAACCGCCGCGCCCTGCCGGGTGCTCGACCTGGAGGTGCCGGTGTTCCAGTTGCCGGTCGCCGCCGGCCGCAACCTGGCGGTGCTGACCGAGGCGGCGGTGCGCCTGCACATGTTGCGCGCCAAGGGCCTGGACCCCGCGGCCGCCTTCCTTGCCCGCCACGCCACCCTGCTGTCCATGAG
>CAMPGW010000083.1 GCA_946885735.1 uncultured Gammaproteobacteria bacterium
TGGTCGGTGATGAAGGTCGGCTGGATGAGCGTGTGCTCGACGGTCTTTTCGAAGACCTCCAGCAGGAGCTTGCCCCAGCCGTAGGAAGGCTTGAAGCGCACGCCGAGGCGCTGGCAGTGTGCCCGCATCTTCTCCAGGTCGCGCAGATCCTCGCGCGAGATCTCCGGGTTGAGCTCGAGCACCGCGTCGGTCATGGACCAGCGGCGGAAGGCCGGGCCGAGGTCGATCGCCTGCCCTTCCCACTCCAGCGCGGTGCGGCCGAGCACCTCGCTGGCGATGTCGCGGATCATGCCCTCGGTGAGGTCCATCACCTCGTGGTAGGTCGCGTAGGCCTCGTACAACTCCATCATCGTGAACTCGGGATTGTGCCGGGTGGACACGCCCTCGTTGCGGAAGTTGCGGTTGATCTCGTAGACGCGCTCCAGGCCGCCCACGGTCAGGCGCTTGAGGTAGAGCTCGGGCGCGACGCGAAGATAGAGGTCGAGGTCGAGCGCATTGTGGTGGGTGGCGAAGGGCTTGGCCGTCGCGCCGCCGGGGATGTAATGCATCATCGGCGTCTCGACCTCGAGGAAGCGCCGCGCGTCGAGCCAGTTGCGCATCGCCGAGACGATCTTCGAGCGCTTGATGAAGACCTCGCGCGCTTCCGGGTTGACGATCAGGTCCACGTAGCGCTGGCGGTAGCGCTGCTCAACATCCGCCAGGCCGTGCCACTTGTCCGGCAGCGGGCGCAGCGACTTGGTCAGCAGGCGCAGCGAGCCGGCCTTCACCGACAGCTCGCCGGTCCGGGTGCGGGTCAGCGTGCCGGTTGCGCCGACGATGTCGCCGACGTCCCAGCCCTTGAACGCGTCGTACGACTCGCCCAGTTCGGTCGCAGTGAGGTACAGCTGGATCCGCCCGCCCATGTCCTGCAGCTGCACGAAGCTGGCCTTGCCCATCACCCGCTTTGCCATCATGCGGCCGGCGACCTGCACGCGGCGGCCCGCCGACTCCAGCGCCTCCGCGGTCCAGGTCGCGGCATCCGCGAACTCGGCCTGGAGGTCCTGCGCGTAGTCACCGCGGCGGAAATCATTGGGAAAGGCGATGCCCTGGGCTTCGCGCAGCGCGCGCAGCTTGGCGCGGCGCTCGGCGATGAGCGCGTTCTCGTCGTGGGGGGCGGCGTCGTGGGTCTCGTTCATGTGCTTCCTCAGGCCGCGTCACTGCGCTTGGCGCCGGCCGACAGGCCGGCCTTGAGGCTGGCCTCGACGAATTCGTCGAGGTCGCCGTCCAGCACCTTCTGCGTGTCGGTGCGTTCGATGCCGGTGCGCAGGTCCTTGATCCGGCTTTGATCCAGGACATAGTTGCGGATCTGGCTGCCCCAGCCGATGTCGGACTTGCCGGCTTCCAGCGCGTCGCGCTCGACGTTGCGCTTCTGGATCTCCAGCTCGTACAGCTTGGCCTTGAGCATCTTCATCGCGGTGTCGCGGTTCTGGTGCTGGCTGCGGCCGGTCTGGCAGGCGACCACGGTGTTGGTCGGCACGTGGGTGATGCGCACCGCCGATTCGGTCTTGTTGACGTGCTGGCCGCCGGCGCCCGAGGACCGGTACACGTCGGTCTTCAGGTCGGCCGGGTTGATGTCGATCTCGATATCGTCGTCCACCTCGGGGCTGACGAACACGGACGTGAAGCTGGTATGTCGGCGGTTGTCGGAGTCGAAGGGCGACTTGCGCACCAGCCGGTGCACGCCGATCTCGGTCTTCAGCCAGCCGAAGGCATAGTCGCCCTCGACGCGGAAGGTCGCCGACTTGACGCCCGCCACGTCGCCGGCGCTGACTTCCATCAGCTCGGTCTTCCAGCCGCGGCCCTCGCACCAGCGCAGGTACATGCGCAGCAGCATCTCGGCCCAGTCCTGCGCCTCGGTGCCGCCGGCGCCGGCCTGGATGTCCACGAAGCAGTTGGCGCCGTCGAGTTCGCCGGAGAACATGCGCTGGAACTCCAGCTTCTGCACGTCGGCCTCGATCCGGTCCACGTCGGCGACGACCGACTGCGCGGTGCCTTCGTCGTCGTCCGCCTCGGCCATGTCCAGCAGTTCGGCCGCGTCCTTCAACCCGTCGAGGTTGCCGTGGATGCCGGTGACGATGCGCTCGAGCGTGGCGCGTTCCTTGCCCAGCGCCTGTGCGCGCTCGGGCTCGTTCCAGATCGCCGGGTTCTCGAGCTCGCGGCTGACTTCCTCGAGCCGCTCTACCTTGGCATCGAAGTCAAAGATACCCCCGGAGCGAGTCGAGCCTGCTCTTGAGGTCGGCGATGCGCTGGCGGTCGAGGGCGAGTTCCATGGGTCTTCGGGTCGAATGGATGCGGGGCCCGCGATTATACGGGCCGCCGGGCCCTCATGCCGGCTGCCACTGCAGCAGCAGCAACTGCACGCCCTCGCGGCCGCGGTAGTCATCGAGCGCCAGCTGGTAGGCGGCGTGCAGCCGCTCCGGCGGCGCCAACCCGGTCCAGCCCCCGAAGTGGATCGCCGGGATACGCGGGCCGCCCGCCTCGTGCTCCAGCGACAGCTTCAGGTGGCGCTCGCCGAGCACGCGCCAGTCGTGCACGCGGAAGCGGTTGTCGAACACCGGCGCTGCGAAGCCCTGCCCCCACGGTCCCGCCTCGCGCAACGCCAGCGCGAGCGCACGGGTGAGCTCGTCCGGCGCGAGCGGCCCATCGCTGGCCAGCTCCGACTGCAACAGCGATGGGTCGAGCTGGCGCGACGCTTCGGCCAGGAAGGCTTCGCGGAACGCATCGAGGTGCGCTCGCGCCAGGCTGAGTCCCGCGGCCATGGCGTGGCCGCCGAAGCGCTCGATCAATCCCGGATGCCTTGCGTCGACGGCCGCGAGCGCATCGCGCACGTGGAAACCGGGGATCGAGCGCGCCGAACCGCGCAGCATCGCGCCGTCGGGGTCGTCCGGATCACCGGGCGCGAAGGCGAGCGCCGGGCGGTGGGTAGCATCCTTCAGGCGTGACGCCACCAGCCCGACGATGCCCGCATGCCAGCGCGGGTCGAAGAACACCAGCGCCGGCGGCAGGGGCTGGTCGGGATCGAGCGCGGGCAGCTGCGCTTCGGCCTGCGCCAGCATGTCCTGCTGGCGTTCCCGGCGTTCGCCATTGATGCGGTCGAGCACCTGTGCGAGTTCGAGTGCACGCAATGGGTCGTCGCAGAGCAGGCATTCCACGCCCAGCGCCATGTCCTCCAGGCGCCCGGCCGCGTTCAGGCGCGGGGCGATGCCGAATCCGATGTCCTCGGCCACCAGGCGATCGAGCGGCCGACCGGCGAGTTCGGCCAGCGCCGCCAGGCCTGGCTGGCAGCGACCCGATCGCAGGCGCCGCAGCCCGGCGGCCACCAACCTGCGATTGTTCGCGTCCAGTGGCACCAGGTCGGCCACGGTACCCACCGCCACCAGGTCCAGCAGGCTGGACAGGTCGGGCTCCCGGACCCCAAGCGTGCCGGCATCGCGCAGGTGGCGCCGCAAGGCCGCCAGCAGGTAGAAGACCACGCCGACGCCCGCAAGCGCCTTGCTGGGAAAGCCGTCGCCGTCCAGGTTGGGATTCACCATCGCGTTGGCGGCCGGAAGCTCCGGTCCGGGCAGGTGATGGTCGGTCACGAGCACCTGCCAGCCTCGCGCGCGGGCGGCGGCCACGCCGGCCAGGCAGGCCACGCCGCTGTCCACGGTCAGCAGCAGGTCGGGCGCGGTAGTCGCCAGGTCGTCCACCAGCGCGGGCGACAGGCCGTAGCCGTGGATCGCGCGATGCGGCACGCGATAGGACACCCGGCGTGCGCCCAGCAACCGAAGGCCACGCACCGCGACCGCGGTGCCGGTGGCGCCATCGCAATCGAAGTCGCCGACCACGACGATGTGGCGGTCGTGAGCGATCGCCTCGGCGAGCAGGGCCACTGCCGACGCCAGCTGGCCGAGACTGTCGGGTGGCAGCAATCCGGACAGCGCGAGGTCGGCATCGGCGGCGTGCAGGATGCCACGCGCCGCATACACGCGGCGCAGGACCTCGGGGACGCTCGCCGGCCATTCCCCGGTCGGCGGACAGGGACGCCGCAGGATCTTCATCACGACTCGAGCGTCTTCAGCGGCGGGCGCAACCAGCGCCAGCCTTGCCCGCGCGCCAGGCGCAAGCCCGACCCGTCGGCGAAATCCAGCAGCAGTCCGTCGTGGTTCGCAGGAAGTTCGCGCAGCGCCTCCGTCAACGCGAGTTCGACGGCGGCCACCTGGCGTTCGCGGCGAAGGTCCACGAGGACCTCGGCGCCGCCGCGGTCCTCCAGGCCGATGCCCGCCGCAAGCGCGAGCGCCGACAGCTCCGCGTCGGAGCCGCGAACGCCGGTGCTCGATGCGGTAACTTGCGTTGGCAGCCGCCCCCCGCCCCAGAACCACAGCGTGTTCACCGGCGGAAGCCCGCGGGCCACGCGCGTCGCGTTGAGCGGATGCTGGTGCAGGAGGATCTGCGCCTCGTTGCCTAGCCGGCGCCACAGGCGAGCGCCCTCGCCTTCGGGAAGGTGGGCCAGCAGTTGGCCACCAAGCGCCTCGGCGGGCGGCGAGAATTCAGGCATGGCCGCCTCCGCCGGCAGTCGCAGGTACCACTGCTCCGGGCCGGTCCGCGACAGCAGCAGCCCTTCGGCCGCGAACGCCGGTTGCACTTCGGCCAGCAACGCGTCGGCCTCGTCGGCCGAGAGCCCGAGCGTGGACCAGGCCATCAGCCGCGCGCCCATCATCTCGGCGCGCACGAAGGCCGGATCGGCGCGCAGCCATTGCGCCTGCCCCGCATCGGCGGCCTCGTACTGGCGCAGCAGCGCGGCCACCGGCCAGCCCGGCGGCTGCAAGCGGAAGTGGCGCAAGAGTTGCGCGCGCTCGCCGGGCTCGGCCTCGGGCAATGCGTCGGCCCGCCCAAGCAGGCGCCCGACCGGCGGCGACAGTGGCTGGCCGCGGAAGCGGCGGCGCTCCGGCAACAGCAGGACTCGCCGCGAGGCCGTCATCGGGACCGTGTCCGCCGGCTCAGCCGACGTACCGCACCGAGATGATGTCGTACTCGCGCTGCCCCCCCGGGGCCTCGATGGTGATGGTGTCGCCCTCGTGCTTGCCGATCAGCGCACGGGCGATCGGCGACGACACCGAGATCAGCCCCTGCTTGATGTCCGATTCCAGGTCGCCGACGATCTGGTAGGTGACTTCGTCGCCGGACTCGCTCTCGGCCAGTTCGACGGTCGCGCCGAACACGACGCGCGTGCCGGCATTCAGCGTGCCGACGTCGATCAGCTGGCAATGCGAGAGCACGTACTCGAGCTGCTGGATGCGGCCCTCGATGAAGCCCTGCTGCTCGCGCGCGGCATGGTACTCGGCGTTTTCCTTCAGGTCGCCATGGGCCCGGGCCTCGGCGATCGCATGGATCACCGCCGGGCGCTTGACCGACTTGAGGTGCTCGAGCTCGTCGCGAAGGCGGCGCGCGCCGGTGGTGGTGAGGGGGGCGATCATCCGTGCAATTCCCGATGCAGTTCCTGCAGCGACCATACCCGCGGATGGTTGCGGCTGTCGATGGCCTGGATCAGCGCCCGCGCCCCCGGGATCGTCGTCGAATACACCAGGCGGTGCTGCAGCGCCTCGCGCCGGATCGAGAACGAGTCGGCGATCGCCGTCTTGCCCTCGGTGGTGTTGACGATGTAGACGATCTCGCCGTTCTTGATCAGGTCGACGATGTGCGGCCGGCCTTCGATGACCTTGTTGATCATCTCGCACTCCAGGCCCTGCTCGCGCAGGTAGCGGGCGGTGCCACCGGTCGCCACCAGGCTGAAGCCGCGGTCCACCAGCAACCGGGCGACGTCGAGCACGCGCGGCTTGTCGCCGTCGCGCACCGACACGAAGGCCTTGCCGACCGGCGGGGCCTTGATGCCGGCGGCCTCCTCGGCACGACCAAAGGCGTCGGCAAAGGTCCGGCCCACGCCCATCACCTCGCCGGTCGAGCGCATCTCCGGGCCGAGGATCGGGTCCACGCCCTGGAACTTGGCGAACGGGAACACCGCCTCCTTGACCGAGTAGTAGGACGGGATGACCTCGCGGGTGGCGCCCTGCGACACCAGCGAGCGCCCGACCATGCAGCGCGCCGCGATCTTGGCCAGCGGCACGCCGATCGCCTTGGAGACGAACGGCACCGTGCGCGAGGCGCGCGGGTTCACCTCCAGCACGAAGATGTTGTCGCCCTGGATGGCGAACTGCGCGTTCATCAGGCCGACGACCTTCAATTCGCGCGCCATTGCCGCCATCTGCTCGCGCAGGCGGTCCTGGATCTCCGGCGACAGCGTGTACGGCGGCAGCGAGCAGGACGAATCGCCCGAGTGCACGCCGGCTTCCTCGATGTGCTCCATGATGCCGCCGATCAGCACGTTGCCCTCGGCGTCGGCGATCACGTCCACGTCCACTTCGACCGCGTTGTCGAGGAAGCGGTCGAGCAGCACCGGCGAATCGTTGGAAACCTGCACGGCCTCGCGGATGTAGCGCGACAGGTCCTCGTCGGTATAGACGATCTCCATCGCCCGGCCGCCCAGCACGTAGCTCGGCCGCACCACCAGCGGGTAGCCGATCGCGGCCGCGTGGTCGAGCGCCTGCTCGGCGGTGCGCGCGGTGCGGTTGGGCGGCTGCGCCAGGCCGAGCTTCTCGACCAGCTTCTGGAAGCGCTCGCGGTCCTCGGCCAGGTCGATGGAATCGGGCGAGGTGCCGATGATCGGCGCGCCGGCGGCCTCGAGCGCGCGCGCCAGCTTCAGCGGCGTCTGCCCGCCGTACTGCACGATCACGCCGATCGGTTTCTCCAGGTCGATGATCTCCAGCACGTCCTCGAGCGTGAGCGGCTCGAAGTACAGGCGGTCGGAAGTATCGAAGTCGGTGGACACGGTCTCCGGATTGCAGTTGACCATGATGGTCTCGTAACCATCCTCGCGCAGCGCCAGCGCGGCGTGCACGCAGCAGTAGTCGAACTCGATGCCCTGGCCGATTCGGTTGGGGCCGCCGCCGAGCACCATCACCTTGCGGCGGTCGGTCGGGTTCGCCTCGCACTCGTCCTCGTAGGTCGAGTACAGGTAGGCGGTGTCGGTGGCGAACTCGGCCGCGCAGCTGTCCACGCGCTTGTAGACCGGACGCACGCCGAAGGCGCGGCGCAATGCGCGGATCGCGGATTCGTCGGTGCCGGTGAGCTGCGCAAGGCGAATGTCGGAGAAGCCCTTGCGCTTGAGCTGGCGCAGGCGGCGGGCGTCGAGCGCGTCCAGCCCGTCGCGTTGCACCTCGCCCTCCATCGCCACCAGTTCCTCGATCTGGTCGAGGAACCAGGGGTCGATGAAGCTCAGCCGGTACACGTCGTCCACCGACAGGCCGGCGCGGAAGGCCTCGGCGACCTGGAACAGGCGCTCGGGACCGGGCTCCTTGAGGTCGCGGCGGATCCGCAGCAGCCCGTCCTCGCCGTTGCCGGCGTGGCCGGTCGGGTCGAGGCCGACCTTGCCGATCTCCAGGCCGCGCAGCGCCTTCTGCAGCGATTCCTGGAAGGTGCGGCCCATCGCCATCACCTCGCCCACCGACTTCATCTGCGTGGTCAGGCGTGCGTCGGTGGCCGGGAATTTCTCGAACGCGAAGCGCGGAATCTTGGTGACGATGTAGTCGATCGTCGGCTCGAACGAGGCCGGCGTGCGGCCACCGGTGATCTCGTTGCGCAGCTCGTCCAGCGTGTAGCCGACGGCCAGCTTCGCCGCCACCTTGGCGATCGGGAAGCCGGTGGCCTTGGAGGCGAGCGCCGAGGAACGCGACACCCGCGGGTTCATCTCGATCACCACCACCCGGCCGTTCTCGGCGTTGACGCCGAACTGCACGTTGGATCCGCCGGTGTCCACGCCGATCTTGCGCAGCACCTTGATCGAGGCGTCGCGCAGGCGCTGGTATTCCTTGTCGGTGAGCGTCTGCGCCGGCGCGACGGTGATCGAGTCGCCGGTGTGCACGCCCATCGGATCGAGGTTCTCGATCGAGCAGACGATGATGCAGTTGTCCGCGGTGTCGCGGACGACCTCCATCTCGAATTCCTTCCAGCCCAGCACCGACTCCTCGATCAGCACCTCGCCGGTGGGCGAGAGCTCGAGCCCGCGGGTGGTGATCTCGACCAGCTCCTCGCGGTTGTAGGCGATGCCGCCGCCGCTGCCGCCGAGGGTGAAGCTCGGCCGGATGATGGTCGGGTAGCCGACCCGCGACTGGATGTCGATCGCCTCGTCGAGCGAGCGCGCGATCTCGGCCTTCGGGCACTCCAGGCCGATCTCGGCCATGGCGATGCGGAACAGCTCGCGGTCCTCGGCCATGCGGATGGCCTCGCGCGAGGCGCCGATCAGTTCCACGCCGTACTTGTCCAGGATGCCGGCATCGGCGAGGTCTAGCGCGCAGTTGAGCGCGGTCTGGCCGCCCATCGTCGGCAGCAGCGCGTCGGGTTTTTCCTTGGCGATGATGCGCTCGACCGTGGCCGGGTTGATCGGCTCGATGTACACGGCGTCGGCCATGTCCGGGTCGGTCATGATCGTGGCCGGGTTGGAGTTCACCAGGATCACCCGGTAGCCCTCCTCGCGCAGCGCCTTGCAGGCCTGGGCGCCGGAGTAGTCGAATTCGCAGGCCTGGCCGATCACGATCGGCCCGGCGCCGATGATCAGGATGCTGCGAAGGTCTGAGCGCTTGGGCATGGGGTACTTCCGTGGTGTCCGGGGCGGCTTACTTGAAGACCGACAGGGGCAGGTCGCAGGTCCGCACGGCCTTGATCATGAGCATCGCGCCGATCTGCATGCCCTGGTCCTCGCCTCGCTTCTCCATCTCGGCCGCGCCCTCGTCGGCGGCGTCGAACATCGCGCCGAAACCGATCAGGGTGCGCAGGTCGGCGTACTGGGCGGCGGTGGTCAGCTGCGTGAGCGACATCGCCTCGGCGGCGCCGGCGGACGCGACGATGGCATCGATGTCGGCGGGCTTGCCCGTGGCTTCCTGTTCCGCGCCGGCGCGGACGAAGCGCCCGAACAGATCGGCGGCGCCAGCCTCCAGCAGCTCGATGTCGCGCTTGACGTTGGCCGGGTGCGCGGCGGCGTACGCCACGACCTCGGCGCGCTTGCCGCGTCGGTAGCCCGCGCTGGACATCTCGCCGCGGAGGCAGGCCAGTTGCCCGGCGGTCGCGTTCTTCGCCTTGTCCTCGAGGGGCCAGTTGGGATCCCGGGCCTGGGCGCCATCGAAGACGACGCCGAACGGCATCGCCGCCACCACCAGGTCGGTCAGCCGCTCGATGTCCTTCTCGTCCGCCTCCGCGGCCCAGGCCGGGACCGACAGCAGGCTCGCCAGCAGGAAACAGGTGCGCAGCATCGCTTTCATCTTCTCTTCCTCAGGGTTGGGCGGCGGCCATGGAGGCCACGAAACGATCGAACAATGGGGCCACGTCGTGCGGTCCCGGGCTTGCTTCCGGGTGGCCCTGGAAGCTGAAGGCGGGTGCATCGCGCAACTCGATGCCCTGGTTGGAGCCGTCGAAGAGCGAGCGATGGGTGACGCGCACATTGGCCGGCAACGTCGGCTCGTCCACCGCGAAACCGTGGTTCTGCGAGGTGATCATCACCCGGCCGGTATCGAGGTCGATCACCGGATGGTTGGCGCCGTGGTGGCCGAACTTCATCTTCGAGGTGGTGGCGCCGGCGGCCAACCCGAGCAGCTGGTGGCCCAGGCAGATGCCGAACAGCGGCAGGCGCGCGCGCACGAATTCGCGCGTCGCCTCGATCGCGTAATCGCAGGGGGCCGGGTCGCCAGGCCCGTTGGACAGGAACACGCCGTCCGGCTTGAGCGCGAGCACGTCGTCGGCCGGGGTTTGCGCGGGCACGACGGTGATGCGGCAGCCGCGTTCGGCGAGCATGCGCAGGATGTTGGTCTTCACGCCGTAGTCGTAGGCGACCACGTGGTACAGCGCCGGCGCGGCGGCGAAGCGCTGGCGGTCCAGGTCTAGCTCGCCCTCGGTCCACGCGTAGCTCTCGCGCACCGACACGTCCTTGGCCAGGTCCGTGCCCTTCAGGCCCGGGAACTTGCGCGCGCACTCGATGGCCTTGTCCACGTCGATTTCGCCCGCCATCAGCGCGCCGTTCTGGGCGCCGCGGTCGCGCAGCAGGCGGGTCAGGCGACGGGTGTCGATCTCGGCGATGGCGACGATGCCGCGCGCCTTCAGCCAGTCCGGCAGGCTGACCTGGCTGCGCCAGTTGCTCGGTCGCCGCGGCATGTCGCGCACGATCAGGCCGGCGGCAAAGACTTGCCGGGCCTCGTCGTCCTGGACGGTGCAGCCGGTGTTGCCGATGTGCGGAGCGGTCAGGGTTACGAGCTGGCGGGCGTAGGAGGGATCGCTGAGGATTTCCTGGTAGCCGGTGATCGCCGTGTTGAAGACGACCTCGCCCACCGAAAGACCGGCGGCGCCTGCGGATACACCCTCGAACACGGTTCCGTCTTCGAGGGCAAGGATGGCGGGTTGGTTCACGGCGCTCGCCTTGGTTGGGTGGACTCCCCGCGACGTTCCGACCGTGCCGGAGCGCGAATCCCGCGGCGCGGGACCCGATGCGAAAAAGGGAGTTCAGGCGAGCGGGAAGTTTAGCCGGGCGGGGCCGAAAAGGGAAACGGAAAACGCCCTCGCCACCGCCGCTCGCTCAGTCGAACAACAGCTCGCCCAGCCGGTAGGCGCCGGGGCCGCGGTCCACCACCAGGGTGGCGGCATGCAGTGCCCCGCGGGCGAAGATCTCGCGGTCGCCGGCGACGTGGCCGAGCTCGAGCGTTTCGCCGGGGCCGGCGAAGGCCAGCCGGTGGATGCCCACAACCTCGCCCTCGCGCAGCGATTCGATGGCGGGCGCGCGCCCGTTCACGGCCTGCGCCGCGCGCGCCAGCGCCAGCGCCGTGCCCGAGGGGGCATCGAGCTTGTGGACGTGGTGGGTCTCCACCAGCGACAGCGGCCAGTCCGGCAGCGCCGCCGTGGCGCGCTTCAGCAGATCCTCCAGCACGGCTACGCCGAGGCTGAAATTGGCGGCGACCAGGGTGGCGATGCGTCCCGACGCCTGCTCCAGGCGTGCCTGCTGGGCCGGCGCGAGCCCGGTGGTGCCGCTGACCAGGGCGGCATTGCGGTCCACGCACAGCGACAGGATCCCATCGAAGCCGTCCGGCAGGCTGAAATCGATGGCAAGGTCGAAGTCCGGCGCCGTCTCCAGGTCCGCCGCGGCCAGGCCGGGCGCGCCCTCCAGGGATTCGCCGGCACGCGAAGCGGCAGCCACCACGGCAAATCGATCGTCTTCGAGTGCCAGTCGCAGCACGGCCCGACCCATGCGCCCGCTGGCGCCATGCACCAGCAGCCGAATCGGGGCGGAACGGGTCATTGGGCGCGGCGGCCGGAGGGCATCAGGACGTCATCCTGTCCCAGAACGACTTCACGCCGTCGAGGAAGCTCGAGGACCGCGGCGAGTGGCGCGCGCCCTCCTCGCCTTCGAAGGTCGCTTCGAAATCCTTGAGCAGCTCGCGCTGGCGCGCCGTCAGGTTGACCGGCGTCTCCACCACCACGCGACACATCAGGTCGCCGTGGCCGTGGCTGCGCACCGACTTCACGCCCTTGCCGCGCAGGCGGAACAGCTTGCCGGTCTGGGTCTCCAACGGCACCTTGATCAGCGCCTCGCCTTCGAGCGTGGGCACCACGACCTCCGCGCCGAGCGCGGCCTGCGAGAAGCGGATCGGCACCTCGCAATACAGGTCGTCGCCATCGCGCTGGAAGATCTCGTGCTCGCGCACGTTGACCTCGACGTAGAGGTCGCCCGCCGGAGCGCCGCCGGGGCCGGCCTCGCCCTCGCCCTGCAGGCGGATCCGATCCCCATTGTCCACGCCCGCGGGAATCTTGACCTGCAGCGTCTTCTCGCTCTGCACGCGCCCGTTGCCGCGGCAGGACTTGCAGGGCTTGGCGATGGTCTGGCCGCGGCCGGCGCAGGCCGGACAGGGTTGCTGCACGGAAAAGATGCCGCGCTGCATGCGCACCTGGCCGCGACCGGCGCAGGTGCGGCAGGTCTCGATCTTGCCATCCTCGGAACCCGAGCCGTGGCAGGGCTCGCAGGCGACCAGGGTCGGGATCTGGATCTGCTTCTCGATCCCGAACACCGCCTCTTCGAGGTCGAGTTCCATCACGTAGCGCAGGTCGGCGCCGCGGCGCGGGCCGCGCTGGCGGCCGCCGCCGAAGATGTCGCCGAAGATGTCGCCGAAGATGTCGTTGACGTCGCCGAAGCCCGGGCCGCCGCCGCCGCCCATCCCGTGCTCGAACGCGGCGTGGCCGTGCTGGTCGTAGGCCCGGCGCTTGCCGGGATCGCACAGGACCTCGTAGGCCTCCTTGGCCTCCTTGAAGGCGGCCTCGGCCTGGGCATCACCGGCCGCGTTGCGGTCCGGATGGTGCTTCATCGCCAGTCGGCGATACGCCTTCTTGAGGTCGTCCTCGCTGGCGTTGCGTGCCACGCCCAGGACTTCGTAGTAATCGCGCTTGCTCATTTCAGCGGTGCTCATCGACCGGTCGTGCCCCGTGGTACCCAGACAGCAAATCGCCCGCGAAGACCGGCCGGACCGGCGCCACGCGGGCGGTGAAGGCCGGAGCGGCGCCTGTCGGGGCGCCGCTTCGGCCGCTCAGCTTACTTGCGATCGCCGTCCTTGACCTCGGTGAACTCGGCGTCCACCACGTCCTCGGACTGGCCGCCGGACGGACCGGGGCCGGCTTCGCCCTCGCCCGGCGCACCCGCACCGGAGGACGCGGCGGCGTACAGCGACTGCGCGGCCTGCTGCAAGGCGTTGGTCTTGGCCTCGATCTGGGCCTTGTCGTCGCCCTTCATCGCCGACTCGAGATCGGCCACCGCCGTCTCGATCGCTCCCAGTTGCTCGCCGGGCACCTTGGAACCGTGGTCCTTGATCGCCGAACGCGTCGCGTGGATCAGGCCGTCGGCCGAGTTGCGCGCGGTGATGAGGTCATGGAACTTCTTGTCCTCCTCGCGATTGGCCTCGGCGTCGCGCACCATCTGCTGGATCTCCTCCTCGGACAGGCCGGAGCCCGCCTTGATCTCGATCCGCTGTTCCTTGTTGGTCTTCTTGTCCTTGGCGGTCACGTGCAGGATGCCGTTGGCGTCGATGTCGAA
>CAMPGW010000084.1 GCA_946885735.1 uncultured Gammaproteobacteria bacterium
GCGGGTGTAGCTCAATGGTAGAGCTGTTGCTTCCCAAGCAACTGACGAGGGTTCGATTCCCTTCACCCGCTCCAGCCCGCGGCGCCAATACCGGCATAATGCGGCCGCGGTCGCCCCGGCCGCGGGAGCCTCGATGCACAGTCCCCCCGCCGGCGACGATTCCGAAGCGCTGAGCCGCCATGCGGCCTGGGTGCTGGCGCTCCAGGAAGTCGAGCACGAACGTCGCCGCCTGGCCGACGACATCGACCGTATGCACCGCAGCCTGAGTTGGCGCCTGACCGCTCCCCTGCGACGCCTGCGGCAGTGGCTGCAGCCCGCCAGCGCAGCGCCCGCTCCGCTCGCGGGCGCGCAGCCGGGCGATGCGTCGGCCTTTGCCGATGCGTCCGACCTGCTGCGACGTTGCGCGGGACATCCCCCCGTGCCCGCGCCGCGCCGGCCCGAACGCCTGTACGTGGACGTCACCGAGTTGGCGCGCGAGGACGCCTTCGGCGGCATCCCGCGCGTCTCCGGCCGCATCCTCGTCGAGTGGTTGCTGCAACCGCCTTCCGGATGGCGGGTGGAGCCGGTGCGGCTGACTGACCAGGGGCACTACGTCCATGCGCGCGCCTACCTCGGCAGACTGCTCGGCCTGCCGTCCGCGGAGGCGGGCGCGGACGTGGCGGTGGCGCCGGCGCCGGGCGACGTATTCATCGGACTCGACCTGGTGCGTGAGCACGCGGGGCAGGCGCGGACCGCCGTGGCGGCGCTTCGCGCAAGGCAGGTGCGCATCGGCTTCGTCCTGTACGACCTCCTGCCCCTGCAGCATCCGGACTGGTTCCCGCCCGGCACCCAGGCGGCGTTCGAAAGATGGTGGCGGATGGTGGCCGAACACGCCGACCGGGTCCTGTGCATCTCGGAGCAGGTGGCCGGCGATGCGCGCGGCGCGCTGGCCGTGTTGGCACGTCCAGGCATGCCCCGCGTCTCCGCATTTCCGCTGGGCGATGACCTGCACTCGCTGGTCCCGGCCGGCCGACGCCTTGCGCCACGCACACCGGGACGCACGCGCTGGCTGATGGTAGGCACACTCGAGCCGCGCAAGGCGCACGCGCAGGCACTGGCCGCGTTCGAAGTGCTGTGGGCGCGCGGGGTGCCAGTCGAGTTGGTGATCGCCGGTCGCCCGGGCTGGTGCGGTGCCGAGTTGCTGGCGCGCCTCCACGGCCACCGTGAACGCGGCCGACGTCTGCACTGGCTCGATGGCGCGAACGACGCCGAACTGCTGGCCGCGTACGAGGACTGCGATGCCCTGCTTGCGGCCTCGTTCGGCGAAGGGTATGGGCTGCCGGTGGTGGAGGCCGCGCGAATGGGCTTGCCGATCCTCGCGCGCGATCTGCCGGTGTTCCGCGAAATCGCAGGCGAGGGCGCCGACTATTTCCGGGCCGACGACGCCGACCTGCTTGCGGAAGCGATCCTGGCCTGGATCGAACGCCGCGCGCGCGGGTCCCACGCCGACCCCTCGCGGGTGCCGCTGCACCGGTGGCGCGACTCGGCGGCGGCGCTCGCCCGCGAGCTCCTGGCCGACTGAACGGCGTGCTCGGGCAGTCCTCGGCGCCTTGGTGGCACCGAGGCTTGCCAGCTATCATTCGCGCTCCGGTCGCCAGGGCGCGGCCCCAGGGCTTTCCGACGTGCTGGAGTTGTACCGCGCACTGTGGCGCTTTCGCTTCTTCATCGTGTCCTCGGTGAGGAACGACCTGCGCGCGCGGGTCGCACGAAGCCACCTGGGCGCCATCTGGATGGTGCTGCAACCACTGGCCCAGGTCGCCATCTTCACCCTGGTGCTGTCCGAGGTACTCGCCGCGCGCCTGCCCGGCATCACCCACAAGCACGCTTACGCGATCTACCTGATGGCCGGGCTGCTGGCCTGGTCGCTCTTCAGCGAGATCACCAGTCGCTGCCTGACGATCTTCGTGGACAACGCCGGCCTGCTGAAGAAGATCGTGTTCCCGCGGATCTGCCTGCCCCTGATCGTGGTCGGGTCGGCGCTGGTGAACAACCTGATGCTGTTCCTGGCGATGCTCGCGATCTTCCTGCTGATGGGCCACCTGCCGACGCTCGAGTTGCTGTGGCTGCTGCCATTGACGCTGGTCACGGTGGCCTTCGCGCTCGGGCTGGGCTTGCTGCTGGGCGTGCTCAACGTGTTCGTGCGCGATGTAGGCCAGGTGATGGGCATCGTGCTGCAGTTGTGGTTCTGGCTCACGCCGATCGTGTACATGCCGAGCATCGTTCCGGCGCAGTTCCGCACCGCCATTGCCTTCAATCCGATGGCGTCGATCGTGGACGCCTACCAACAGGTCATCCTGTACCAGCAGTCCCCCGCAGGGCCGGGCGTGCTGTGGGTGGCCGGAGTGTCCGTGCTCCTGCTCGGCGCCGCATTGCTGCTGTTCCGGCGCGCCGCGCCCGACATGGTGGACGTGCTGTGAGCGAGACGCTGCTCTCGGTCGTGGACCTGGGCAAGGTCTACCGAAGCTACCCGACGGCGTGGCAGCGCGTGCGGTCCTGGCTGGGGTGGCCCGCCCGCCCGGCCACCGAGCACTGGGCCCTGCGCCACGTCTCCTTCAGCATCGCGCGTGGCGAGGCCATCGGCATCGTCGGCCAGAACGGCGCCGGCAAGAGCACCCTGCTCAAGCTGGTGACGGGCACTGCGCGCGCGAACGAGGGACGGGTGGTGGCGATGGGCAGCGTCTCGGCGATCCTGGAGCTGGGCATGGGCTTCAATCCCGACCTCAGTGGCCGCGACAACTGCCGTCACGCCGCCGGCCTGATGGGTCACCCGCAGGCGGAGATCGAGCGGATGTTGCCGAAGATCGAGGCCTTCGCGGAGATCGGCGAATACTTCGACCAGCCGGTGCGAACCTATTCCAGCGGCATGCAGATGCGCATCGCCTTCGGCGTGGCGACCGCGGTGCGGCCAGACATCCTGATCGTGGACGAGGCCCTGGCGGTGGGCGATGCCTACTTCCAGCACAAGAGCTTCGACCGGATCCGCCAGTTCCGCGAGCGCGGAACCACGCTGCTGATCGTTTCCCACGACCGCTCGGCGGTCCAGCAACTGTGCAGCCGGGCGATCCTGCTGGACCAGGGCCGGCTCATCAAGGACGGCGGCGTCGAGGAGGTGATGGACTACTACAACGCCCTCATCGCCCAACGCGAGAACCAGACCGTCACCGTCACCCGCCTCGACGACGGCCGGACGCAGACGACCTCCGGCACGGGCGAGGCGACCGTCGCGCAGATCAGCCTGCACGACGCCGGCGGCGCGCCGGTGGAGTTCGTCAACGTCGGCCAGGACGTCGAGCTGCGGGTGCGCGCGCGCGTGCACGCGCCGGTCGCCCGGCTGGTTTTCGGCTACATGATCAAGGACCGCCTTGGCGCCACCGTGTTCGGTACCAATACCCACTACACCGAGCAGGCGCTCAGCGTGGTGGATGCCGGCGCAACGGTCGATTTCAGCGTCCGCTTCCCGATGAACCTCGGGGCCGGCACGTATTCGGTATCCACCGCGCTGGTGAGCAGCGAGACCCACCTGGAACACAACTACGAATGGCGCGACCTGGCCCTCATATTCACCGTGGCCAACCTCGACAAGCCCTCCTTCATCGGCCTGGCCTGGGTACCGCCGAGCATCGAACTGAGAGTGTCGTGAGTTTCGTTTCCTACGCGCAGAACTTCGAGGACGTGATGCTGGCGCGGGTGTTCCGCGGAGTCGAGGCCGGCTTCTACATCGATGTCGGCGCGCAGGACCCGCGCATCGACTCGGTGACGAAAGCCTTCTACGACCGCGGCTGGCGCGGCATCAACCTCGAGCCGGTCGAGGCCTGGCACCTGCGGTTGTGCCAGGATCGGCCGCGTGACATCAACCTGTGCCTTGCGGCCGGCGCCGCCGAGGGCGTCCTGGACTTCCATGAGGTGATCGACAGCGGGCTGTCCACCTCGAGCGCCGAGTTCGCCCGCCGGCACCAGGCCGCCGGCCATGGGGTGGTCGCGCGGAAGGTGCGCGTCCGGCCGCTGGATGACATATGCGCCGAGCACGACGTGCGGCAGGTGCACTTCCTCAAGGTAGACGCGGAGGGCGACGAGCCGGCGGTGCTGCGCGGCATCGACCTGGCCCGCGTGCGGCCCTGGGTCATCCTGGTGGAGGCGACCGAGCCCAACGCCGCGGTGAGCACGCACGAGGCCTGGGAGTCGCTGATCGTGGATCGTGGTTACGCCTTCGTCTACAACGATGGCCTCAATCGGTTCTACCTGGCGAGCGAGCACGAGGACCTCGCCGGTGCCTTCGCGACGCCGCCCAACGTCTTCGACGATTTCCTCACCCGCGAGATCCTGGACCATCGGCGCCACGAGGAAGGCCTGCTCGAGCACATCGGCGAGGTCGAGGCGCTGGCACGGTTGCGCGCCGAGACGATCGAGCGGCTCGAGCGCATCGTCGCGCAAAAGGACGAGGACCTGGCGCGAGTCCATGAAGCACTCGCCAGCCACCAGGCGCGCCTTGGCCACGCGCAGGCCGAACTGGCCGAGTGCGACGCACGGGTGGCGTCGCTGGGCGAGCGCGTCGCCGAACTTGCGGCGCTCGCCGACCGGGCGGCCGAGCAGCAGGCCGCGCTCGCCGCGAACCTGCAGGACGCCGAAGCGCGAAGTGCCGCGCTCGCCGCGAAACTGCAGGACGCCGAAGCGCGAAGCGGCGTCCTCGCCGCGCGCCTGCAGGGCACCGAACAAACGGTGGCGGGCCTGTCGCGTTCGCTGCTCGACGCCCGCGCCGCGCGCCAGGCCGCCGAAGCCGGCTGGACCGCGGCCACTGCCGAGTTGCAGGCGACCCTGGCGATGCTGGCGCGGGCCCAACAGGACTTCCAGGCGATCGTGACGAGCCGGTCGTGGCGGCTGACCGAGCCCCTGCGCCGCGCCGTCATCTTTGCGCGGGGCACGCGCGCACGCGTCGCCGCGACGCATCCGTCCGCGCAGGCTCCCACCGATCCCGACCAGGCGCCTGCCGAAGCGGCCATCGCGCAGGTGCGGCCGGCCGTGCTGGCGCTGAGCGAGGACGCCGAACGCATCCTCGCCCGCTGCCCGGTCCTGGAGAACACGGGCGCGAGCGAGGACCCTCGCTGATGCGCATCGTGATCGACCTCCAGGCCTGCCAGGGCGAAGGCAGCCGCATCCGCGGCATCGGCCGCTACTCGCGGAGCCTGGCGCTGGCGATGTTGCGCGAGCCACGCGGGCATGAGTTCTGGATCGCGCTCAACGGCGCGCTGCCCGACGCCGTGGAAGACATCCGCGCGGCCTTCGACGGCCTGCTGCCGCAGGACCGCATCGTGGTCTGGGACAACCCGTTTCCCGCCGCCGTCCACGAAAACCCGGAGCCGTGGAAGCTGCGCGTGGCCGAAGTGCTTCGAGAGGATTTCCTGCACGCCCTGCGGCCGGATATCGTCCACGTCGCGTCGCTGTTCGAGGGCTGGGGCGACGCGGTGGCTGCGTCGGTCGGGCGTGGCAGCGCGCCGCGGGTCCGCACCGCGGTGACCCTGTACGACCTGATCCCGATGGCGATGAGCGAGATGTACCTGTCGGATCCGCGCGCACGTCGCTGGTACGAGGAGCGTGTGCAGGACCTGCGCCGCGCCGACCTGTGGCTGGCGATCTCCGACCACACGCGGTCGGAGGCCTTGCGCTTGCTCGGCCTGCCGGGCGAGCGGGTCGTGAACATCTCCGGATCGATCGATCCGATCTTCCAGCGCCTGCCCGCGAACGCGCATCGCGATGCCGCCCTTGCCGCGCGCTACGGGATCTCGCGCCCGTTCGTGATGTACGCCGGCGGCTTCGACGAGCGCAAGAACATCGCCGGCCTGGTCCGCGCCTATGGCCTGCTGCCGGAGCCCATCCGCCAGCGCCGGCAACTGGTGATCGTCGGGAAGCCGCCCGCGCGCGAGTACCAGGCCCTCGTTGCCGTCGCCGCTGGCTGCGGTCTCGCGCAGGACGACGTCCGCTTCGTCGGCTTCGTGCCGGACCCCGACCTGGTCGCGATGTACAACGCCTGCGAGCTGTACGTCTTCCCGTCCTTCTACGAGGGCTTCGGATTGCCGGCGCTCGAGGCGATGGCCTGCGGCGCACCGGTGATCGGCGCCGACGCCAGCAGCCTGCCCGAAGTGATCGGCTACCCGGACGCGATGTTCCCACCTGATTCCCCGACGGCGATGAGCGCGATGATCGTGCGCGCGCTCACCGACGAGGCGTTCCGACGGGGCCTGATCGAACACGGCGCCGAGCGCACCGGCCGCTTCTCCTGGGAGCGCTCCGCGCGGGTGGCCCTGGAGGCGATGGAGGCACGGGTGGCGCAGGCCGAAGCGCCGCGTGCCGACGCGGAAGCGGATTCGGAGCAGGCGCGCTGGGCCGCCTTGGGCCGCCAGAGCGCGAAGCTGGCGCCCTTGTTCAAGGACCTGGCGGTGGAGGCTGGCGTCGGCCGCCGCCTCGCGGCCGCGCAGTCGGAGTGCCTCCCGCCGCCGGGGCGGGCGCGCCAGCTGATCGTGGATGTTTCCTACTTCGCCCAGCACGATGCGCGCACCGGCATCCAGCGGGTGGTGCGCAACGTGCTGCGCGAACTGCTGTCCGGGCGCTGGGGCGAGTATCGCGTCGAGCCGGTCTATTTTTCCGACGAAGGCGTGTTCCGTTACGCGCGCGCGTTCGTGCATCGCTTCATGGACCGCGCCGGCGAGCCAGGCCCCGACGCCGTGCTCGATGCCGCGCCCGGCGATGTCTTTCTCGGCCTCGACCTGTCGGCGCATATCGTGCCGCTGCACTACGACTATTTCGATCGCCTGCGGCGGCGCGGTGTCCGCCTCTACTTCCTGTTGCACGACCTGGTGCCGATCCACCTGCCGGAGCGCGTCAACCCGGGCAGCGTAAAGGTGTTGCAGGACTGGTTCGGCGCGATCTCCACATTGGCCGACGGCCTGTGCTGCGTTTCGCGTACCGTCGCCGGCGAGGTGCTGGAGTGGTGCGACCAGTCGCGGCCGCCGAGGTTGCGGCCGTTGGCGATCGGGCATTTCCACCACGGCTCCGACCCGGACCGCGCCACGCCGGCGGATGACGACGGCGATTCCGCCGCCGACATCGCCGCGCTGGGCGACCGCCCGACATTCCTGATGGTCGGCACCCTCGAGCCGCGCAAGGGCAACGCCCAGGTGCTGGCGGCGTTCGAACTGCTGTGGGAAGCAGGCGTGGACGCCAACCTCGCCATGGTCGGCAAGCTCGGATGGCTGATGGACGACTTCGCGGCGCAGTTGCGCAACCATCCGGAGCGAGGACGGCGTTTGCACTGGTTCGAGGGCATCGGCGACGCGCGGCTGAACGCGCTGTACGACGCCAGCGCGGCGCTGATCTTCGCTTCGGAAGCCGAGGGTTTCGGCCTGCCGCTGGTGGAGGCCGCGCGCCACGGCCTGCCGATCATCGCGCGCAAGCTGCCGATCTTCGAGGAAGTGGCCGGCGAACACGCGTTCTACTTCGAAGGCTACGCGCCCTGGGACCTCGCGGCCGCGATCCGGCACTGGCTGCAATTGCACGAGGCCGGAAGCGCCCCCGCATCGGAAGGCATGCCGCGACAGAGCTGGCGGGACAGCACGCAACAACTCATGCGACTGGTGCTCGACGGTGCATGGGACCATGCCTGGCGTCCGAACCCGCGTTATTGGTTCCCGGTCACCGATCCGCGCCTGCAGCGCCAGGTCGGCACGCTCGAGCACCGCCGGCTGGACACCGACGGGCGCGGCGGCTTCCTCGTGTACGGCCCGTACGCCCGCCTGCCCGCGGGCCACTATCGGTTGCGCGTGCTCGGCCAGTGGCACGGCGCGGAGGATACCGATGCCTATCTCGAGATCGTGGCGTCGCAGGGCCAGCGGCTGCTGCTGCACGCCTTGCTCGTGCGCGCCGAGGCGGCGGGAGATTGCCTGCTGGCGACGAATTTCGTGCTCGAGGCCGACGTTGCGGACCTGGAGACGCGGCTGTTCGTGGACGCGCGGACGCAGCTTTCGCTCGACGGCATCGAACTTCTGGGCCTGCCGGCACCGGACGCGAATTCGGCAGCATGAGCCGGCGTTCTATACTTTCCGCCCTGCCGCCTGGACGCCTGCCATGACGTCGAACCCATTGCCGGTCCGCATCGCGACCGCCCTCGCACTGCTGGCCCTCCTCCCAGGGTGCGAACGCACGCCGCCGCCGTCGCCACCCGCGACGAGCGCGATGCCCGCGTCGGACGCCGCGGTGAACGAACAGGCGACGGACGCGACGGCAACGAGCGCCACGGCATCGAACGCCAGCGCGTCGACCCCCACGCAGGAGCACTCGATCTCGACCGACGACGTGCGCATCGGCACCGAAGTCGGGGAGCGGGTCCTCGGCCGTGGACTTTCCTCCACCGGACGGGCCGGCTGGCTGATGTTCGGACCTTACGTTGCCCTGCCCGCTGGCAACTACCAGGTTGCGCTGCAGGGTGCCGTGCACGAGGGCCATGCGGGCGTGGTGTACCTGGACGTCGCCCGCGGTAAGGGCACCGAGGTGCTGGCGGCCGTGAACCTGGAGGAGGCCGTGCTGCGGACACCGCCGTCGCCGGATGGCATCGCCGTGCTCGGCTTCACGCTGGAGCAACCCGCGACCGATCTCGAAGTGCGTATCCGCGTTGTCGAAGCGTCGAAGCTGTCGGTGTCACGCATCGTGATCCGCGCGGTGCCTTGATGCCCGCACCGGCGCGGGGGATGGCGCCGACGCCCGGCCGGTGGCACGCCGATGCACTGCTGGAACGCGTGCTGGTTTTCATCCTTGCCGCCAGCCTCGGCGGCCTGGGCCTCGCGCTCGCCGGTGCCTTCCAGGCCTGGGCAGTGTGGCTGTTCGCCATCATCGCCACCGCGGCCTACCACTGGCGTGCCGCGCCGACGCCGGCGTCGCCACTCGGCCTTCGCCTCGTCCCGCTGCTGGCGGTGCTGGCGCTGGCGCTGCTGTTCCGGCTGCCGACCTACCAGTACGTGCTCGGCGGACAGGATCCTGGCGTCTACGCCAACATGGCGACCCACGTGATGCGCACGGGGGGCATCGCGGTCGGTGACCACGCCTTCGATCGCCTCGCCGGCACCGACGGATTCGCCGAATACCGGCGACTGAACGTCGTGGATCCCTTCGTCCCCGGTGTCTATACCGGCGAGGGCGAGAAGCCGTCCTTGAGCTTTCAGTTCTATCACCTGTTCCCGGTCTGGCTGGCCTTGGCGGCGTCGGTGGCGGGCGTCGGCGCGAGCGGCCTCGGCCTGCTGGTCCTGTCTCTGCTCTCGATTGTCTGTTTCCAGCGCCTCGCCGCCGAACTCAGTGGCACGCGCCACATCGGGCTGGCGGCGGGCTTGTTGCTGGCGGCCAATCCGCTGCATGCCTTCTTCTCGAAGTTTCCGGTCACCGAGGTGCCGACCCTGGCCTTCTCCACGGCCGCGTTCTGTTTCCTGTCCATGTACGCGCAGGCGCCGCGCGAACACCGGCCGTCGCGCTGGCTGTGGCTGTCGGTGCTCGCCATGGGCTGCCTGTTCCTCACCCGCATCTCCGGCTTCATGTACCTGCCGCTGGTCCTCGCGGTCTCGGTGGTGGCCCTGGCCTGCGACGCCGACCGCGTGCGCGCGCGGATGCTCAGCGCGTGGTCGCTGCTCGTCGTGCTGGCCTACCTTGGTTCGGTGGCCTACGGGCTGGCGTGGTCGCGACGCTACGCGCTCGACATCCACGAAGACGTGTTCGCGCCCCTGCTGGGGCCCAACTGGCGACTGGCACTGGCGATCCTGGGCCTGGCCGTCGCGGCGACGTGGGCGGCGGCATGGGCCGCGCGGGATCGCCCCGCGATGGCGGCGCTGGCTCGCGCCATCAGCCGCCTCGATCGCCTGATCGGCCCGGCCCTGCTGCTGTTGCTGCCCCTGGCCGCCTACAAGGCCTGGCAGCTGGGCTTCACCCGCCATTACCAGGGACATGAGGTGCTGGGACAGTTCCCGGGCCTCGTGCAGGCAGGCTGGGACAGCGTCGCGCGCACCAACCTCGTCGTCACCGCGATGCACCTGGGGCCGCCGGCCTTCATCGCGTTGTTCGCGCTCGCGCAGGCGCGGCTGCCGGCTCGTGGACGCCTCCTGTTGTTCTTCGTCTCCGCCTTCACCGCGTATGCGGCATTGCTCAACTGGGTCGCGCCCTACCAGCCGTATTACGCCCGCTACGTGCTCAGCGAACTGGTGCCGTACGCGCTGTTGCTGCTGTGCTGCGCGCTCGCCTGGCTACCCACGCCCGCCGCTCGCCGATGGCTCGGTGCGGCGCTGGTCGCATCGGCGGCCTGGTACCTGGCGCTGTCGGGGCTCCAGATCGGCAAGCGCGACAACGACGGCGCGATGGCTACGATCGGCGAGCTCGCCGCGCGCATCGGCGACGACGACGTCATCCTGCTCGATGGCGCGCGGATCGATGGCTTCGAGCCCGCGCAACTCAAGACCACCTTGCTGTACACCTTCGGCCGCCACGTGATCACCATCGACACGAGCTCGCTGGCGGATCTCGGGTTCATGACGGCCGTCGACGAGGCCTACGCACGCGTCTACGTCCTGAGCACTCGGCCGGGGTCGCCCCGCGGCTACACCGAACTCGAACCCGCGAGGATCCGGGCGATGGGATTCGAACGCTCGTCGTGGCCGCCGCACCGCCTCGTGCCGATGCTGGACGTGCGCCTGCGCGTCTTGCGCCTGGACCGGCTCGATTTCCTTCCAGGCAGCACGCGCACCGTAGCGCTCGGGCGCGATGCGCCCGCGCCGTTGGCATTGCCGCCCGGGCGCTATCGACTGGTCTTGCGGGGCGATGCCGATGGACGCCACGATGCCAGGCTTCGCGTCGTTGCACTCGGGCAAGACGGCGCGCTGGCCGAGGCCGCCATCAACCCCGAGGAAACCCCTGGCGGGGCCCTGGGCTGGCTGGAGTTCGAGGTGGCGCACGCGACACTGGGGCACGTGGCGATCAAGGTGCAGGCAGGCGAGGGCTCGCGGCTGAAGCTGCGCGACTACAGCCTGACGCGGATCCGCTGAGGCGGCCGGGCGGCCGCCCGCGGGGATCAGAAGCGACCGGTCCCTTCCTGATAGCGGATGAGGTCGCCGAGCGTATGGCCACTGCCGCTACGGCAGTGCAGCTTGTAGGCGCGGACCGACCCGGTGTTGGTCTCGCTGTCCTCGACCTCGATCGTGTAGCGCGTGTTGGCACCGTTGTTGCGATCGGTCTTGTCGCCGAGGAACACGTCGGACCAGCCGGTGACGGCGTTTCCGCCAGCCACGATCACGCCTTCCTGGTCAAGCATGCGCATTTCCAGGCCGTAGGCCGGCAGCGCGCGCGCGTCGCCGCTGGTCGGGTTCAGGATTTCGCACTGCACGTAGTCGGGATGGCGGAAGTACACGACATGCGTATTGGAGCGCGTGCCGGTGCCGATCTCGAAACTGCGGCCGAGGGCGTCGGCCGCGACGACGGTCTCGCGGGCGACGTGGTTGTCCTGCGAGGCCAGCGAGTCGCGGGGCAGGGAGAGCCCGCCATTGCCGGTTTCCTGCTTGCCGATGCGGAAGTCCGCGCCAAAGCTGGTGTTGTCCTGCACGGTGCAGAACGTCATGATGCCCGGCTCGCCGGAATCCGGGTCGGGATTCATCTCGGCGACCTTCATGTAGGCATTGTCGTAGTCGCCAGCCACGAGTCCGACCGCGCCGAAGATATCCAGCTTGCGCTCGATCTGGCCGGGCTGCAGTACCGACACGCCGGTATTGCCGATGACGTTGGACTGGTTGTTGTAGAGCGTGTATTCGACGGTGGTGGGGCCCGAGTTACCGCTCACTTCGTTGAGGTTGGCGAAGAAGCAGTTGGTCTGGAAAGCGGGAATGCCACCGCCTGCGGCCCGTCGGCGCAGGCCGTTCACCACGCTGTCGGCGGAGGTGAAGGTATGTGCAGGGAACGCCTCGACGCTGAAGCCCTGGCCCTGCGGGTTGGCGACGCGCGAGTAGCCCGCGTACGGAAGGCTCTCCGGCGACAATTCGCTGGTGTAAAGGAAGCCGAACTGGCTCCCCGAGGTGAGCGCCGGACACAGGAAGCGAAGGCTGTCGAAGCTGACCGTCTTGTTCGCGGGAATCTCGAAAACCGGGCAGACGATGGCCGCGCCGGTCGTGTTCATCCCCGGGTAGTAGCGCGGAGTGATGCTGACCGGAGCGCTGTTGGGATTGCGGAAATTGAATCGCTGGGTGAAGGAACCGCTGTCCACCGCCACCGGGAAGATCTGGATGGAGTGGTAACCGTCAGTGGTCTGCGCGTCGGCGCCACCGGCGGCCAGCCCGAGGCCAAGGACGAGGCTGCCGGCAAGGCAGAGACGGGAAGTCACGTTCACGGTCGAATCTCCGGTGGCGCGCGGCGAAGCGGGGGGGCTTCAGTCTTGCACAACCGCAAGGCCGGTGAAGCCGCGCCGCGCCCCGGATCGTTGCGCGCGATCACGTTTCGGAACTCTCATGCGCAGACGCCCCCTTGCGGGGGCGCCTGCATGTGACGCAGTGCTCGCGTTCGGTCAGAACTGGTCGGCCACGTTGAAACGCACGATGTCGCCCAACGTATGGCCGCTGCCACTGCGGCAGCGCAGCCGGTACGGACGCGCCGCGGTGGTCGGCGTCGAACTGCCGACCTCGACGATGTAGCGGGCGTTGGTGCCGTTGTTGCGCTCGGTCTTGTCGCCCAGATAGAGGCGGCCGAAGCCCTGGACGCCGGCGCCGCCGGCCAGCGTGGTCAGGTACTGGTCGCGCAGGCGGATGTCGAGGCCGTGGGTGCTGGGCAGGCGGTCGTTGGTGGTGGCGCTCACCAGCTCGCATTGCACCCAGTCCGGATGGCGGAAATACACCACGTGCGTGTTCATCAGGTTGCCTGCCGCGATGGTGAAGGCGCGGCCCGCGGTTTCACCGCTAACCCGCGCATCGAAGCCCACCACCGCGTCGCGCACGACGTGGTCGTCCTGCTGGGCGATGCCGGAGTATTGCGTGCCATGGCCCATCAGCTGCTTGCCGATGCGGAAGTCCGCGCCGAAGCTGGTGTTGTCCTGCACGGTGCAGAAGCTCATCAGGCCCGGCTCGC